>NC_007643.1:2737500-3095000 GCF_000013085.1 Rhodospirillum rubrum ATCC 11170
ACAGACGCCGGAGCCAAACCAACTCCGAAAGGCTTGAAAAGCCCTGTCTTTCCCTAACCCGTCCAGGTATCCCCGGACCCCGTCAAACCAGTCCGCGGCACCGCCGCCCGGTTCGTCGGGAGGGCGGTTTCTACTCCCGCCCCAGCACCGTTGTCAACACCGCGTTTTTCTTTTTTCCACCAGCCCATCCCCCTCTCAGGAGACCGCTAACCCCTTGCGGGATATCGCGTTTTCAGGACCGGCCAAACCCGGAGCCAACTCCCCGAAGCACCACCGGCGCCGTCGGGAGGCGGGTTCTAGGCCCCTGGACCCACAACGTCAACCGCTTTCTCGCCTTCCCTTGAAAAAAACCGTCAAACAGATCGGACCGGAAGACGCCAAGGGTCGGCCGACTTTCGTCGAACCGTAAAACAAGCCCCAATCCATCGGACAAAAGGTCCACCGGATCGATAGCATAGACGGGGATCAGAAAAAGGGTCCCTGTCGGCCACACACACTCTAAACAGTGCCTGACCTCGGATTTATCAATGTAAGAGCTTCTTAGCCTTATCGCAAGGTTTTTTGGCCGATGCCCGCCCGCCACCTTAAAAGTCCACAGCCTTAAAGGCACCGCGCCTTAAAGATTGGTCGGCTCGCAATACTGACCGGCGCTTTTCAGGCGGGCGCAGAGCGCTTGGGCGCTGGTGCCAGCGGGAAGCGGACCGGCGGTCAGCCGCTGGAAAACCCCCTTCTTACCAAGGTCGGCGCGCACGATATGGGGCGACAGCCCCGACAGCAGCGCGCCATGGCGCTTTTGCAGGGCCGCCCATCCGGCGCGGGCATCGGCCTCGCTTTTGTAGGAATCGAGGTGAACGCCATTGGCGGCCGAGCGGCCCGCCGCGCTTTTGCCTTTGGCGGTGCGCGAGGACGCCGCCGCCGTCTGGCGCGGCGCCGTCGGACGCGACAGGCCGACGGATTTGCGGATGCCGGCGATCTCGGCCCGGGCTTCGGCCTGGGAGATCACCCCGAGATTTTGCAGATGGGCGACCCGGTCCTCGGCCGCCGCGCCATCGGTCGCCGTCGCCGGACGGGCCAGAACCGGGGCGCGCGAGCGCGGGTCGGCGGGCAACAGGGCCTCAAGGATGGCCAGCCGCTCGGCCGCCATCTGCTCGCCGGTCATCGCCCCGCGTTCCTGGGTGGCGCGCAGCGCCTTGAGGCGGGTGACCACCTCTTCGGGCGCCGGGGCCGGACGGCCGAGATCGGCGGCCGGTTCGGGGCGGGTCAACGGCAACAGCGCGCCAAGATTGGCGGCGCGGCGCCGGCCGTATTCCTCCTCGGTGATCAGGGACTCGGCGAGCAAGCGGCGTAACGCGACGAAGCGTCGGGCGATATTGGCGGTTTCCCGGGGATCGAGCAGCCCGGCCTGGGGAATCGGCGACGCCGGAACGAGGGGAGCGCCCAGGGAGAGCGCCGCGGCCGTCGCCGGACTCGGCGGCGTCACCAGGGAGCGCGGCGCCCCCGAAGCCGACAAAGGCTCGACCGGATAGGCGGAGGAACTGACGGTTTCGATCACCGGCCCGCCGGCGGCGGCCCCGGCGGCGGGCCCGGCGGAGAGCGGGGCGACGCTCCCGGCGGGCGAGGAAGTCGTCGTGGTCGTGACCGTGCGCACGGTCACCGTGCGTTTCCCCGAGGTCCGCGGCAGGGGAACCGCTTCCGTGGTCGGCGGTGGCGCCATCGCCAGCGGCATCGCCGTGGGCGCCGCCGGCGTCATCGGCATCCTGGGCGAGGACAGCTCGGCCGGCAGGCGCGAGGATGCTCCTTCGGTCGCCGGCAGCATGCCGAGAACTTCCAGATTGGCCGCGGCGATATCGGCGATCGGCTGGGGCGGTTGGCGGAACCAGGTGCCGACGGCGGCCTGCTCCCGGGGCTTGAGGGCCACCAAGTGACGATAGATGCGCGCCGCCTCGGCCGGACGACCGGTGTTCTGATACAGCAGACCGGCGGCGAGCAAGGCGTAGGGCTCCTGGGGATTGGCGGCCAGGGCGCGTTCCACATGGGTTTCGGCGCCGGGGTAGTCGCCTTTGGCTAGGGCTGCCAGGGCCAGATCGGTGGACAGCCCCGCCGCCGGACTCCCCGCCTGGGCGGCGTCCTCCATCTGGCCCCCGGGGCTTTGGCACGCCGCCAGCCCCAGGCACAGCATCCAGAGCGCGGCCAGGCCACGCAGGGTCGTTCCGTTCATCCGTCCGCCTCCATCCCGTCGCCCCCCGTCGGGAAAGCCGGGAGTCCGATGATCCATTCCTGGCGCGGATCACACCATGGAGACCTTAAGAAAAACCGAATCCGCGCCGGCCCACCCGATCCCGCGTCGATAAAAGGCGCGACCGCGGCGGGAAAACCGGGCGGAGACTTGCCTTTTCCCTCCGGTCTGGCATCTCATGGACGGGCGATAGCCGTTCTAGGCAAGGCGTTTTGGGCAAGACGAAGGGGACCTCATGGCCAATATGGAAACGGAACTCAAGTTGAGCTGTCCGGCCGAACGGATCGGCGAAGTTCTCGACCATCCGGTGATGCGCTCGCCCGGCGGCCGCAAGCCGGTTTCCCGCCATCAGATCAGCACCTATTACGATACCGCCGATAACGCCCTGGCCAAGGCCGGGCTGTCGCTGCGCCTGCGCTCGGCCGGACGCCAGCATTGGCAGACGGTCAAGACCAAGGGCAGCGAGCGCGGCGGGCTGCACGCCCGGGGGGAATGGGAAGCCCGGGTCGCCACCCCCCTTCCCGATATCACCCTTCTCGAACACTGGGGGCTGGCCGAGGACTTCGCCGCCCTTATCGGCGAGCAGCCGCTTTTCCCGCGCGTGGTCACCGATATCCGCCGCGCCACCCGACGGGTGACGACACCGACCGGCGTCGTTGAAATCGCCGTGGACCGTGGCGAGGTCCGCGCCGAGGAGGCCAGCGAGCCGATCGCCGAGATCGAACTGGAACTGATCGAGGGCGAGGTCGGCGCCCTTTATGATCTGGCCCTGCGGCTGGCCGAAACCCTGCCTTTGGCTTTGGGGTCGGAGTCCAAGGCGGCGCGCGGCTTCCGCCTGCTTGGCCTGGGCGAGCCGCCGCAGGCGGCGCGCGCCGAGGCCATCCCGCTGGACGGCGCCATGCCGGCCGAAGAGGCCTTCTGGCATATCGGCCGCTCCTGCCTGGATCACGTGGCGGCCAATGCCCCGGCGCTGATCGCCGCCAGCGATGACGATGCCGTCCATCAGATGCGCATCGGCATCCGCCGCCTGCGTTCGGCGATGACCACCTTCAAGGCGATGATCGCCGGCGAGGATACCGAGGCGGTGAAAGAAGATCTGCGCTGGTTGATGGGGCTGCTGGCCCCGGCCCGGGATTCCGAGGTTTTCCTGGCCGAGAGTCTGGCCCCGCTCGCCGCCGCGGCGTTGGCGCAGTCCAAGACGACGGCACGGCCGCCCGTCGAATCCTCCCCTTCGGCCCAAGGGGAACGCCCGCCGGTGCCCGAGGACGGCGCCGGCGCCCCCGGGTGGGCGGGCTTGCGCGATCACTTCGAAACGGAAAGCCTGGCCCACCAGCGCGCCGCCCGCGAGGCGGTGGCCAGCCCGCGCTTCGCCTTGCTGGTGCTGCGCGCCACCCGCTGGCTTGACGGCGGCGACTGGCGCGGCGCCGACGAGCGCTCGGTCGCCCGGACGACGCCCCTGGGCAAGGCCGCCGCCGCCGTTCTGCGCAAGCGCCATAAGGCCCTGCGCCGCGCCGGCCGCGACTTTGAAGACCTCAGCCCCGAGGCCCGCCACGCCCTGCGCGTTCATATCAAGAAACTGCGCTACGCCCTGGAATTCCTCTCCGACCTTTATCCCGAAAAGCCGACACGGGCGACGTTGCGCGTGCTCAAGGAAGCCCAGGAGATTTTGGGGACCGCCCACGATATCGTCGTCGCCCGCGAAAAACTGCGCCGCGCCGCCGCCAGCGCCGGCCCCGGCCACCCTGATCTGGCCTTTACCGCCGGCTGGGCGGCGGCTTTGAACGAGGATCGCCAAGCCACCCTGGAAACCGCCGGACGCAAGGCCTGGGAGGCGGTGAAGGCCATGGACAAGGTTTGGAAAAGCTAGGGCGATGCGCGGGGACGAGGATTCCCGCAGATCGCCCTAGTCGGGCCCGTCGTCCCCCTCCTCCGGCCCGCCGCCCGCGCCCTCTTCCGGCCTTTGGCGCTGATGCCCCTCGAGCACCTTGCCGGCGCGCTCGCGCTCCAGGGTGGTGGCCTGACGTTCGGCCTTGGGGCGGCCGAAGCGGGCGCGGTTGGCTTCGGCCTCGCGCCCCCGCTCCTCGCGGACCCGGCGTTTCCGGGCCTGTCGCAGGTTGATCACCTCGGCCATCGCCTTCTCCTTGATCATGGCGCCGCTCTCCGGTTCCGCGGGGACGGCGGCCTTTGACGGTAACCCCGCCCGCCAAGACCGCAAGCGGCAGGGGAAAATCCGCTTCCCGCCCACCGCCTTAGGATCTTGATCGGGGAGCGAATCGTTGTCGCGATCGGCTGCGGATCGCTCGGGGATTGGCTCTAGGACCTTGCTATCGGCCACTTTCGCCAGGGTTGACGGGTACAAAAATGTCTCCGATAGTGGTAGCCGCTTTGGAGCTTGCCGGAAAGACCTTCCGGCGGGGATCTTGAGCACCGGATGGGGATCTCCCCCCTTTGATCCAGCCGAGCCGGGCGGCGCCTTCCCGGAACAGACATAGTCACGATCAAGGACATTCGTCCCGGCCGCGCCCGTCCAAGGGCCGGTCCATACTCTGGAGGACAGCATGCGCAAAATAGTGATTGGCGCGGCTTCGGCCGTTATCCTCGCCATGGCGGCGAGCGGGGCCCAGGCCAAGACGCTGGTCTATTGCTCGGAAGGCAGCCCCGAGGGCTTCAATCCGGCTTTTTACACCACCGGCACGACCTTCGACGCCACCAGCAAGAACATTTTCGACAAGCTCGTTCTTTTCAAGCGCGGCACCACGGAGATCGAACCCGGTCTGGCCGAGAGCTGGGAGGTTTCGCCCGACGGCAAGACCTATACCTTCCACCTGCGCAAGGGCGTGACCTTCCACGACAGCGACATCTTCAAGCCGACGCGGCAATTCAACGCCGATGACGTGATCTGGAGCTTCGAGCGTCAGTTGAAGAAGGATCACCCCTATCACGCGGTTTCCGGCGGCACCTACGACTACTTCGAAGGCATGTCGATGAACACCCTTCTCGAAAAGATCGAGAAGGTCGACGATTATACGGTGGTCTTCCACCTGAGCCGCCCCGAAGCGCCGATGCTGGCCAATCTGGCCATGGACTTCGCCTCGATCTTCTCGGCCGAATACGCCGATAAGATGATGAAGGCCGGAACCCCGGAAGTCGTTGACCAGAAGCCGATCGGCACCGGTCCCTTCATGTTCCGCGGTTACCAGAAGGACGCCCAGATCCGCTACGAGGCCAATCCGACCTATTGGCAGGGCAAGGCCGCCATCGACCGCCTGGTTTTCGTCATCACCCCCGACGCCAGCGTGCGCTACGCCAAGCTGAAGGCCGGCGAATGCCATGTGATGCCCTATCCCAATCCGGCCGACCTGGAAGCCATGAAGACCGACAAGGCGGTCAACCTGATGCACCAGGAAGGCCTGAACGTCGGCTATCTGGCCTATAACGTCGAGAAGAAGCCCTTCGACGACGTGCGCGTGCGCAAGGCCCTCAATCTGGCGATCGACAAGAAGGCGATCATCGACGCCGTTTATCAGGGCGCCGGCACCGCCGCCACCAACCCGATCCCGCCGACGATCTGGTCCTACAACAAGGCCGTCAAGGACGACGCCTTCGATCCGGCCGCCGCCAAGAAGCTGCTGGCCGAAGCCGGGGTGAAGGATCTCAAGACCACCATCTGGGCAATGCCCGTCCAGCGCCCCTACAACCCCAATGCCCGCCGCATGGCCGAAATCCTTCAGGCCAACTGGAAGGCCGTGGGCGTGGATGCCGAAATCACCTCCTACGAATGGGGCGAATACCTCAAGCGCGCCAAGGCCGGCGAGCATGAGACGGCGCTGTTTGGCTGGACCGGCGACAATGGCGATCCCGATAATTTCCTGGCGGTTCTGCTGGGCTGCGACGCCATCCCCGGCAACAACTATGCGCGCTGGTGCGACAAGTCCTTTGAAAACCTGATCCAGAAGGCCAAGATCGCCACCAGCCAGGAAGAGCGGGTGAAGCTCTACGAAGAGGCTCAGGTCATCTTCAAGGAGCAGGCCCCCTGGGCGACGATCGCGCATTCGGTGGTCTACGAGCCGATTCGCAAGGAAGTTATCGACTATAAGATAGATCCGCTTGGCGGACATATCTTCTACGGCGTCGACCTCAAGAAATAGCCGACAAAGCCGGCGGGGGAAGGCGATGCCTTCCCCCGTTTTTCATTGTGCGGCGCGGGGCGGACACTCGCTCCTTCTGCGGTAGCCGACGGATTCCAAGGTTTGCATTTCCCATACGGACGTGTATTGTCCGGCGCTTTCCTGGCCCCGCAACAGCGCGAAGAGCGCGAGACACCATGATTTCGTTCATTCTCAGACGGGTCGTGCTGATCATCCCGGCCTTCATCGGGGTGACCTTGCTGGCCTTCGCCTTGATCCACCTGATCCCCGGCGACCCCATTTTGGTCATGGCCGGCGAACGCGGGGTAAGCCCCGCGCGCCATGCCATGCTGATGACCCAACTCGGCCTCGACCGGCCGTTGTGGGAGCAGTATCTGACCTATCTGGGGAAGGCGCTGCAGGGCGACCTTGGTAACTCCATCGTCACCCGCCAGCCGGTCATCGAAGAATTCAAGACGCTGTTCCCGGCGACCATCGAGCTTGGCGTCTTCGCCATGGTCTTCGCCGTGCTGATCGGCATCCCGGCGGGCATGTTGGCGGCGGTCAAACGCGGCACCAGCCTCGATCACGGGGTGATGGTCGTCAGCCTGACGGGCTATTCCATGCCGATTTTCTGGTGGGGCCTGCTGCTGATTATGCTGGTTTCGGGCATCCTCGGCTGGACGCCGGTCTCCGGGCGCATCGATTCCATCATGTGGATCGACACCGTCACCGGCTTCATGCTGATCGACAGCCTGCTGTCGGACGAACCCGGCGCCTTCCTGTCGGCTGTTCACCATCTGATCTTGCCCGCCATCGTCGTCGGCACCATCCCCTTGGCGGTGATCGCCCGCATGACGCGGTCGGCCATGCTCGAGGTCCTGCGCGAGGATTATGTCCGCACCGCGCGGGCCAAGGGGGTCAGCCCCGGCCGGGTGGTGATGGTCCACGCCCTGCGCAACGCCCTGATCCCGGTGATCACCGTCATCGGCCTGCAGACGGGCGTTCTGCTGGCCGGCGCCATCCTGACCGAGACGATCTTCGCTTGGCCCGGGGTTGGCAAATGGCTGGTCGACAGCATCAACCGCCGTGATTATCCGGCGGTTCAGGGCGGCATCTTGCTGATCTCCACCGTGGTCATTCTGGTCAACCTGCTGGTCGATGTGCTGTATGGCGTCATCAACCCGCGCATCCGCCATCGACGGTAATCAAGATGACTCTCACCCCTTCCGAACCCAAGACCGGCCCCAAGACGGCGGGGGGCGCGCTCGACGCTCCCGGCCAGGAGGCCGCCGTCGCCCTGCGGGCCGAAGCGGCGCTCGCCCTCAAGCCGCCCCATCCGCTGGCCGAGTTCTGGCATTACTTCAGCGAAAACAAGGGCGCGGTCGCCGGGCTGATCTTCATCGTCGTCATTGTCATCGTCGCCCTCTTCGCCCCCCAGGTCGCCCCCCACCATCCCTATGAGATGAACGTGCCGATGGCCAAGATGCCGCCGGCCTGGCTCGAGGGCGGTCAGTGGTCCTATCTGCTGGGCACCGACGCCCTGGGCCGCGACATCCTGTCGCGCATCATTTTCGGCGCCCGGCTGTCGCTGATGGTCGGCGCCGTGGTGGTGACGCTGTCGCTGGTCGCCGGCGTCGGCCTTGGCCTGCTGGCGGGCTTCCTGCGCGGCTGGGTCGATATCGTCATCATGCGGCTGATGGACATCATCTTGTCGGTGCCCAGCCTGCTGCTGGCCATCGCCATCGTCGCCATTCTCGGCCCCGGCCTGGAAAACGCCATGGCGGCCATCGCCGTCGTCGTCCTGCCCCATTACACCCGGCTGACCCGGGCCGCCGTGATGACCGAGGCGACCAAGGATTACGTCACCGCCTCGCGGGTGGCCGGCGCGTCGAAGGGCCGGCTGATGGTCAAGACCATTCTGCCCAATACCCTGGCGCCGTTGATCGTTCAGGCGACCCTTGGCTTTTCCACGGCGATCCTCGACGCGGCGGCGCTTGGCTTCCTCGGGCTTGGCGCCCGTCCGCCGCGACCGGAATGGGGAACCATGCTGTCGGAAGCGCGCGAATTCGTGCTCAGCCACTGGTGGATCGTTACCTTCCCCGGGCTTGCCATCCTGTTCACGGTGCTGGCCTTCAATCTGATGGGCGACGGCCTGCGCGATGCCCTCGATCCCCGCATGAAGCGGTGAGAGTCCTGCCATGTCCTTGCTTGAAATCGAGAACCTGACCGTAGAATTCGGCAGCGGCGACAAACCGTTCCGCGCCGTCGAGGACGTCAGCTTTTCCGTCGATGCCGGAGAGGTTCTGGGCATCGTCGGCGAAAGCGGCTCGGGAAAATCCGTCAGCTCGCTGGCGATGATGGGTCTGGTCGCCTATCCCGGGCGGGTCAAGGCCAGCAAGATGGTGTTTGACGGCATCGATCTGCTGACGCTGTCGGGCCGCCAGCGTCGCAAGCTGACCGGCTCGGACGTGGCGATGATCTTCCAAGAGCCGATGACCAGCCTCAACCCCTGTTTCACCATCGGCTATCAGATCACCGAGACCCTGAAGATCCACCAGGGCGGCACCCGCGCCCAACGCCGGGACCGGGCCATCGAATTGCTGTCCCAGGTTGGCATCCCCGATCCGGGATCGCGCCTGGGCCTGTTTCCCCACCAGCTTTCCGGCGGCATGAGCCAGCGGGTGATGATCGCCATGGCCGTCGCCTGCGATCCCCGTCTGCTGATCGCCGACGAGCCGACGACGGCGCTTGATGTCACCATCCAGGCGCAGATCATGCACCTGCTGCTGACCCTGCAGGAAAAGCGCGGCATGGGCATGGTGCTGATCACCCACGACCTTGCCGTGGTCGCCGAGGCCGCCCATCGGGTGGTGGTGATGTATGCCGGTCAGGTGATGGAAACCGGGGCGGTGCCGGCGATCTTCGATCGTCCCCACCACCCCTATACCGCCGCCCTGCTCGAGGCCCTGCCCGAACGGGCCGAGGGCAAGCGTCGGCTCAACACCATTCCCGGCGTGGTGCCGGGCGCCCACGACCGCCCCAAGGGCTGTTTGCTGGCGCCGCGCTGCGCCTTCGCCCAGGACCGTTGCCGGGCCGAACGGCCGAGCCTGACCCCCACCGATAGCGGACAGGTTCGCTGCTTCTTCCCCCTGTCGGCCCCCGATCCCCTGAAGGCGCCGCCGCCGGCCGCCCTGGACATCGATATCCGTGGAGAGGCCCGGCCATGACTCCTGCGATCCCCACCGCGCATTCCCCCCTGCCGGGGACCGAGGCCGTGATGCCGGTTCTCGAGGCCCAGGGGCTGACCAAGCGCTATTCGGTGGCCCGTGGTCCCTTCAAGGACGACGCCACCGTCCACGCCCTGACCGATGTATCGTTCCGTCTGGCGCCGGGCCGCACCCTGGCCGTCGTCGGTGAATCGGGCTGCGGAAAATCGACCCTCGCCCGTCAGGTCACCCTGATCGAGGAGCCGAGCGAAGGAACCTTGCGGATCAATGGCAAGGCCGTGGCCTTTGCCGACGAGGCCGCCGTCAAGGACGCGCGGCGCAGCGTCCAGATCGTTTTCCAAGATCCCTATGGCTCGCTCAATCCGCGCTGGAAGGTGCGGACCATCCTGGACGAGCCGCTGGCGATCAACACCACCCTGGGCGCGGCCGAGCGGCGCGAAAAGGTCGCCGAGATGATGGCCCGGGTCGGGCTGCGTCCCGAATTCGCCACCCGCTATCCCCATATGTTTTCCGGCGGTCAGCGCCAGCGCATCGCCATCGCCCGCGCCCTGATGCTCAATCCCCGGGTGGTGGTGGCCGACGAGCCGGTTTCGGCGCTCGATGTGTCGGTGCAGGCCCAGGTGCTGAATTTGCTGATGGATCTTCAGCAGGATTTCGGCGTCGCCTTCCTGTTCATCAGCCACGACCTGTCGGTGGTCCGCCACATCAGCAACGATCTGATGGTGATGTATCTGGGGCGGGTGGTCGAGATGGGCCCCAAGGAGGCGATCTTCGGCGCCCCGGCCCACCCCTATACCCAGGCGCTGATGGCCGCCACCCCCAAGCTTGATCCCGGCGCCCGGCGCAGCCGCGAGCCGCTGAAGGGCGAATTGCCCTCGCCCCTCTCCCCGCCGCCCGGCTGCACCTTCCACACCCGTTGCCCGCTGGCGGTGGCGATGTGCAAGCAGCAGATCCCGACGCTCCGCCCGGTCGGCGGCCGCGAGGTGGCCTGCCACCGGGCCGAGGACGCCTTGGACAGCCCGCGCGTCTAACCGATCGGCTTCTCCATCACCCGGCGGGCTCTTTCGCATAAGGGCCCGCCATCGCGTCCAGGTGGGAGGACAACGCCTCCAGCGAGGCGGCGAGCAGCGCGCGCATCTGGTCGCAGAGCGCCTGATCGCGACGCAAGGCATCCAGGGTGCCCGGACCGTCCTCGCGCAAGCGTTCCTCCCACAGGGCGGCGTGACTGGCCAGGGCGACGGCGCCCATCGATGCGGCGCTTCCTTTGATCGTATGGAAGGCCATCGACAGGGCGGACCAGTCGCCGCGACCGATCAGATCCTCGATCTCGTCAAGAAGCTCCCCGGTCCGCTCGGCGAAAGTCGGCAGCAGGCGGCGCAGAAGATCCACCTGCCCGCCAAGCCGCTCGGCGATCGAGTCCAGGTCTTCAAGCAAGGGCTCGTCCGACGGGACCTCCCTCCCCGTCCCGCCCATCGGCGATGGAGGGGCGATCGGTTCGCCTTCCGTCATCCCTTCCGTCATCAAGGACACCAGCACGTCGATGGTGGCGGTGATGTCGATGGGCTTGCCGACATGCTCGGTCATGCCCGCGGCAAGACAGGCCTCGCGGTCGGCGCGCGAGGCGTTCGCCGTCATCGCGACAATCGGCAAGGCTTTGAAGCGGGCATCGGCACGGATGCGCCGCGTCGCTTCGAAGCCATCGATATCGGGCATCTGGATATCCATCAGCACGGCGTCGTAAGCGATCTCGCCCCGCAAAACCATCATCACCCCGCGTTCCCCGCCTTCGGCCAGATCGATCTCGGCCCCGGCGCCGGCCAGAAGCTCGGCCGCCACTTGGCGATTGATGGCGTTATCCTCGACGACCAACAAACGGCGCCCGGCCAGGGGCGTTGGCAAACCGCGGGGCGCCAGGGCGGTCGCCTCGCCCTCCGAGGTGGCCCGATCCCGCCGAAGCAAGGCGTCTCGCAGTTGCCCCGGGGTGACCGGCTTGGTCAAAACCGCATCAAACGGCGCATCGCCGGTTTGCTCGGCCAAACTCAAGACATCGCGGCCATAGGCGGTCACCATGATGATGGACTGGGGACACAGCGTCACTCCCATCTCGCGCAGGATCCGGGCGGTGGTCAGTCCGTCGACTTCGGGCATGCGCCAGTCGAGAAGCACGGCGTCATAGGGGCGCCCGGCCGCGTCGGCGGCGACGATCCGCGCCTTGGTCTCCGCGCTCTCTTGCACAAGATCGCAGTCATAGCCAAGGCCCTGGACGGTTTGGGCGAGAATGCCGCCCGCCACCGGATTGTCCTCGACGACAAGAACGCGCAAGGGTCTGCCGCTTTCCGCACTTTCGGAGCCCTCGCCGCTAACAGGCAAGGTGATATCAAACCAGAAGCGGCTCCCCCGCCCCGGCTGGCTTTCCACCCGCAACACGCCGCCCATCCGCTCGACAAGATGACGGGTGATGGTCAGCCCCAGACCACTGCCGCCGAACCGCCGGGTCGTCGAGGTCTCGGCCTGCTCGAACGCGCCAAAGATGCTGGCCAATTGGTCGGCCGCGATGCCGATCCCCGTATCGCTGACGGCCATCCGCATCGTCAGGCGGTCGTCCTCGCGGGCCAGCACACCGACGGAGACGATCACCTGCCCCTGATCGGTGAACTTCAGGGCGTTGCCGGCGAGATTGAGCAAGACCTGTCGCAGGCGCAGGTCATCGCCGATGAAGCTGTCGGGCAAATGGGGGGCGATATCGAACAGCACCTCCACCCCTTTGTCGCCATAACTGCCCGACAGCACCACCGCCAGATCGCGCAAAACCGTTTCCAGGCGGAAGGGATGGGGCTCGAGATGAAGCTTTCCGGCCTCGATCTTCGAGAAATCCAGGATGTCGTTCAGCAATCCCAGAAGAGAGCCGGCGGCCGAATGCGCCTTGCAGACATAATCGGCCTGATGGGGGGTGAGCGCCGTGCGTTGAACCAGGGTCAGCATGCCGAGAATGGCGTTCATCGGCGTTCTGATCTCATGGCTCATATTCGCCAGGAATTGCCCCTTCACGACGCTCGCCTCTTCGGCGGCCTGTTTGGCCAGAACAAGGGCGCGTTCGAACTCCTTGCGCCGACTGACATCCTGGGCCACGCCCAGATAGCCGGCGATCCGGCCATCGTCTTCGCGAATGGCGGTCACCACCAAAAGCACCTCAAGATGGCCGCCGTCCTTGCGGACATAGGTCCATTCCTGGGCCTCAACGCCATCGCGTTCGGATCTGTGGACGAAAACCCGGAATCCTTCGATCGGAACGCCGAATTCATCGCTCAGACTCCGCCCCCGCTCGGCGACTTGGTCGGCAAGGTGGATCAAAGCCGGCGTTTGTTTTCCGACCATCTCCTCGGCCGAATAGCCAAGCAGCTTTTCGGCCCCGCTGTTGAAAATGGTGATCACGCCATCGGGATCGGTGGCGATGATCGAAAACTCCCGCGCCGAGGCCAGAACACTGCGCAGCAAGGTGTTGCTGCGATTGCGCTCCGCCTCGGCTTTCTTGCGATCGGTGATATCGATGCGCAGCGCCACATAGCGGTCGATGCTTCCGTCCTCGCCGAAAAACGGCGTCAGAACGCTGTCCAACCAATAAAGGGCGCCGTCTTTCGCCTTGTTGCAGACTTCTCCACGCCAGCTGCCGCCCGCCGAGATCGTCGCCCACACGTCAGCCCAGAACGTTTTATCATGAAGACCGGAATTCATAATCCGGTGATCAAGTCCAAGAAGCTCGTCTTTCGTATAACCCATCAATTTACAGAAATTATCATTGATACTAATGATATTTCCATTCCGATCGGTGATTGAACACAGCAGTTGTTCATCGATCGTTCGCAGCAACGCTTCATTCTCGCGCAAAGCCGCGTCTAGCTTTTGGCGCCCCTCGACCAGTTCGCTGACATCATGAACAAGGGCGTAGAATCCCAAAACCTCGCCGTCGACGACATCGGGAATATAATGGGCCAGGGAATGGCGAACGCCCTGGCCATTGGGCCGGGGGATCATTCTTTCGAAGGTCTGCGGTTGGCCGCGCAAAACGGCCTCGATAAAGGGACGATTGGCCGTGAACAACGCCTCGCCCAACAGGGAGCGCATGGACTTGCCGATCAGACCGCTCGGATCGACATTGAACCACGAACAATAGGCCCGATTGGCGATATGACAGTGCAGATCCCGATCCCAATAGCCAATCATCGAGGGCACGGAATCCAAAACGGTCTGTAAGGCGCGGCGGGCCTTTTCAAGCTCCGCGGTCCGGCTGGCGACCTGTTTTTCCAATTGGGCATTGAACTCGAGCAACGATTGCTCGGCCGCTTTTCGCTTGCGGATATCACGGATCAGATTGGCGACGCCCACGACGTGCCCCAGTCTATCGTGGACCGGACAAGCGGTCATCGACACATCGAACAGATGACCGTCGGCGTGGATCCTCTGGGTATCGAAGGCCATGACGGCCTCTCCCGAAAGCGCCGACAAAACGATGCTCTGGTTTTCGGCCATCCGATCGGCCGGAATCAGCAAGGGAGCGAGCGCTTTGCCGATCACCTCGGGCGCCTTATAGCCAAACAGGGCTTCCGCCGCCCGGTTCCAGCCAACGATCGTGCCATCAAGCGCCTCGCCGATGATGGCGTCGCCGCTGTTCTCGACGATCGTGGACAAACGGGCCTGGGCCTGGGCGATTTCCCGGCGACGGGCTTGGTTAAGGCCGATCACGGCGGCGAAGCCGGCGGCCAAAATCGACGCGCCGATGCCCAGCGACACGACGACCCAAGGGGCGATCCGTTGGACCGCGTGACCATAGGCCGGGCTCACCGTGACCGAGATTTCCCAGACCCGCCCGAAAATCGAGCGGGTCAACGTTTTCGTCACACACTCCGCCGCCGCGCAGTCGGTATTGGAGGTGAAGACCGTCTCGGCCTCGGCCGGATTGGTGACGTCGCGCAGGGTCAGCGCCAGGCGATCCTGGTTAGGGACCAGTCCGCTCAGAACCTCGGGCATGTTGAGCGGCGCATAGCTCCAGCCAAAAGCCTGGGCCCGACGCTCGGCAAGGGTTTCGGGGGTCGACAAGGTGCGATAGATGGGCAGGAGGATAAGGAAGGACTGGGATTTGTCGCCGCTCGCCTGCACCAGGGTGATCGGGCCGGTCAAGCGCACCTGCCCGGTGTCGATCGCCGCTAGGGCCGCCTCCCGCCGGTTCTTTTCCGACGCGATGTCCAGGCCGACCGCCTTAAGATTGCGTTGGGCCGGTTCTATATACTGAATAACGAACCGCTCACCCTCGTGGGGGGTGAATTGGGCGATGGCGAAATCGGGCCAGCCATCGGCACGGGCCTCGGCAAGGAACCGCTCCTCGCGGTCCGCCGGCACGCGGCGGATGAAGCCAAATCCCCGCGCCCCGGGAAATTCCGCGCCGATATCGCGGGTTTTGGAGTACCCCCGGAAAACCTCTCGCGTAATGCCCCTCTCGCCAAAGGTGACGATCACCCCCCGGGCGCCCCGCAAGCCGTATTGATAGAGCGTGATCCGCTCGGCGATGGCGTCGGACAGGCGCGTCAATTCAAGCGACGCCGCCGTTTCAGCCAATTCCGCGTTGCGCTGCGTCACCCACCAGACGGCAAAACCGCTCAGTCCGATCCCCGCCAGCACCGCGCCCACGATCCACCACCACACAATGCGCCTGCCAAGGCCGGTCGTCCCTGTCATGCCCGTCTCCGTTCAATGGCCGCCGCCTGACGGGGACGACCCATAGAGACTGTGAGATGGGAATGGTGGGGTTTGCAGACCAGAAGGCGGGCGGTTATTGAGCGACGGATAAACCGGCGCCCGCCGCGCGCCGCAATCGGGCGGCGAACGGCGAACGGCGAACGGGCAGGAGTTAATGACAGGCCGGGGCGACGCCGGTGCGGGCCCGTTGTTTGTCGATATAGCGCTGGTGATACTCTTCGGCCGGCCAGAAGGGGCCGGCGGGTTCGATGCGGGTGGCGATGGCCCGCGACAGGGCGCCCGACTGTTCAAGCCGGGCGCGGCTGGCCCCGGCGGCGGCTTCCTGGCCGGCGTCGTGATAGAAGATGGCGCTGCGGTACTGATCGCCGATATCGGGCCCCTGGCGGTCGACCTGGGTCGGATCATGGGCGGCCCAGAACACGTCCAGCAACTGTTCGTAGGTCACTTTATCGGGATCGTAATCAACGCGCACCGCTTCGGCATGGCCGGTATCGCCGGCGCAGACCTGACGGTAGGTCGGTTCCTTGAAATGCCCGCCGGTATAACCGACGGTCGTGCCGGTTACCCCGGGGATCTTGCGGAAGGTTTCTTCCACGCCCCAGAAGCAGCCGGCGGCGAAGGTTGCGGTAGCCATGGTGAAAGCTCTCCTCGAAAGCGGGTGGGGCCGAGCGGCTTTCCTCAACATGGGGTTAGGCGGCATCCTCGGACAAGACGTCGGCGCCCTCGAAGCGGAACCAGGCCATCAAAGGCAGGTGATCGCTGGCGACGCGCGTTCCTTCGGTGCGGATCACCTGATGGTTTTCCAGATGCAGATCGCCGGTGGCCAGGATGCGGTCGAACATCATCGTCGGCAGGGCCGAAGGGTAGGTCTGGCCGGTCACCCCGCCGGGCAACAGGCGGTGCAGGCGCTGCATGGCCGGGCTGGTCCGCCGCCAATGATTGAGATCGCCGCAAACCAGCGCCGGACCACGCCAGCCGTCCAGCAGCCGCAGGCCGATCCGCCGGATCTGGATGCGGCGCTCCAAAGGGATCAGCCCCAGGTGGACATTGATCAGCCGCACCGACCGCCCCTTGACGCGGATGCGCGCATCGATACCGCCGCGCGGCGAGTGATAGGGCAGGCTGAGGTCAAGGGGCGCCACCGATTCAACGGGATGGCGCGACAAGATAGCATTGCCGAAATGGGCGTTGGCATGGTGACGGACCAGCCCGGGGATCACCGTATAGCCGGTTTCGCGTTCCAGAAAGGCGAACTGGTCAAAGCCACTGGGGCCGCGCAGGGCCCATCCCACTTCCTGCAGGCCGATCACATCGGCATCAAGGGCGCGGATCGCCTGGGCCACCCGATCGGGACGGAAGGCGCCATCCGTCCCCAGACAGGAATGAATGTTATAGGTGGCGATGGCGAAGCCGGTGTCGGGATCGTCCTTGCCGGCCGTGATCTTGGTAAGGGTCACCCGCTCTGCCCCGGAAAAACCATGGAGGATCGTGGAGAACAACGCTCTGCTTTTTTATCGAGTTCAGATCAAATGATCCGCGTTACCGGATCGCCTTTACCCCGGTTTGATCTAATGGGGCCGCAGGGTGCGGCTAATGTAGACCCCATCTTTGCGGGCGTCGAACATTTCGGCCAATTCCGGGTGCTGAACCGGCCGGGGATTGTCCTCGGCAAGCAGGTTTTGTTCCGAAACGTAAGCGGTATATGTGCTTTCACCATTCTCGGCGAGAAGGTGATAGAACGGCTGATCCCGGGCGGGCCGAATATCCTCCGGGATGGCATCGTACCATTCCTCGGTATTGTTGAAAACCGGATCGACATCGAAGATCACGCCGCGAAAGGGATAAACCCGATGGCGCACCACTTGACCAATCCGATATTTGGCGACACGCATGGCCATGGGATAAACCCGCCCTTTATCCTGGAGCGCTAACCGCCAAAGCCGCTGACGACTTCCCGGCGATACCCCCGCTCCGCACCGCCACTCTCACCCGGTGGCTCCGGATCCCCGTTTACCATGAACGGGGTCTGGGCCGATATGGATCCTTCAAGACTGCTCCGCACTGAGCGTGAACGCAAGGCCGTGATGCCCCCATTCTCCCCTGGGCCTTTGCCCATCGACCCCGTATTGCCCGCTTTGCTCGAGGCCCTGGCCAGCCACGGCCGGGCGGTGCTGATCGCCCCGCCGGGCGCGGGCAAGACCACCCGCGTTCCCCCGGCCCTGCTTGGCGCCTTATGGCTTGGCGGGCAAAAGGTCGTCATGCTCGAACCGCGCCGGCTGGCCACCCGCGCCGCCGCCCGGCGCATGGCTTTTGAAGCCGGCGAGGCCGTGGGCCAACGCTTCGGCTTCCGGGTTCGCGGTGAAAGCCGCAGCGGCCCCTTGACCCGGGTCGAGGTGATGACCGAGGGCATCTTGACGCGGCGCATTCAGGACGATCCGGAACTGGCCGGCGTCGGCTGCGTCATCTTGGATGAATTTCACGAACGCGGCCTTCAGGGCGATCTGGCCTTCGCCCTGTTGCGCGAGATCCAGGGGGCCTTGCGCCCCGATCTGCGCCTGCTGGTCATGTCGGCCACCCTGGATGGCGCCGCCATCGCCGCGCTGATGGACGACGCGCCGGTGATCGAAAGCCATGGCCGGGCCTTTCCGGTGACGATCACCCATGGCGAGCGCCCGGCCGCGCGCGATCTTGGCCCGGCGATGGCGCGCACCATCTTGCGGGCGCTCGAGGACGAGCCGGGCAGCGTTCTCGCCTTCCTGCCCGGGGAACGCGAGATCGCCGCCGTCGCCGGGGCCCTGGCCAGGGCCTTGCCCGCCGATACGGTCTTGCGCCCGCTTTATGGCGCCCTGCCCCCGGCCGAACAGGACGCGGCGATCAGTCCTTGTCCGCCCGGCCAACGCAAGGTGGTTCTGGCCACCGATATCGCCGAGACCAGCTTGACCATCGAAGGCGTGCGCATCGTTGTCGATAGCGGCCTACGCCGCAGCCCGCGCTTTGATCCGCAAACCGGCCTCAGCCGCCTGGACACGGTGCGTATCTCCCAGGCCGGGGCCGAGCAGCGCCGTGGCCGAGCCGGCCGGCTGGAACCGGGCGTCTGCCTGCGGCTGTGGCCCGAGGCCGAGCACCGCGCCCTACCCGCCCAGGAAACCCCCGAGATCCTGGCCGCCGATCTGGCGCCGCTGGCCCTGGAGCTGGCGCGCTGGGGGGCGCGCGACGCCGCCGCCCTATGCTGGCCGACCCCGCCGCCGCCCGGCCCCCTGGCCCAGGCCCGCGATCTGCTGACCAGCCTGGGGGCCCTGGAGCCGGCGGGGGGCTTGAGCGCCCATGGCGCGGCGATGGCCGCCCTGCCCCTCCACCCGCGTCTTGCCCATATGGTGCTGGCCGCCAAGGCCGATGGTGCCGACGACGGCGCCCTCGCCTGCCTGCTCGCCGCCCTGCTTGCCGAACGCGATATCCTGCGCCCCGGCCCCGGCGCCGCCCGCGACCGCGATCTGACCACCCGCCTGGAGATCCTCATCGGCCAGGGCCGCCGCGCCCCAGCCGGACAGATCCTGCGCCAGCCAACCCTTGGCGCCGTCCGCGACGAGGCCGCTCGCCTGCGCCAGCTCGCCGGGATCGCCGCCTCGGCCAGCCCCGAGCCGGCGCGCTGCGGCCGGGTGCTGGCCCGGGCCTATCCCGACCGCATCGCCCAGGCCCGTCCCGGCCAGCCCGGCCGCTTTTTGCTGTCCTCGGGCCGGGGCGCCCTGATCGACGTCGGCGATCCGTTGGCCGCCGCCGCTTTCCTGGCGGTGGCCGAGGTCGATGGCGCCGGGTCCGAAGCCCGCGTCTTCCTGGCCGCCCCCCTTGATCGCGCCGATCTTGAAGAGCTGTTCGACGAGGCACTGCGCCCTTGCGAAACCGTCACCTGGGACCCGCGCGCCGAGGCCGTCGTCGCCCGCGTCGAGCGCCGCCTGGGCGCCCTGGTCTTTGAAAGCCGCGACCTGCCCGATCGCGCCGACCCGGCCCGGACCACCCCGGCCGTCTGCGCCGGCATCCGCCGTCTGGGATTGGGCTGTCTGCCATGGACGCGCGAAACCGACCGCCTGCGCGCCCGGGTCGCCTTCCTCCACCGGGTTCATTCCGCCGACGACTGGCCCGATCTGTCCGACGACGCCCTGCTCGCCAGCCTTGCCGACTGGCTTGGCCCCTGGCTGGACGGCATAACGCGGCGGAGCGCCTTCGCCCGCATCGATCTGATGGCGGCGCTCAAGGCGCTGATCGGCTGGCGGCGTCTGGCCGACCTCGACCGGCTGGCGCCGGCGCAGATGGATGTGCCAAGCGGCGTCAAGGTGGCCCTGGATTACGAGGTCCCCGACGGCCCGGTCCTCGCCGCCCGCGTCCAACAGCTGTTCGGCCTGACCCGCACCCCGGCGGTGCTAGACGGCGGCCATCCGGTGCTGGTCCACCTGCTTTCGCCGGCCGGCCGGCCGCTGCAGGTCACCCGCGACCTCGCCGGATTCTGGAAGGGCTCCTACGCCGAGGTCCGCAAGGACATGCGCGGACGCTACCCCAAGCACCCCTGGCCGGAAGATCCCACCGGGGCCGAGGCGACCAACCGGGTAAAGCCGCGCGGTCAGTAGGGGTTTTTCGGGCAAAGCCAAGCCCGGTTTGAAGCAGGGGGGCCATGCGAAAGCAGGGCGTTGTTCAAGCGGGGGGCCTTATGGCTCCATACGCCGCTCCACCATCCGTTTCGACTCGCTCCCTCTCCGACTTCAAGAAAGCCCCGCCCCATGCGATCGCTCTCGCTGCGAAGCCAAATCCTGCTTATTCCCTGCCTCGCCGCCGGGGCGATCGTTCTGGTCGCCCTGTTCGCCGGCACTCTCATCCATGACCGGATCGAAGAGACCCACCGCGTTCAGATCAAAAGTGTCACGGAATCCACGGTCAAGGTGATCGCCTCGCTGCATGCCCAGGTGGCGGCGGGCGCCCTGGCCGAGGATCAGGCCCAGCGTCTGGCCCGCGACGCCGTCCGCGCCATCCGCTTCGCCGGCGACGAATACTTCTATATCTACGCCTATGACGGCAAGTTGCTGGCCCATGCCGTCCGCCCCGACCTGGAAGGAACCTATACCCTCAAGGACACCCGCGACGCCAAAGGGGTGAAGATCGTCGAGGACCTGATCGAGATCGCCAAACGCGGCGGCGGCTTCATGCCGTTCGTCTGGCCCAAGCCCGGCCAAACCGAACCGGTGGCCAAATTGGGCTATGCCGAGAGCTTCGCCCCCTGGGGATGGATGGTCGGCACCGGCGTTTATATGGACGATGTCGAGACCGAGGTGGCGCGCACCCTGTGGGAAATCGCCATCGGCGGCTTTTGCGCCCTGGTCTTCATCGCGATCATCGGCCTTGGCGTGACCCGCAGCATCGGCCGGCGGGTTCGCGGGCAGGCCGAGCGCATGGGGGCGATGGCCGAGGGCGATCTGACCACGGCGGTCCCGGCCGATTCGGCCAATGATGAACTGGCGGCGATGGCCAGAACCCTTGAGGTCTTCCGCCATCGCCTGATCGAAAACCGCGATATGGCCGAGGCCCGCGAGGCCGAACAGCGGCGGCGCGCCGAGGAGGCCGAACGCATCGGCGCCCTGGCCCGCGCCTTTGACGCCGCCACCGAAACCACCCTTCAGGTGGTCAGCGGCGCCGCCCTTGATCTTGAACGCGACGCAGGCGCCCTGTCGCTTTCGGCCGAAAACATCGGCGAACGTTCGGTCACGGTGTCCTCGGCCGCCGAACAGGCCTCGGTCAATGTCCAGACCGTCGCCGCCTCCACCGAGGAACTGACGGCCTCGATCAACGAGATCGCCCGTCAAGTGGCGACCTCGGCCCAGGTCGCCATGGATGCGGTGACGGAAACCAGGAAGACCAGCGCCCATATCCACGGCTTGGCCGATGCGGCGCAGCGCATCGGCGCGGTGGTCGAACTGATTACCGATATCGCCAGCCAAACCAACTTGCTGGCGCTCAACGCCACCATCGAGGCCGCCCGGGCGGGCGATGCCGGCAAGGGCTTCGCCGTGGTCGCCGGCGAGGTCAAATCCCTGGCCAACCAAACGGCGCGGGCGACCGGGGAGATCGGCGAGCAGATCGCGGCGATCCAGCAGGCGACGACGGTCGCCGTCGACGCCATCGAGGCGATTTCCACCGTCATCGCCACCATTGGCGATTCGACAACGACGATCGCCACCGCCGTCGAGCAACAGGGCATGGCGACGCGCGAGATCACCAGCAATGTGCATCAGGCGGCGGCCGGCACCGCCCTGGTCAGCCAAAGCATCGGCGCCATCGCCGAGACCATCGCCACCACCCGTCAGGCTTCGGCAAGCGTATTGAACGCCGCCGGTCAGTTGCGCCAGGAATCCACCAGCCTGCATGAAAAGGTCATCGGCTTCCTGGCCGGCGTGCGCGGTCAAGCCTAACGGAACGGGTGTTTTTGTCTAAATGCACCGGTTTTAGGCCCTTGGGCAGGACGACCGCCGCCGCGGACGTCCTCCCAGCCGGTTTCTCTGGCATCACCCTTGCAAAACGACAGGCGGACCCGGTCCACGAACGATGAAACCGCCGTTCGCACCCTTCTTCCGCCAGGGCGCATTGCAAAATGACAGATACCGTCAACGATCAACAGTCCGACCTTGTTCTGATCGTCGGTGAAAACCCGATTACCCGCGAGGTGCTGAGCCGCTGGCTGAGCGCCGACGGCTGGATGGTGATCGCCACGGACAGCGGGCCGAAAGCCCTGACCCAGGCGGCCGAACGCCGGCCCGGGGTGATGCTGGTCGATCTTGACCAGCCCGAGGCCGAAGGCGACGAGACCTTCGCCCGCCTGCGTCAGATTCCCGCCTATGCCCCGCGCCTGCTGGCCCTGCTCAGCCACGCCCCGCCGGCGCGCCGCCAGGCCCTGCGCCAAGTCGGCGTCCTTGGCGTCTTCGTCAAACCCATCGACCTTAAAAGCGTCAGCGCCTTTCTCGGCGCCCCCGACGGCCAGGAGTCCTGCCGATGATCGATCCCATCCTCGCCGCCGGCCTGCGCGACCGCGTCCTCGCCCGTCTGGCCCATCGCCTGCCCTTCGGCTTGGTGGTGACCCAGGCCGGTGGCGCCATCCTTTATGCCAATCCGCGCTTCGCCCATCAGATCGGTCAGGCGGCCGAAAGCCTGATCGGGCGCAGCCTCGCCGCGCTCTGCCCCGACCTGCCCACCCCGACTCCCGGGCTGGAAAGCGGCCGCATGGCGGCGCTGCCGGGCGCCGACGGCCGGATGTTTGGCGTCATCGCCCGCGTCGTCCCCGCCTCGCAGCCCCCCGAACGGCCAAGCTGGATCTGGACCTTCGAGGATGGCGTCGATCTGCCCGATCTGGAACGCGCCCTTGACCATCTTTTGTCCCATTCCCCGACCACCGGCCTGCCCGCCCAGGCCCGCTTCGTGAAAGAGGCCGGGGATCTGGCCGGCGCGGAGGGCTATGGCCTTGCCGTCATCGGCTTCACCGGCTTCACCCGCCTGCAATCCACCGTCGCCGGCGCCCTGGAAGCCCCCTTCTATCGCCAATTGGCCGCGACCCTGGCCAAGGAGGCTCCCCATCGCCTGATCGGCCAGATCACCGCCGACACCTTCGCCCTGTTCTGCCCCGCCGGCCACGACGCGGCCGTGGTCGCCCACAGGGTCGTCGGCCACCTTTGCCACGGCGTGCTGCTGGGCGAGGTGACCCTGCCGCTCGACTGCCTGGGCATTGGCCGTGACGGCGCCGCCGGCACCGATCCAGCCCTGGTGCTCGAAGACGCCCTGGCCGCCCTGAAAGCGGCCGAGGCCGCCTTTCCTCAGCGCGGTTCCAGCCGGAGCAGGGCGCCGTTCTCGGCGTCGGTCAGCACATAGACCAACCCTTCGCCATCGACCGCCACGTCGCGGATCCGCCCATGGGTCCCGTCAAGCAGGATCTCCTGATCGACCACCCGGGCGCCGTCCATTTCCAGGCGGTGAAGGCGGGTGAGGACCAGGGCGCCGACGAACAGGTTGCCGCGCCAGGGGGCGAAGGCCGCGCCGTCATGGCGGGCCAGCCCCGAGGCGGCGATCGACGGCGTCCAATGGATCACCGGCGCCTCCAGCCCGGGGGCGGCGGTCTCGCCCTTTCCCACCGCCAGCCCCGAATACTCGCGACCGAAGGTGACAAGCGGCCAGCCGTAATTGCGCCCGGGGAGGATCAGGTTCAACTCGTCGCCGCCGCGCGGCCCGTGCTCGGTTTCCCACAGCCGCCCCGAAGACGGGTCGACCATCAGGCCCTGGGGGTTGCGGTGCCCATAGGACCAGACGCTGGGCGAGGCGTCGGCGCGGCCGACGAAGGGGTTGTCGGCGGGAATCGAGCCATCCTCGTTGATCCGGTGAACCTTGCCGCCGTCATCGCCCAGATCCTGGGCGCGGTCGCGCTGGTTGCGTTCGCCGACGGTGAAGAACAGATGCCCCTGACCGTCGAAGGCCAGACGCGACCCGAAATGCTCGGTGCCGCGCCCGGGGGGCTGGGCGGTGAACAGGGTTTCCACGGCGTCGAGAGCGCCGCCGACCAGACGCCCGCGGCCGATTCGCGTCGTCAGCCCGCCATCGACGGCGGCGCTATAGGCGAAATAAAGCCAGCCGGTCTCGGCGAAGCGCGGATGGGCGATCACATCGAGCAAGCCGCCCTGCCCACGGGCGACGACCGGGGGAACGCCGCCGATCGGCCGGGGATCAAGGCGACCCTCGACGACGAGTCGCAAGCGCCCGGGGCGCTCGCTGATCACAAGGCGCTTGTCGGGCAGGATGGCGATCCCCCAGGGATGCTCCAAGCCCTCGGCGAGGCTGACCACGGCGAAGCGCGCGCGCCGGCTGTCGATGATCTCCTCGGCGGCGGGCTCGGCGGCGGCGGGCCCGCCAAAACCAAGGCCGGCCAGCACCGCCATCAGCCAAAGCGCCCGGGGCGGGCAACGCTCAAGACTGCTCATGACACGGGGTCCCTGTTTTCATGTGGTGTTGCCTCTTGACTTTGGGATCGGCAGGCCGTACTTCCCGCAACGGTAGACACACCGGACGGAGTGGGTCCCTCCCATGCATCCCTTCTCTTTCGATCAGCGACGACGAACAAGCGACCGCGCCCTGGCGCGGGATATCGCTTGCGACGCCCGCGTCGTTGGCCGAGCTTAGGGAAAACCGACCCTCCTCCTTGAAGGTTCCCAAAGGCCGGCGCCGCCGCAAGCGGAAGGTAGCCCACCCCCTTTTATGATGCCTGGGAACCCCGACATGACCAATATCCTTCCCGAAGGCCCCGCCCTGGGACCGTCCATCGAAACCCTGCTCGACCGGGCTTTCGGACCGGGCCGCACCGCCAAGGTTTCCTATCGCTATCGCCAGGGCGTGGCGCCGCTGCCCGAACTGTGCTTCACCGCCTTCACCGATGGCGCGCTGTCGGGCACCGTCCGCCATTGGCCCGTCACCCTCTCGGGGGGCCATGGCCTGGGCCTGGGCGGCACCGGCCTCGCGCCCGCCCTGTCGGTTGTTCTGCTTGGCCCCATCGCCGTCGACCCGGCGCTGCGCATCGGCGGAATCGGCGGGCGGCTGATGCGCCACGCCATCGTCGAAGCCGCCGCTGGCGGCGTCGATATGATCGTTCTGGTCGGCGATCCGGCCTATTACCGGCGCTTCGGCTTCCGGGCGGCCAGCGCCTTCGGCATCGTCATGCCCGAGGAAAACGCCGCGCGGGTTCAGGCCCTGCCGCTGACCGCCCGGGCCAATGCCTTGCGCGACGGCGGGCTGGTGCTGCCGGCCAACGGCCTCGTGCAACCGGTGCGTCTTCGCCTCGCCCGCGCCGCCTGACCAGCCGCCACCGACCGCCGGCGCCCTGATAAGCGCCGATCGGAAGGGCTTTTAAGAAATCCATCTCTATTGACATACTAGGGTTTGGCGTTACCCTTGCCGGGCAGGGTGCGCGGAAGCCCCCCTCATCATCGTCCCTCGTGACTTGCGGTTATCCGACAGGAGACGCCCGATGCCGATCTTCCCCCCCTCGTCGGCTCCGTTCCGGTGAGCACGATGCGTCCCGCCGCCCCCCGCGCGCCGGCCCCGCCGCCGCCCAGCGGTCCGCTGCTGATCATCGGCGGTGGCGCCTCGGGGGCCTTGCTCGCCTGGAACCTGCTGGCGCGGCAAGCCTTCGACGGCCCGGTGACCCTCGTCGAACCGCGCGCCCGTCTGGGCCTGGGCGTCGCCTATGGCGATGCCCGCAGCTTTCATCTGCTCAATGTGCCGGCCGGCGCTATGGGGATTGACCCCGACGACCCGGGCGATTTCCTCGATTGGCTGCGCCGGCGCCCGGCCGAGGGACGCTGGGCGGATCTGGCGACGACCACCGCCGACGCCTTCGTGCCGCGCGCCGCCTTTGGCGACTATCTGTCCTCGCGGCTCGATCCCTTCCTGGCGGAGGGGCGGTTGCGCCATCGGCGCGCCCGCGTCGTCGATCTTCAGCGCGCTCCCGGGCGCGGCGCCTGGGTCGCCACCCTTGATGACGGCACCACCGAGCGCGGCGGCCGCGTCGTTCTCGCCCTGGGCAACAATCAAAGCGCGCCGATCCGCGTCCGCTCCGACGACGGCTGCGTCCCCGGGCTGCACGAGACGCCGTGGCTGGCGCCCAAGCGTTTGCCCGCCGACGCTTCGGTGCTGATCCTGGGCACCGGTTTGACCATGGTCGATGTGGTCATCGCCCTCGCCGAGGATGGTCACCGGGGACCGATCCACGCCTTGTCGCGGCGCGGCCGCCTGCCCCTGCCCCAGGTTTCCGGCCTGCCCAAGCAGCCGGTCAAACTGCCGCTGGGCGCCGACAGCCTGGGCATCGCCGGCCTGCTCCACCATATCAAGGCCCAGGCCCGGGCCGAGGTCGCCGCCGGCGGCGACTGGCGCAGCGTGATGGATGGCTTGCGGGCGCCCAGCAAGGCGCTGTGGCCCTTGCTGGCCGAAACCGACAAGCGCCGCTTCCTCCGCCATCTTCTGCCGCGCTGGAATTTGCTGCGCCACCGCCTGCCCCCGGTCAGCCTCGAGCGCATCGAAACCCTGCGCCAGAGCGGGGCGCTGACCCTTCACGCCGGCCGCCTGCGCGATGTGCGCCGCGACACCGATGGCCTTTTCCACGTGCTCTATCAGGACCGTGCCGAGGGCCTGCGCCCGCTCTGCGTCGATGTGATCCTCAATTGTACCGGCTCCTGCCCGGAAGGCCGCTTCACCGCCAATCCCCTGCTCGCCACCTTGTTCGAAAAGGGTCAGGTCGCCCTGGGCCCCGCCGGCCTGGGAGTCGCCGTCACCGCCCAGGGACAGGTGCTGTCGGCCGGTGGGCGGACCTATCGCACGCTGTTTGCCCTCGGCCCGCTGGTGCGCGGCGCCCAATGGGAATGCACCGCCATTCCCGACATCCGCCAGGACGCCGCCGCCCTGGCGGCCACCCTGGGACAAACGGCCACCGTCAGCGCCTGACCGCGCCAAGCGCGCGGGCCCCCTCCCCGCCCCCGCCGGGGTGACGGGTTGCCATCCCCTTTCCCAGATGCTATGGCCGTACCGAAAATGCGAAGCGTTTGCATTTCAGCCCCGGGAACCCCTTCCCGGGATGGGATGCTCCTCCCGTTCCGTAAGGCGAAAGCGTATTGTGTCGGCTGTCCTGAATGCCGTTTTCGAGAGCTATCGGCGCTCGCTCCTGGGGAAATTGACGCGGATCGTCCAGGACCGGCAGATCGCCGAGGATTTGACCCAGGAAACTTACCTGCGGGTGCGGCGGGCGGCGGAAAGCGGGCCGATCGATCATATCGAGGCGTTCTTGCACCGGACGGCGCGCAATCTCGCCCTGGATCATCTGCGGCGGACCAAGCGGCGGGCGGGAATGGGGAGCAGCGCGGTCGAGGACGGCGCGATCGATGATCTGGCCGATGACCGCCCCTCGGCCGAGGAGGCGCTGATCGAGCGTCAGACTCTAACGGTGTTGAGCGAGGCGATGGCCCGCCTTCCCCAGCGGGCCCGCTTGGTTCTGACCCTCAGCCGGGTCGAGGACTGGCCCAACACCAAGATCGCCGCCCATCTCGGCATTTCCGAACGCACCGTTTTCAACGACCTGAAGCTCGCCCTCGGCCATTGCCGCGATGCCATGGCGCGGGTCGATAAAAAAGAGAACGGCGCGCGAGAGCGGTTAAAGTGAAGGACGACACGACGTGGTGACGGGGGATTTGGTCCGGTGGGACGCGATGGCTCAGACCAGGAGATGACAACGGCGACCTATACCCACGAAGACCCCGTGGTCGATGCGGCGCTGGACTGGTTCACCCGGCTGAGGGCCGGAACGCCCGATGACGCCACCTTGCGCGCCTTTCGGGCCTGGAGGGACGGCGATCCCCGCCACGCGCGCGAGTTTCGCGCCCTGGAAGAGCTGTGGGGCGCCCCAACCTTTGCGAAGGCCGCCACTTTGGCCGGCGCGCGCCCGGCGGCGCCCGCGCGCCCCAGCCGCGCGCCCTGGCGGCGACGGCTGGCCTTCGCCGCCAGCCTCGCCCTCGTCTTGGCCGCCATCTGGCGCTCTCCCGATGCGGTGGTGGCGTGGCGCGCCGACTATCTGACCGCCACCGGCGAGCGCGAGCGGGTAACCCTGCCCGATGGCTCGACGATGATCCTCAACACCGCCTCGGCCGTCGCCCTCGATTTCGCCAAAGGAGAGCGGGCGATCACCCTGCTGGCGGGCGAGGCCTTCTTCGATGTGCGCCACGACGCCGATCACCCCTTCACGGTGACCGGCCGCTTTGGCGAAGTCCGCGTCGAGGGTACGGCCTTTTCGGTGGAGATGAAGGACGATCGCGACGAGATCGTGCTCGAGCGCGGCGCGGTGGCGGTGCGCTGTGTAGGCGCCTCCGGGCAAGCCGCCGCTCTCCATCCGGGCGAGGCCGTCAGCGTGACGGCGACGGCCCTCTCGCCGGTCCGGCGCGCCGCTCCCGAGCACGATCTTGCTTGGCGTAACGGGCGCATCCGCTTTGACGAACGCCCGCTCGGCGCCGTCGTCGAGGACCTGCGACGCTACCACAAGGGACCGATTTTCGTTCTGAACGACGCGGCCGAAGGCACCGTCGTCAGCGGCAATTATCGCCTGGACGATATCGCCGGCGCCTTGCGCACCCTGGCGGCGGCGACCGGCGCCGAAGTGATCGAGCTTCCGGCGGGCGTGGTGATTTTGCGATAGAGTCGCATCTTTATTTTCCGACCTGCCGGCCCTTCGACGTCTTGCTAGCGAGGGCGAGGGGGTCGCATGGGGCGATCCCTTCCCCCTTGGGATGACAAGAAGGGATGCGAGCATGACGATCGGTTTGGGGGCGGCGCGGCGCGGGACCACGATGACGGGGCGCAGGGGCGCGCGCCCGCTGGCCTCGCTTTTGGCTTCGACCATCCTGGGCTGGTCCCTTGCGTCGCCGGCCTCCGAGGTCTGGGCCCAGCAGCCGCAAGCCATCGATCAGCACGCGATCCGTTTCCAGATCCCGGCTCAGCCGCTGGCCTCGGCCATCGACGCCTTCATCGACCAAAGCGGTTGGCAGATCAGCTATTCGACCGCCGTCGCGCGCGACAAGACCTCGAGCGCCGTCGCCGGCGAGATGACGCCCGCCGAGGCTTTGCGCCGCCTTGTCAGCGGCACGGGCCTTGCGGTCCGCCTCACCGGAGCGGACGCCGCCGCCCTTTTTGATCCTCTGCCCCAGGGCGACGACCAGAAGACCGGCGCCCTCACCCTTGACACCCTCACCGTGGAAGGTGCTGGCATCGATCCCGGCGTCGGCCTGGGCGGCGGGGTGGTGACACGGGGCTATGTCGCCGAAGCCGCCCGCATCGGCACCAAGACCGATACGGACCTGAAAAAGGTCCCCCAATCCATCGCCGTGGTGTCACGCCAGGAGTTGGAAGACCGCGACGCGCAAAGCTTGGTAGAGGCGGTTGGCTATTCCTCGGGCGTGCGAACCGGCGTCTATGGCTTCGATCCCCGCTTCGATACCATCCACGTGCGCGGCTTCAATGTGTCGAGCGAAGGGTTCTATCGCGATGGCCTGCGCGACCTGGGCGGCAGTTTCTCGGTGTTCCGCAAGGAACCCTATGGCTTCGAGGCGGTCAGCGTTCTCAAGGGGCCAAGCTCGACGCTGTATGGCGGCGGGTCGCCCGGCGGCATCATCGACGTGGTATCCAAGCGCCCAACGGAACAGGCCTTTAACGAAATCGAGATTCAGGCGGGCACCCGCGATCATCGACAGATCAACCTCGATACCTCCGGCCCCGTCCTTGAAAACGATACCGTCCTTTATCGCCTGACCGGGTTGTACCGCGAGGCCGACACCCAATACCTCGCCGCCCCCAACGACCGGTTCTATGTCGCCCCCGCCGTCACCTTGCGCTCGGATGACCGCGATACCCACCTCACCTTGCTCACCGAATACACCGATCTGACCACCGGGGGCGCGGCGGGCTATTACACCTCGCCGGATCTGAAAACCCGCATAGAAACCGGTGATCCGGCTTGGGGCGATTTCGATCAGATGCAGTGGCGGGTCGGATACGAGTTCGAACACCGCTTCAACGACGTCCTCGCCCTCCGCCAGAACATGCGCTATTCGAACATCAAGGCGGATATGCGCTGGACCGGCATCAACGATATTTCCGACGATGGCGCCACCGCCACCCGCAGCACCGGGCGGATCCGCGACGAGGCCTGGACCATCGGCGTCGATACCCATGCCCAGGCCGATTTCGCCACTGGCCCGCTCTCCCATACCGTTCTTGGCGGCGTGGATGTCAGCTACATCGACAGCGATTACAAATACGGGGCGGGAACCGCGCCCGACCTGAACCTGATCACCGGCAATTATGGCCAACAAGCGATCGAGGGACCGGCGACGCTTGACCTCATCCGCAATACCGTCCGCCAGCGGCAGACGGGCCTCTACCTTCAAGATCAGATCGAAATCGACCGGGTGGTTCTGACCTTTGGCGGGCGTTACGACTGGCTGAGAAGCCAAGCCAAGAACCGGCTCGATCTTTCAAGCAGTACCGAGCACTACGACGATAACTTCTCCTATCGGGTTGGGCTGACCTATCTTTTCGACAATGGCATCAGCCCCTATGTCAGCTACGCCACGTCTTTCGCCCCGACCACCGGAACAAGCGCCAGCGGCGCGGCCTTTGAACCGACCACGGGCGAACAGGTCGAGGTCGGCGTCAAATACATCCCCGACAGCCTGCCGCTTTCGATCAATGCCGCGCTGTTCAAGATCCGTCAGGAAAACGTCCTGGCCTCCGACCCCGATAATGTCTACTTCCAGATCCAGCGCGGCGAGGTCGAATCCACCGGCTTCGAGATCCAGGCGACGACCCGTCCGATCGACGGCCTCGATCTCACCGCCTCCTATACCTACCTCGACATGGAAATCGCCGCCGGCGACAACGCGGGCAAGATCCCCTCGGGCATCCCCCATCACCAGATCACCGCCTGGGCCAATTACGTGTTTCAAAGCGGCTTGGCCAAGGGGCTGACGCTGGGCGCGGGTAGCCGCTTCTATGGCGAAAGCTGGGGCAATGATACCAACACGGTGAAGAACGACGCCCGCGTGCTGGTCGATGCCGCCATCGGCTATGATTTCAGCGCCCTCAGCCCGCAATTGCGCGGCGTCTCCGCCCAGATCAACGGCAAGAACCTCTTCGACAACCGCGCGGTTACCTTCGCCTCCAACCTGAGCTACCGCGAGGAAGGACGCGAGGTCGTCGGGTCGCTGCGCTACCGGTTCTAAGCGATGGCGAGACGATGCGCTTTGATTTAGGCTGGGGTTTTATGTCGCGTAATGCAGGAGATGCCGTCGATGAGCCGCCAGTTCGCGGGCCGGGCGTTTATGCCGCTGGCCCTGGGGATCACCCTCGCCCTGACCGGCGCCTGCGCCAAAAAATCGGTCCTTCCCGCGGAAAGCGCCGGCGGATTGGCCCGGGCCTGTTCGATGGTGGCCTGCCAGTGCATCAATAGCGATGCCGGCCCCTTCACCCGCGAGCGGCCGCAACCGGTCGTCTGGTCGGCTGACGGCACCGCCGGTTGTCCGACGGGATGGCGCTTGCGGCGGGGCTCTTGACCGCCTGCCCCCCCGCAACCAAAAGCGCATAATATATAAAAAACAACTAAAAGGGGAAAATAAATAATCGCACCCTTAAAGCTGGTCCCCACTCTGGGTTTACTCCTCCATCAGCAGCGCCTCGGGCAGATCGCGGGCGCCATGCAGGATGCGGACAATCAAGGGCGGGAGTCGGTCGGCGTTGTAGACGATGACATAGGGAAAGCCGGTCAGGATCAGGAAGCGATAGGGCGCCTCGGTCAGGTCGGGGCGCCTAGTCCCGATGCCGGGGTGTTCGGCGATGTGCACGGCCGCCTGGGCGATGCCGTCGCGCAAGGCTCGCGCAGCGGCGGAGTTGTCCCTGGCGATCCAGCGCACTGCGGCCAAAAGGTCCCGCCGCGCGGCCGGTGACAGTTTCGCCGCGTTCATTGCCGGCTGGCGTCGATGATGCCATCAATTTCGGCAAGCACGCCTTCAAGGTCTACGCTTCCTTCCCGGTCGGCTTCCGCCTCGGCGGCTTCCACCATGCTCTGGAAACGGCGTCGCCGGTCCTCGGCTTCCTGAAGCAGGCGCAGGCCCGAGCGCACCACTTCGCTGAGGTTGTTGTAGCGTCCACCCTCGACACAGTCGCGGGCAAAGCGTTCCAAATCTGGGGTCAAGTGAACGTTGGTGGACATGGCACCTCCGCATGTCAAAGATTGACATGAATATAAGTGCGAAGGCCGGAAAGGGGAAGGAGGTGCCCTCAGCCCCAACCTGCGGAGGTCAAGCTCCGAGAAAGGATGCTCGTTTTGTGGCGAAAAGCCATCTCGCCGATATTGATCGTCAGATCGTCACCTTCGGCGACTGCCCTTCCCGACGATTGCGCCCCCGCTCTCACAGGCCGCCCCTCACAGGCCATGAATGAATTCGTCGTAGGTCTGGCCGGTTTTTGCCAAAAGATCCTCGACGAGGACCATGGCGGCGGCCATACCGTCTTTTGGCGAGGCATGGCGGCGCTCTTCGTCCAGCAACGCCGCATAAAGATCCTTGATGCCGGGAAGAATCCGGGCTTCGGGAACGCGGCGGCTGGAATGATAGCCGATGACCTGCCCGGAGGCCGAAAACGTCGGGGTGATATGGGCATAAACCCAGTAATGATCACCGTTCTTGGCCATATTGATCACATAGGCGAAGACTTCGTGACCTGCCGGGATACGGTCCCACAGAAGCTTGAAGACGCAAGCCGGCATATCGGGATGGCGGATGATATTATGGGGTTTTCCAAGGATTTCAGCCTCCTTGTAGCCGGCGACCTTCAAGAAGACATCATTGGCATAGGTAATGATGCCCTTTAGATCTGTCTTCGAAACAATGATCTGGTCTTCGCCGAAGAAGCGCTCGACTCCGCTGGGAGTCACGATTGGCCGCGACATGCACCCCTCCTGGGGCGGCTCCTGATCCAAGCCCCCCGTACAACGCGTTGTTTGCCGAAGGAAGAGACGCGGGGACGCGTTTCCACACGGGGAACAATCCGCCTCAGTCAGATGGAGCCAAACCCCACCTTCTTAGGGCAGACCGTCTAGCAATACAAAACATAGGGACATTATTCAAAGCGAATCCTTCGGGTAACCGCTTACCTTTTGTCCGGACTCGACTTCCTGGTATGAGGTGGCGGAAGAACCATCCTGGCGCGCCCTCCCCGATCCCTTGCCCTCAACCGGGCCGTGACCGCTCCGGTCGCCCGCCCGCCCCGGGGGCGGCGACTCGAAAAAGCCGGATTTATGGCCCTAGATCAGGATGATTTCAGGTCTGATCGACCTGAAATCATCCTGATCTAAATCTAAATGTTAGAGCGGGATTTTCGGCGAAAACCGCGCACACTTTTCGCCATCCCGCTCTAGGGGGTCTGCCCCGCCTTCAGCGCCGCCAGCCGGTCGCTCAATCGGGCCAGACGCGACAGCGTCACATGAACCTCGGCGTCGATCATCCCGGTGGCGGCGCTATCGCTTTCCCGATCCATCAGATCCTGCCAAGCGCCAAGCAGCCGGCCGGCCAGACGAACCTCGCCTTGCACCAGATCGATCAGCGAGCCGCCAAAGGACAGGGCTTGCTCCTTGGCCGGGCGCGGGGCGACGGACATCCCCGGGGCGCCGACGCTCTCGCCGCGTTCGCGGGCTTCCGCCGCCAATTGCAAGAACAGCGCACCGGTCACCGTGCCAAGGGCGAAGCGGGCGGCCAAGGCATAGCGATGGGCGGTTTCGGCTTCGGCCCGGGCGACATGGCCGGCCAGCACCCCGCCCTCCTCCCCGTCAAAATGCAAAGTAAGCGGCGTCAGGCTGGCCGACAGGGTCACGGGCAGGAACGCCCCATCCAGGGCGGCGCGCTCGGTCGGCCAAGCCCGGCGGCGGGCCAGACGCAAACGGGCGACATGGGAAAGCTCCTCGGCGGCCATCCGCTCGGCTTCCAGGCGCAGGGCGACATCGGCCGTTCCCGCCGCCAGGCGCATATAAAAGGCATAGGCCCGTTCCTCGTTGCGCACGGCGCGGTCCAGGGCGAACCACGGGCTCGACAGCGGCAGGGCGGCGTGGATGACGTCCTCGGGGTCGGGGGCTTCGGGGGGATCCCAGGCGAAGGGCAATTCGGCGGCGGGAATCACCCCCTGCTGGCGCGCCCATTCGGCCAGCATCGCCCCGTGGTCGCGTTCCTCGGCCTCAAGCCGGCGGAACAGGGCGGCCAGAGCCTCCTCGCCCACCGCTTCCATCCGCATCGACAACTCGGCGTAGCGGCGGCCGGATTCCCGCTCCATCGCCAGGGCGAGGGCGAAAAGCTGATCTACTCCGGCGATCTTCGGCACCGTATCGAAAGTCATCGGGCCGCTCTCGCGCAGTCCTCGTCCCCTTGGGCGTTCCATGATGCCTCCTGCTCGCGGAAACGGATGGCGGAGGGCCCCCTCAAAGATGGGACGGCCCTCCCCCAACGCAACCGGAGTATCCTCTTATTCGGCGCGCCACCCTAGTCGAAAGTGTCCGGCTAAAAGAAGGGGGTCAGGCGGCGGACGCATGGCCTTCCACCCGGGCGCCGACGGTGCGCCGCCGTCCGGCCCCCAGGCCGGCGATCAGGGCCAAGGCGCCAATCGCCAGGAACAGCCCGGCCACCGGACCCCAACTGCCGGTCTGCTGGTGGATCAGCCCGACCAGCAAGGGGCCCATCGCCGAAACGCTATAGCCCACCCCTTGAGCCATGCCCGAGAGATGGGCGGCGATATGGCTATCGCCCGAGCGCAAAACGATCAGGCTGAGCGCCGTGGCGAAGGAGGCGCCCTGGGCCAGCCCGAGGATCACGGCGAAGCCCCAGATCAGCGACAGGGGGGCCAGCATGCAGCCCATCAGTCCGATCGCCGTTCCGCATTGGGTCAGCACCACGGCCAGCCGCTGGTCGCGCGCCCGACCGGCCAGACTGGGGGTGACCAGGGCGGTGGGCAATTGGCACAGCACCGAGACCGAAACCATCAGCCCGGCCTCCACCGCCGAGATCCCACGGTCGCGCAGGATCGGCGCCAGCCAGCCGAACACGCAATAGGCCAGCGAGGATTGCATGCCCATGAACAAGGTCACCTGCCAAGCCACCTTGTCGCGCCACAGGCCGACCACCGGCAGCACGCCGCCGGCCTTGCCGCCCCGCTTGCCCCTCAAGGCGAAGGGGGCCCAGGCGACGATGGCGATCAGGGCCGGCACCACCCACCATGCCAGGGCCGCCGCCCAATCGCCGTCCAGCCGGTTCATCAGCGGCACCGTCGCCCCGGCGGCCACCGCCGCTCCGCCGCACATCGCCATGGTCATCACCCCGGTCATCGCCACCGCATGGCCGGGGTAATCGCGCTTGAGCACCCCGGGCAGCAGCACGTTGACCGCTCCGATCGCCAAACCGCCCACCGCCGTGCCGATGAACAGCGCCAAAGGCGTATGCGCCCCGCGCAAGGCGATGGCGGCGGCCAGAACCACCAGCATGGCCAGGATCAGGCGGTCGGTGCCGACGATGCGGGCCAGCCGGGGGGCCAGCGGGCCGAACAGCCCCAGGCACAGCACCGGCAAGGTGGTCAGCCAACTGGCCTGGGCGGCCGATAGACCGAGACCGGCCATGATTTCATTGAGAACCGGTCCGACGCTGCTCAGCGCCGGTCGCAGGTTGAGGGCGACCAGAACGATGGCGCCCGCCAGCAGCAAGCTTCGGCCATGCCAGGGGGAGGAAGGGGTCACGGGACGACAAAATCCTGATGAAAGGGAAAAAGACTTTAGCGGACGGCTCAACCGGCCTTGGCGGTCTTGCAAACGGGCCCCTGGTGATCGACCAGGATCAACTCGTCAACGGCGAAGCCGTTTTCGCGGGCGATATCGACCAGGGACGCGCGGATCGCCGGGTCGAGATCGGGCTTGCGGGCGAGGATCCACAGATAGTCGCGCGTCGGCCCCGAGACCAGGGCATAGCCATAATCAGCCTGATCAAGGGCGAAAACGTGATAGCCCCCGGCCAGCGGCCAGAAGAAGGTGACCGACAGACTGGGCACTTCGGGTCCCTTCTGGAAGGTGGCGTAGCCTTCGATCGAGCGCCAGCGGCAGGCCTTGGTGTCATAGCCCTTGTTGACCACGCTGATCTTGCCGTCGGGGCGCAGACCATAGGTGGCGGTCACATCACTGAGATCCCGCTCGAAACCGTGGTCAAGGCGCATCACCTCGTACCAGGGACCAAGGTAACGTCCGGCCTCGAAGGGTTGGGCCGGGGTGATGCCATCGGGCACGCCGGTACAGCCCGCCAGCATCCCCAGCAGGCCAAACACCCCCGCCCGGCCGCGTCGGGCGACGCGCAGGGCGTCGCCGGCCAGATCGCCTAAAAACATCGTGATGAAAGCCATGGCGGAAAGTCCCCTTTGACTGTGGTGCCGGTAGCGGCGTCATCGACCGGGAGCGGCCGGTCCCCCGGTCTCGAACCGCCCCATCGCCCGCGCCACCCGCCGCTCGATCAGACCGAGGCCGTCGTGCAGAAGCACGGCGAGCAGGGCGACAAGCAGCCCGCCCTGAAGCAGGAAGGCGGTGTTGTTGGACAGCAGCCCGGCGATGATCACCTCGCCCAACCCCGGGGCGGCCACCGTCGAGCCGATGGTCGCCGTTCCCAGATTGATGATCGTCGACACCCTGATCCCTTCCAGGATCAGCGGCAAGGCCAAGGGGAGCTCGATGCGAACCAAGCGGGTCAGCGGCCCCATGCCCATGCCGCGCGCCGCGTCGAGAACGGCAGCGGGAACCTGGGTCAGCCCGGCCAGGGTATTTTCGAAGATCGGCAAAAGCCCATACAGAAACAACGCGATCAGCGCCGGCTTGGCTCCGAAGCCGACCAGCGGCACCATCACCGCCAGAACCGCCACCGGCGGAAAAGTCTGGCCCAGGTTGACCAGGGCGCGCGACAGGCCAAAGAACGCCCGCCCGGCCCGCCGGGTGACGATCACCGCCAGCGGCAGGGCGATCAGGGTGCTGAGCGTGGCGGCCAGGGCGACGATGCGCAGATGATCGAGCGTCAGGCCAAGCAGCGGGCTTTGGGTATAGATCGCCGGCGCGCCGTTCTCGGCCAGCGGCGCGAAAAGCGGGGCGAAGGCGGCCGGGCGGGCCAGGAAGCCGGCAAGCACGCCCAGGGCCAGCAGGCGCGGCAGCAGCCGGCCGATCCATCGCCACGCCGTCATCGCGTCCCGCGCGCCGGTTCGGCCTCGGCCGGCGGCACGCCCACGTCCCCGGTCGCCCCCCGGGCATGGGCCAGGATGCCGCCCAGGCTGACCTTGCCCAGCACCCGTCCCTCGGCATCGGTTACCGCCATTGCGGGCCGGCCGCTCCAGGCCAGGGCGGAGAGCGCGTCGCGCAGGCTGGCGCCCGCCGCCAAAGGCGGCCCCTCGGCCGATCCCGGCTCAAGGGCGGCCTCCACCGACAGCAGATCGAGCAGACGAAAGGGCCGGTCGGCGCCGCCGATCAGCCGCTCGACGAAGGCATCGGCGGGCCGGGTCAGCAGCGTGGCCGGCGGGGCGCATTGCAGCACGCGGGCGCGGTCCATCACCGCCACCCGGTCGCCCAGGCGAAAGGCCTCTTCCATATCGTGGGTGACGAGCAGCACCGTTGTCCCGAAGCGCCGCTGCAGGGCGCGCAGATCATCCTGGGCCTTGCCGCGGATCAAGGGATCCAAGGCACCGAAGGGTTCATCCATCAACAACAGCGCCGGTTCGGCGGCCAGGGCGCGGGCCACCCCCACCCTTTGTTGCTCGCCGCCCGAAAGCTGATGGGGGAACTTCGTTGCATGCTCGGCCGGATCAAGCTGAAAGGCCGCCAGCAGATCCCTGACGCGGACATCGATGCGCGGGCGCGGCCATTTCAGCAGGCGTGGTACGGTGGCGATGTTCTCGGCCACCGTGCGGTGGGGGAACAGGCCATAGCCCTGGATGACATAGCCGATGCGCCGGCGCAGATCGTCGCCGGCCAGGGTCGCCGTATCGACGCCGCCGATCAGAACCCGCCCCGCCGTCGGTTCGATCAGGCGGTTGATCAGGCGCAGCAACGTCGATTTCCCCGATCCCGAGGTGCCGACCACGGTCAGCACCGTTCCCTCGTCGATGCCCAGCGACACGTCATCGACCACGGTGGTCTCGGCGAAGCGTTTGGTCAGATGGTCAAGCACGATCATCGGCTGGGGCATCACCGTCTCCCGACGCCAGGGGTGGGGGCGCCGCCGCCGCGCCGCGCCCCCTCGATCAAGGCGTCAAGGATCACGGCGGCGCCGAAGGCCAGGGCGACAGTAGGCAGGGCGCCCAGCAGCACCAGATCCATCGCCGCCTGACCAACGCCTTGAAAAACGAAGGTGCCAAAGCCGCCGCCGCCGATCAGGGCGGCCACGGTGGTCAAACCGATCGCCTGAACAAGCACGATGCGCACCCCGGTTAGGATCACCGGCAGGGCGAGCGGCAGTTCCACCTCGCGCAGGAGGCGACCGCGCCCCATGCCCATGCCGCGCGCCGCGTCCACGGTGGCGGCGGGCACCTGGGCCAGACCGACCACCGTATTGGCGACCACCGGCAGCAAGGCGTACAAGATCAGGGCGACCAAAGCCGGCGTGGCGCCGATGCCGCGCACGCCCAGGGCGGCGATCGCCGGCACATGGGCGGCCAACCAGCCGAGCGGCGCCATCAAAATCCCAAACAACGCGATGCTGGGAATGGTCTGAATGATCGTCAGCCCCTGCAAGACCATGCCGCGCAGCCAAGCCACCCGGTGGCACAGCACCCCCAAGGGCAGGCCAACAGCGCAGGCGACCGCCACCGCCCCGAGGGCGAGGGCGAGATGGGTGCGAGCCTCGCGCCAGAAGGCATCGGCGCGATTGGCGTATTCCTTAAGAACCGACACCCCGTCCCACTGCCCCGAGGCCAGCAGCAGGCCCAAAGCGCCAAACAGGGCGCCAAGGGCCAGCAGCCGGGCCAGCGGTCCCGGCCTCAGGCGGACCAGGGCATCGGTCCCCAGCAGCAAACAGGCCAGCACCAGCAGCCAGAAGCCGCCGGCCGGGGCGATGCGGGCATAGGGATTGCCCGCCTGGGTCAGGCCTTCGGCCGCCCAGCCGACGGCCAGCATTCCCACCCCTCCGCCGATCACCGCAGCGCCCAGGCGGGCCAGCGGCCGCCGCGCCAGCAAGGCGACGCCGCCGACGATCACGGCGAGGGCGACAATGCCGGCCGCCGCGCCCCAGGGCAGCGCGTCGAACAACGCCACCCCTTTGCCGCTGGCGATCCGGTTCGCCCGCAGGGTCATGAACGGCGGGCCGGCCAAGGCGGCCCCCAGCACCAGGGCGACGATGATCCCCGGCCGATCAAGGGATATCCCCATCAAGGACCCCTAGAGCGGGATGGCGAAAAGTGTGCGCGGTTTTCGCCTAAGATCCCGCTCTAACATTTAGATTGAGATCAGGATTCAGATTTCAGGTCGATCAGACCTGAAATCATCCTGATCTAGGGAAGCAACCCGTGGCTGGTCAGAAAGTCCTTGGCCACCGCCCGGGCCGGCTCGCCGCCCACCTGAACCCGGGCGTTGAGGGCTTGGAGGGTTTCCAGATCAAGGGCGGCGAAGATCGGCGCCAGGATCGGCTCGATCTCGGGATGGCGCTTCAGGGTTTCCTCGCGGACGATCGGCGCCGGGGCATAGACCGGCTGCACCGCCTTGTCATCGCTCAAGGCCACCAGATCGGACGCGGCGATGCCGCCATCGGTGCCATAGACCATCGCCGCATTGGTGCCATTGGTCTGGTCCGCCGCCGCCTTGATGGTCGCGGCCGTATCGCCACCCGACAGCACGATCAACTGCTCGGGGGTAAGGGTGAAGCCATAGGCCTTTTGAAAGGCCGGCAGGGCGGCTGCGGAATTGACGAATTCCGCCGAGGCCGCCAATTTCACCCGACCGCCACCGGCCACCCATTTTCCGAAGTCCGAAAAGCTGGTGATTGTCTCGGCCTCGGCCAGATCGCGGCGCAAGGCCACCGCCCAGGTGTTATTGGCCGGGGCCGGGGTCAGCCAAACGATGTGATTGGCCTCGTAATCCAAGGCCTTGGCGGTGGCGAAGCCCTGGGCCGCGTCCTTCCACAGCGGATCATCGGCCTTATTGAAGAAGAAGGCGGCATTGCCGGTATATTCGGGATACAGGTCGATTTCCCCGGCGGTGATCGCCTTGCGCACCACCGGCGTTCCGCCAAGCTGCAAGCGATCCTCGGTCTTGATGCCGTGGGCCTCAAGGGCCAGCAGCATGATATTGCCCAGCACCCCGCCTTCCGTGTCGATCTTTGAAGACACCACCACATCGGCCCGGGCGGCAGCGGCCGTGGTCAATCCCAGGACAAGCGCACAGGCAAGGCGAGCGAGAGCGGATTTCATCAAGGACCCTTTTCATCCGAACGGGGGGGGCGGCGGGACGAGGCGCCGGGGAAACGCCGATCTCCACCATTGGATGCCTCGGCCCCGCCGGTTTCCATCCCGCTCCCCGCCGCCCTTGCCCCACAGGAAAAGCGTGGTCAGAGGATAACACTGCAATGACCGGCGACCAACTTCCAGCCCGCCGGGCCCTGGGTGCGCCGCCATATCCGGGTAAAGCGCAAGGTTTCGGTGAAGGCCTCGCCGTCATAGACGCCCGCCGTCACCGCGCGCACCACCACCACCCGGCCGTCCTCGCCGGCGGCGCGGACCACGGCGTCGGAAAGATCCAGGCGCGACAGCTTGAGCAGCCCGGCGCGATAAGGCTCAAGATGGGTTTGCTTGGTTTTCACGCATCCCGTGTGATCGACAAAGGCGAGATCATCGGCAAGCAAGGTTTCAAGACCCTTGAGATCGCCCGTTAGCATGGCGGCGCGCAGGCGCTCTTCATAAAAGGCGATGTCATCGGCTGGCGAAGCGAGGGTGGCGAGGGCATTGGACATGGGTTTATCCTCCCGTCGGTTTTTTATCTCCCGTCGCCAAGTGTGACTCAAAAACCATCGGTTGCATAATTCCTTTTTGAACGCCCTTAAAGGCCATCGGCCGGAAAGGCCGCCAGCAGGGCGTCGATGATCGATGCGAAAGCCACCGGAACATCGACCGGCGGACCGCTTTCCAGGCTGTCCAGGATCACCAGCTTCGCCCCCGCCCCGCTGATCGCCGCCCCCACCTCGGCCGGCGGCGGGCGATGGGCGAGAACCACCCGCACCGCCTCGCCCACCAGGAAATCGCCAAGGATCCGAGTCCGTTCGGGCGTCCATTCACGGTCATCCAGGGCGACACTGGCGCGCGCATCCAGCCCCAGATCGGGCGTCAGGGCGGCGAAGCGGTCGCTGAGCGACACCACGCCAGGATCGGCAAGGCCGGCGAAGGCCTGGGCCGCCCGCGCCGATTGGGCGAGCAGGGCGCGCTTCAGGCCGTCAAGATTGGCGCTGATTCGCGGGGCGGCCTCGGGATGCAAGCGCCGCAGGTCGGCGGCCAGGATATCGGCCATCCGCCCCAGGGCGTTCGCCGACAGCCAGGGCGCCGGGGCGGCCGGCGCCAGGGCCGGCGCCGGGATGCCCAAAGCCGCTCCCAGGGCCCCGGCCGAGGGCGCGCGCACGGCGGCGACCCCGGGCAAGGCGCCATCGACCGGCCGGCCGGCGTCGATCTCGACCAGGCGGATATTGGTCCGCCGCGCCATGGGAAACAGCGGATCCTCGGGCCACAGCGAGCGCAGCGACACCACCGCCTCGGCGCCCAGGGCGGCCTCGGCCAGCGCCTTTTCCCCACGCCCGGCCAGGAAAGCCGCCTGCCGGCCCATCGGCAGGGCGGCCGGCACCACCACCCGCAGGCTCACCGCCGTACCATCAAGCAGGGCGCCGGCCAATCCCGCCGTCAACGGATGACCGGCCAGGATCACCGCTTCGGCGCGGGCGGCCGAGGGCAGAGTGAAAGCGATCAGGGAAAGGAAAAGGGCGAGGATCTTCATGACGGCTTGCTCCGCGACAGCATGCGGGCGACGGACGCCCCAAGGAAAAGAAGGCCGGCGGCCAGGATGATGGCGCCGCCCGAGGGAATGGGCAGGTCGAAATGCACCGGGATCAGGATCCCGGCCACCGCCGACAGCGTGGCGAAGACGATGCTGAGCAGGAAAAATCCACGCAGGGAGCGTGCCGCCACCCGCGCCGCCGCCGCCGGAATGACCAGCAGGGCGCCAACCAGAATGGCGCCGATGATCTTCACCGAAGCCACCGTCACCACCGTGACCAGCATCAGGAACAGATAATCCAGAAAGACCACCCGCACGCCGCGCACCTGGGCCAGGGCCGGGTTGAAGCCGCCCAGCATCAGGCGGTTGAACAGCGGCAAACCGACAACGCTCACCCCCAGCCCGACGACCAGCAGCACGCCGAGATCGCGGTCATCGACGGTCAGCACCGAGCCAAACAGCACGTTTTCCAGGATATGGACGTTGACCCGGGTCGAGAGCATCAGCAGCAGGCTGGCGCCCAGCGCCAACGACACCGACAAGAACACGCCGATCAGCGTCTCGGTGGCCAAGCCGGTGCGATTGCGCAAGAAGGCGACAAGCAGGGCGAACAACAGGCAATAGCCAAACAGGCTGGCATAGGGCCCGGTATAGGGCTCGCCCAGCAAGATGCCGATGGCCACCCCGGTCAGGGCGGCATGGCCGACCGCCTCGGAAAAAAAGGCCAGACGCTTGGTCACCACCAGGGTTCCCAGGCCACCCAGCACCGGACCGGCGATCAGGGCGGCGATCAGGGCGTTGACCAGGAAGCCATAGGTCAGCCCGGCGGGCAGCAATCCCGCCGCCGCCCAGCCCTGGACGACGGCGCGCAGCGCTTCGAAGCTCACGATAGGGCCTCCCGCAGGGAGCGCTGAGACGGGGCGGAGAACAGCGCCAGCAGGCGCTCGGCCGCCAGAACGGCCGAGGGCGGCCCATTGAACAGAACCGCGCGGTTCAAGCCGCAGGCGTGATCGGCCAGCCGGCGCACCGCCCCCAGGTCGTGCTCCACCCATAAAACCGTGACGCCGCGCGCCCGGAACCCGGCCAGAACATCCTCGAAGATCACGGCTCCGGCTTCATCAAGCGCCGTCATCGGCTCATCAAGGATCACCAGATCGGGGTCGGGGATCAGTGCCTGGGCCAGCAGAACCCTTTGGCGCTCGCCCCCCGACAGCGCGCCGAAGCGCCGATGACGCTTGCCCGCCATCCCCACCCGCTCCAAAGCCTGGTCATAGCGCCCGGCAAGGCGGCGCGCGGGGCCGAGAAAGGCCGGGCGGCGCTGGCACATCACCGCCAGAACATCGCTGACGGTCATCGGCAGACCGGGATCGAAGGCCAGGGATTGGGGAACATAGGCCAGCACGCCGGGGCGATCGCCCGGCCAGTCGATATCGATCGTCCCGCGATGGGGCATCAGCCCGAGCAGGGCCGACACCAGCGACGACTTACCGCCGCCATTGGGACCGACCACCGCCTGGATCGTCCCCGGCGCCACCCGCAGCGCCACGTCCTCCAGGATCGAGGTGCCGCCCAAAGCCAAGCTCAGTCCGCTGATTTCGATCGACGGACCGCTCACCCCTTGGCCTCCAGCATGGCGCGGACCAGGGTATCGAGATTGCGCCCGGTCTCTTCCTCGAACAGGCTCGCGGTATAGGCGCCCGTCGAGATATGCGAGAAGGCATACAGGGCGATGCCGGTTTCGCGGCGGATGGTCTCGACATAGGGGCTGGGGAAATTCAGCTCCGAGAAGATCACCTGCACATCCAGGCGGCGCAGCGTGGCGATGGTTTCGGCCAATTGCGCCGGGCTCGGTTCGATGCCATGGGCCGGTTCGACCACGGCGGCGACCTCCAGGCCGAATTCGCGCAGCAGGTAATTATAGGCGTCGTGGATGGTCGCCACCCGCAAGCCGACCTCGGGCGCCCCGGCCAGCTTGGCCAGGGCCGCCGCCCGCAGGCCGCGCAGGCGCTTGGCATAGGCCCGGGCATTGGCGTTGAACACCTCGGCCCGATCGGGAACCCGCTCGCCCAGGGCGCGGGCGATGGTATAGACCTGCTGGATCGACCCGGTGATCGACAAGAAGGTATGGGGATTGACCACCTTGCCCGCCGCGCCAGTGCGGGCATTGGCGCCCGAGGCGGCGAGCAGCGGCACCTCGGCATTGGCCTCGATCAGCGGCAGATCGGGCCGTTCCGAGGCGGCGACCATGCGGCCGGCGAAATCATCGTGGCCGATGCCGTTGACCACCAGAACGTCAAGCGTGCCAATGCGGCGGATATCCTCGGGCCGGGGCTCATAGGCATGGGGATTGAAGCCGGCGGGGATGATCGGCACCACCTCGGCCGCCTCGCCGACTATATGGGCGACATAGGAATAATAGGGATGGAGCGTCACCCCGATGCGCGGACGGTCGGCGGCGAAAACGGATCGGGCCGGCAGGGCGGCGCTGCCGGCGGTGGCGGCGGCGAGCGACAGGAAACGGCGACGGTTCATCGGGTGACTCCGGCGGAAAATGAGGTAACGGCCTGCTTCCAGCCCTCGGCGATCAGCGTCGCCTCATCGAGCCCGGCCGGCGGGGTATGGGTGGGTTTGAGCCAGACCTCGGCCCCCTCGCCCTCCAGGCGCAGAACCATCGAGGCGGCGACCTCGGCGTAGGCGCTGAGGCCGACATAGCCGCCGTCCACGGCGTGCCAGCGATGGCCGCCGCGCGCCCGCCAACTGGCATCGGCGACGAAGGGCGGCAACCCTTCCGCGCCCAGCTCATCGGGTCCGGGCAAAGGGGCGGTGCGGTCGAGTTCCAGGGCGACCAGACGCAGATCGGCGAAAATCCCCTGTTCAGCCGGGGTCAGCGCCGTCCGCGCGTCGATCTGATAGGGCGCGAGGGCGGCCGCCTCGGGGGTTTGTCCACGCAGACCGATCCACGAGGCGGCGGCGACAACGATAACCAGGGCGGCCAGGGCCACCCACCCCGCCTCGCGTCCCGCCCCGGCGGCGGCGACCCTTTGTCTGTGCATCGGGGCCACCGTCAATGAATGTCGGCGTGTTCGATTTCGACCGTATGGCCGGGGCCGGCATCGAACAGCACGTAGAACTCGCTGGCCGGCTTGGGAAAGACCAGGGTCGAATCGGCCCCGAGCTTGCCGGCGACCAGAACCTGCTCGTCATAGGAAATGACATCGAGCGTCACCCCCGGCGCGCCCGAGCCATCGGAGAAGCCCCCGGTGCAGCGCACCGTCTGGGCGTCGGCCATCTCGCAGCTGCACAGCGGATAATGGGCCAGGGCGAGCGAGGGCGACACAAGGGCGGCGCCCAGCCCACCCAGGGCGATCGCCCAGGAGGACATCGGAAAAATACGTTTCATCACCGGTTCCCTTCCTTGGTCTCTTGGTCTGCTCCCTGGCCGGTCACGGCGGCGAGCGGCCAGGACGTTTGGTGAAGGGTGCCGTCCCACCCCTCGATGGTCAGCCACAGCTCTTCCTTGCCGGTCAGACCCTCGGGAACGGGCACCTGAGCCATGGCGAAATGGGGATTGCCGTAAGCCAGCGCGCCAAGCGTGCGGATATTGCGCGGCTTGCCGATCCGCAGGAAACTGCCGCGGATGGTGTCGACATCGCCTTCTACGATCTTGACCAAGATGAAACGGCGCAGGGCGCCGTCGGCCCCGGGTTCCGGCAGGCCGGGCATGGCGCTGACCGCCACGCGCCACGGCCCCAAGGCAACGGCGGCGGGGGCCGTCGCCGGCATGGCGCCGACGGCGGTGGCGGTGGAAAAGGCCCCGTGCTGCTGGGCGAAATAGAACGCCGGAAGAAACAGCATCAGGGCGCTGAGATGGAATTTCGAGCGGTGCCAGAGCTTACGCATGGGAGGGGCTCTCCCCAAGCTTAGCGCCTTGGCGCATCTCGAGGGTGGCGCGAACGGTGCGCTTGCTCCAGATCAGCATCCCCGAAAAGATCAGCATCGACAAAATCAAGCCGAAGAGGAACCACACCCCCTTGATCGCCAGCCCCAGGGCTCCGGGGCCGCCGAAATCGCCGACATGGAGCGGCCGCAGGATCTGCGAGGCCAAGCCCAGGGGCCCGGAGTCTCCGCCCTTTTTGCTATAAAGCACCTCCGCCGTGCGCGGATGGACATAGGTCACATCCGACAGGAGCGGCACCCGGCCGCTGCCATAGGCATAGATCGGATCAAAGGCGGTGCCGGGGAAATAAAGCGCGGTAACCCGCCCACCCGCATGGGTGGCCTGGGCGGCGGCCAAAGCCGCGTCGACCTCGGCCGGCGGCGGATGCTCGCCCGGGGCCCGTTTGGGCAGATCGGCCCGGTCGATGACCACCAGCGGCGCCCCGGGATCAAGCGCGCCGCGCAGATCGACGATCGCCGCCTGAACCAGGAACCACAGGCCGGTGACGCCGATTAGCAGCACGAACCACAAAGACCACGCCCCGCCAAGCCGGTGAAGATCGCCAAGGAGAACCCGGGCGCCCTTGCCGGTGCGCAGCTTGGGGCGGGTGAAGAAGGCCCGCCAGAAGCGCTTGTAAACGACCATGCCGGTAACGACCGATCCAAGCAGCGGAATCGCCATCACCGCCACCAGATACCACCCCCAGGGATAGCCGCCCGTCCACGGCGACAGCAGCCAGCCATGCAGGGCGCGCAGGAAGACCGGCAAGGGGTTATCCGAACCGATGCCGCGCAGGGTGGCGCTGACCGGATCGACATAGGCCATGGCGTAAAGGCCGTTCTCAAGGCCTAGACGCACCGTCGCCGCCATGTAATCGGCGCCCCAACCAACCGACAGGGCGCGCGACCCCGGGGCGGCGGCCTCGGCGGCGGCGATCAGGGCGCTGGCCGGAGCCGGATCGCCGCTGGCGCCCGCCCGCACCTCCGGATCGATCAGCCACATGATCTCGTGGCTGACCGAGGCCAGGGTGCCGGTGAAGCACAGAAAGAAGACATAGGCCCACAACGGCAATCCCATCCAGGAATGCACAAGGAACCAGAGACGCGCTCCAGAGGATTTCCGCGGGGTCTTGTCCATGGCGGTCCTTACCAGCGATAGGTGAGTTTACCGACGACGGTCCGTCCGTCGCCGTAGTAGCAGCCAAAGGCCGTGCAGGTGCCGATGGTGTCCTCATCGGTCAGGTTGTTCAGATTGAGCGCGACCTTCCAGGTTTCGCGCTCGTAACCGATCTCGGCGTCGAAAACCGTGTTGGACTCGAGCTTGATGGTGTTGGCGTTGTCGCCATAGCGTTCGCCGACATAGCGCACGCCGCCGCCCAGGCCGATGCCGGCCAAGCCCAGCTTCCCCACCGCGCTCTGGGGTTGGATGGTGTAATCCACCCACAGCGAGGCCGTCTGGCTTGGCACATTGGCCGGCCGGTTGCCCTTTTCGCTGGCCGCCCCGCCGGTGATCTCGGCCTCTTGCAGGGTGTAGCTGGCGCTGAGATTCAGCCCCTCGTAGAGGCTGGCCAGGGCTTCGAGTTCAAAGCCCTGAACGGTGATCTCGCCGGTTTGGACGCTATAGCCGCTATAGAGCGGGTCGCTCGACTTCACGTTGGTCTGGGTCAGATCGAAAAGCGACGCCGCCAGGAAGCTGTTGTAGCCCTTGGGCTGGAATTTCATCCCGGCCTCGTACTGGCGCCCTTGGCTGGAATCGAAATTGCCGCCGCCGCGTTGCGGGGCCGCCGTGCCGGTCTGCGGATCGAACGAGGTCGAATAGCTGAGGTAGGGCACCAGACCGAAATCGAAGATATAGGACAGGCCGACGCGGCCGGTGGTCGCGGCGTCGTCCTGCTTGCCGCCGCCCTTACCTTTGATCTTGGTGCGGATGGTCGCCACGTCGTGGCGCAGGCCGGCGGTCAGTTGCCAGTCGTGCCAGCGGATCTGATCTTGGACATAAAGCCCGACCTGGGTCATCCGTTGGGTCTTGTCGGTGGCGCTGCCGGTGGGGGCGGCGATCGCCTGACCATAGACCGGGTTATAGATGTCGATCGACGGCGCCGAGCCAAACAGCGACTTGGTGTGGGCGTCGAAATAGCGCACATCGACGCCGCCCAGAACCGTATGGGCAAGCGGCCCGGTGCCCAGCGTCACCTCGCCCTGGGTGTCGACATTGACGGTATCGAGGTCCTCGTTCTGATAGGAGGTCCCGCGATAGGCCGTGCGGTTGTCGCTGGCCAAACCGGCGTAATACAGGCCCTGGTAATCCCAATCGAGCGCCATGTAGCGGGCGTTTTGACGCAGCGTCACCTGATCATTGACCCGCCGCTCGGCCTCATAGCCCAAGCTCCATTGGGTGCGCGCGGACTCGTCGAAATCGGGCTCGCCCAGATAAAGGTCGCGCGACAGCTTGCCCAAGGGATTGTCATAGAGCGTTCCAGCCAGCGGCAATCCCAGCGGCGATCCCGAGCGATCGTGCTGAACCTGGGTCAGCAAGGTGACCCGCGTCGCCTGATCGTCGCTCTTCCAGGTCACCGCCGGCGCCAGGAAATAACGGTCGTCGTCGATGTGATCCATCTGGGTGCCGCTGTCGCGGACCACACCGGTCAGGCGATAGGTCAAAGGCAGATCATCGGCGATCGGTCCGCCGAGATCGAAGCCGCCCTGGAAGCGCTTTTCGCTGCCGGCCTCGACGGTGATTTCGCCAAAGGCCTCATCGACCGGGCGCTTGCTGATCATATTGAGCAGGCCGCCCGGGCTCGCCTGCCCATACAGAACCGAAGACGGACCGCGCAGGGCCTCGATCCGCTCCAGGCCATAGACCTCGACCGACGGCGCGCCGAAGCCGCGCATGATGCGCAGACCGTTCAGATACTGACCCTCGGCCACCGAGAACCCGCGGATCTGCGGCACATCGTAACGGGCATCGGCGCCGCTGGGCTGGGCGACGACACCGGCGGCATAGCCAAGCGCCTGACCGACGTTCTGAACGGCGCGCTTGTCCATCTGATCGGCGGTGACCACGGCGATCGCCTGCGGAGTCTCGACGATCGGCGTATCGGTCTTGGTCGCCGTGATCGAGCGTTCGGCGACGAAACCGGCGACCGGCCCGGTCGGCGATTGGCGCAAGGGGGCGGCCTCGACCGTCACCGGATCGGCCACGGTCACCCCGCCGGCCGCCGCCGGCTTTTCCAGCACAACCGTCGTCGCATCGGTGAAGCGCCACAGCAGCCCGCTGCCCGCCAGCAATCGGCGCAACGCCTCCTCGGGCGCCATGGCGCCGCTGACCGCCGGCGCCGCCCGCCCGGCGACCACGGCGCTTTCGGCGGCGATCTGCACCCCCGCCTGATCGCCAAACAGGGTCAGGGCCCCGGCCAGCGACTGGGCGGGAATATCAAACGACCGCACCGCCGCCGCTTGCGAAACCTGCGGCGCTGACGCCGCGCCGGCGGCCCCCACCCCTCCCATCACCAAGACCGCGACCGACGCCCCGGCCACCAGGGCGGCCCGTCGCCCGGTCCGCCCCACCCTTCCCTCATGCCTCATTTGGATACCCTCGCCATCCCATACTAAAAGCGATAATGCGACTTGTTCGCATGCGCTTGTGGGAAAGAGACGACGCAGCCGAAGCATTCTTCAGAAAATCCTCGTTTTTTTAGGAACTTTTTCCCGAAAGCCGCGTTAGCGCGGATCGGAGGGTCCGGAAACCATCAAAAGCCAGGGGCCGAGCCGGCGGATTTCTCCGCCCAAAGGCTCCACCGCCGCCCGCAGCGCCCGCTCGGGATCGCCAAGATCGAAGACGCCGGTGACCCGCCGTTCGGCCATTGCCCCATCGCCAAGGATGATCGCCCCGGCGAAATGGCGCTCCACCGCCTCGACCACCTCGGACAAGGCCCGATCCTCGACCAGCAACCGGCCACGCCGCCAGGGGCCGATGGCCGAAAGCGGCACGCGGTCGCGCACAACCGCGCCATCGGCCTTGGCGATGCGCATCCGCTCCCCCGGCGCCAACAGGGCGCTCCGCCCGGCCGAAACCACGCGAACGCCGCCATGCTCGACACTGACGCCAACCTCGCTCGCCGAGACATCGATGGCGAAGGCGGTGCCGGTGACCGTGACCTCCACCGCGCCCGCCCGCACGACGAAGGGCCGCGCCGTATCGGGCTCGACCTCGAAGAAGGCCGGACCGTCGCGCAAGGCCACCTCGCGCCGATCGGGACCATAGGCGACATCAAGCGCGCTTCCGGCATCGAGCCGAACCCGCGAGCCGTCCTCCAAGACGATCGCGGCGATCCCCGCCGCCCCGGCCCGGTAATCGGCGCCCGGCCACAAAGGCCCGCCGACCAGCGCGCCGATCCCCAGGGCCAGCGACGCGGCCAAGGCGAAGGCCGTCAGCCGGCGCGCCCGTTTGGACGGGCGGGCGGGACGGCGAACCGGCGACGGGGCCGATTGGGGGGCGGCGAGCGGGCCGAGCAGTCCCGTCGCCCGCCATGTGCGCTCCAGCGCGCGCCACACCTCGCCATGACGGGGCGAAGCCGCCAGCCAGCGCGCGAGATCGGCGCGCCCGGCCGCATCGGCGGGATCGGTTCGCAAACGCAGGAACCGCGCCGTCGCCTCGGCGATCAGGCGATCCCGCGCCGCATCCTCTCGACTATCCCCGGCGGCCCCCACGGCCATCGCCGTCTCCCTGCTTTTTGCGCATGCGGGACGATCCTCCATCCCCTCCTTGGTTAGACGAACGGCCCCGGGCTTTCCCCCATTGTTTTTTTCGATCAAAGCTTTGAACTCCGATCGAGGTGATCGAGGCAATGGGCCAAAGCCTCGTGGACTAGGCTATGGGCGCGGGTCTGCGAGATGCCCAGGCGCTGGCCGATTTCGGCAAAGGTGCAATTTTCGAAGCGGTGCAGATCAAAAGCGGTCCGCGTGCGGGGCGGCAGGCTGGCCAGGGCCTGGGCGACGGCGCGCAGGTCGTCGCGGCCGATCGCCTCTTGTTCGGGCGACGGGGCGCCGGCCGCCACCCCGTCCAGACTGGCCCCGCCATCGCCCATCCAGGCCTCCCGTTTCAGTCGCCGAGACAGGTCCACCGCGAGATTGCGCACGATCTTGTATAGGTAGCCGACGGGGCGTTCGAGGGCCGTCCCGCGCCCGGCTTCGGTGGATGTCGGCGAAGGCGAGGCCGAATCGAATCGCAACCATGCCTCCTGAACCACATCCTCGGCCCGCATCGAGTCGCCGACAATTGGGGTAGCATAATCGATCAAAGCCCTTCGATGCCGAAGGAACAGATCAAGGGAGTCTTTCACATCCGTCACGCAAACCCGCCTTCGCCCCGCCTCCCCCGACAGGGGGCGAGCCCCCCTCGCTTTTGAATAATGGGCCCTGCGGCTTTCCGCAGATTTGCGAACGACTATCATTTCGGGCCGCTTCGGTCCACGTTTTTCAGACACTTAGCGCGGGCGGCGAAATGGACTTCCTCAAGCGATAGTCAAGGAGCGGACGGGGACGGCCCCGGAGAGCGGCCGGAAGCGTCCCGGGAATGGCGGCGGCCGAGAGTCGCGGCGGTTTTATGTCCCACTAATTTAGTAATATACTATTTTGATTTATTATTAAAAATACAGTTGGCCAGTCACCCATGTTTCTTGCCCAATTCCTGGGAAAAGACTTATTACTGATAAAGAACTTCTACAGTTTCGCTACAATGGTCAGGGCCCTTTTGCAGAGGTGGGCTCAGGCGTCCTGGAGACGCGACAGCGCTCCGGGAAAGAGTTCGGTCGCCCGCCGCCCCCGAGATCCGGGGGAGGGACGGCAGACCCCGCCTACCCCGCATTCCGACCCAAACAACGACGCCCGGCCGATGAGCCGGCATCGATCGAAGGAGGAGCGTTCCCTATGTCCGTACGGAAAATGGTCGCCATCGACGGCAACGAGGCTTGCGCCTCGGTCGCTTATCGTGTGAGCGAGGTGGCCGTCATCTATCCGATTACCCCGTCTTCGACCATGGGCGAGCTTTCCGACGAATGGTCGGCGAAAGGCCTGACCAACATCTGGGGCGCCGTTCCGCAAGTCGTCGAGATGCAGTCCGAGGGCGGCGCCGCCGGCGCCTGTCACGGCGCCATCCAGACCGGCTCGCTGGGCACCACCTTCACGGCCTCCCAGGGGCTGCTGTTGATGATCCCCAATATGTACAAGATCGCCGGCGAGCTGACGCCGTTTTGCATGCATGTCACGGCGCGCACCCTGGCCACCCATGCCCTGTCGATCTTTGGCGACCAGTCCGACGTCATGGCCTGCCGGCAGACCGGCTTCGCCATCCTCGCCTCGGCCTCGGTCCAAGAGGCCCATGATCTGGCCAGCGTCGCTCACGGAGCGAGCCTGGAAAGCCGCATCCCCTTCCTGCACTTTTTCGACGGCTTCCGCACCTCGCACGAGGTGAACAAGATCGAGCTGATGACCGACGACGATCTGCACGCGATGATCGACGACGATCTGGTGGCGGCGCACCGCGCCCGGGCGCTGACGCCCGACACCCCCGTCACCCGCGGCACGGCCCAGAACCCCGACACCTTCTTCCAGGCCCAGGAGGCGCGCAATCCGTTCTATGACGCCTGCCCGGCCATCGTGCAGTCCTATATGGACCGCCTCGCCGCCCTGACCGGCCGCCGCTACGGATTGTTTGATTACGTCGGCCATCCCCAGGCCGAACGCGTCGTCGTCATCATGGGATCGGGCGCCGAAACCGTCGCCGAGACCGTCGACTGGCTGGTGGCGCGCGGCGAGAAGATCGGCGTCGTCAAGGTCCGGCTGTTCCGCCCCTTCTCGGTCGACGCCTTCGTCGCCGCCCTGCCGGTTTCCGTCCGCGCCATCGCCGTGCTCGACCGCTGCAAGGAATCGGGCGCCATCGGCGAGCCGCTGTACCTTGATGTCGTCGGCGCCCTCGCCCGGGCCAAGGCCCTGGGTCTGCGCGCCGGCATCGTCGATCCGGCGGTGATCGGCGGGCGCTATGGCCTGTCGTCGAAGGAATTCACCCCGGCGATGGTCAAGGCGATCTTCGATGAACTGGCCAAGGCCAATCCCAAGCAGGCCTTCACCGTCGGCATTGAGGACGACGTCACCCATCTGTCGCTGAGCGTCGATCGCTCGTTCCGCATCGAAAGCGCCGATATCAAGCGGTCGGTGTTCTTCGGTCTGGGCGCCGATGGCACGGTGGGCGCCAATAAGAACTCGATCAAGATCATCTCGGACTCTCCGACCATCCACGGTCAGGGCTATTTCGTCTATGATTCCAAGAAATCCGGGGCGATCACCATTTCCCACCTGCGCTTCGGGCCGCGCCCGATCCGCGCGCCTTATCTGATCGACGAGGCCGATTTCATCGCCTGCCATCACTTCAGCTTCCTCGACAAGGTCGATGTGCTGGAAACCGCCGCCGTCGGCGCGACGCTGCTGCTCAATTCCCCCCACGACAAGGATACGGTGTGGGACGCCCTGCCCCGTCCGGTTCAGCAGACGATCATCGACCGCGATCTCAAGCTGTTCGTCATCGATGCCAATAAGGTTGCCCAGGAAACGGGCATGGGCCAGCGCATCAACACCATCATGCAGACCTGTTTCTTCGCGCTGTCGGGGGTGATGCCGCGCGACGAGGCGATCGAGGAGATCAAGAAGGCCATCTCCAAGACCTACGCCCGCAAAAGCCAGAAGGTAATCGACGCCAATTTCGCCGCCGTCGATCAAACCCTGTCGCGGCTGCAAAGCGTGACGATCCCCGGCGTTCTCACCGGCCACGCCCTGCCGCCCCTGGTCTCCGCCGGCGCCCCCGATTTCGTCCGCAATGTCACCGCCGTCATGCTGGCGGGCAAGGGCGACAGCTTGCCGGTCAGCGCCATGCCGGTCGACGGCACCTGGCCGACCGAAACCGCGCGCTGGGAAAAGCGCGATATCGCCCAGCAGGTTTGTTCCTGGGACGCGGATCTGTGCATCCAGTGCAACAAATGCGTGATGGTCTGCCCACACGCCGCCCTGCGGGTCAAGGCCGTCCCGGCCGAGGCCGCCGCCGCCCTGCCCGCCTCGATGAACTCCACCCCCTATAAGGGCAAGGACGACCTCAAGGGATCGGCCTATGTGCTGGCGCTTTCGCCCGAGGACTGCACCGGCTGCGGCATCTGCGTGGAAGCCTGTCCGGGCAAGGACAAGGCCACCGGCGCGCGCTCGCTGACCATGCACGCCCGCGAGGACGTGGTAAGCGCCTGCAAGGAAAACTGGGAAATCTTCCTTGATCTGCCCGATGTCGCCCGCACCTCGCTGCGGCCGACGGTCAAGAACAGCCAGTTCATGACGCCGCTGTTCGAGTTCTCCGGCGCCTGCCAGGGCTGCGGCGAGACCCCCTATCTGAAGCTGTTGACCCAAATGTGGGGCGACCGGCTGATGATCGCCAATGCCACCGGCTGCTCGTCGATCTACGGCGGCAACCTTCCCACCTCGCCCTATGCCAAGGACGCCAATGGCCGGGGGCCGGCGTGGTCGAACTCGCTGTTTGAAGACAACGCCGAATTCGGCCTGGGCTTCCGCCTCGCCCTTGACCAACACCGCTCCGAGGCCAAGCGCCTGCTTGGCGCCCTCGCCCCGCAGCTCAGCGGCGTTCTGGTCGACGGTCTGGTGGCCAACGCCGCCAACAACGACGAAGCGGCCATCGCCGCCCAGCGCGAGCGCGTGGTCTCCCTGCGCGCCGAACTCGGCGGTCTGACCGGCTGGCAAGCCCGGGCCCTGGAAGGGCTGGCCGATTATCTGGTGGAAAAGGTGGTGTGGATCGTCGGTGGCGACGGCTGGGCCTATGACATCGGCTACGGCGGCCTCGACCACGTCATCAGCTCGGGTCGCAACGTCAATATCCTGGTGATGGATACCGAGGTCTATTCCAACACCGGGGGTCAGCAGTCCAAATCGACGCCGATCGGCGCCTCGGCCAAGTTCTCGGTCGCCGGCAAGGCCCTGCCCAAAAAGGACCTGGGGCAGATCGCCATGGCCAACGGCCATGTCTATGTCGCCAGCATCGCCTTTGGCGCCAGCGACAATCAGACCCTGCGGGCGCTCTCGGAAGCCGTCAGCTATGAGGGCCCGTCGCTGATCATCGCCTATAGCCACTGCATCGCCCATGGCTATGACCTGACCTGCGGCCTGTCCCAGCAGAAACTGGCGATCGAGACCGGCTATTGGCCGCTCTATCGCTTCGATCCGCGCAAGATGGGCGTCGGCCCGGCGCTGAGCCTGGATGGTGTCCAGCCCAGCCGGCCGATCGGCGACTATATGGCCAACGAGGGCCGCTTCCGCATCATCCGCGACGCCGATCCCGAGCGCTACGCCATGCTCCTTGAAGCCGCCGAGGAGAATGTCCGCTCGCGCTGGGCGTTGCTGCGCCAGCTGGCCGGGGTCGCCGACGAGCAGGAAGGCGCCCGCGCGGCGCAATAACCCGGCGCCCCTCTTCGGCCGCTTCGCCGATGGCCCCGCCCCCTGTCCGGGGGGGCGGGGCTTTTTTGTGGTAACCGGGCAACGAAATGCCCTCGAATCGCCCGAAACATCCTGTAACAATTTCGACGCTTGAATCGCTTTCCCGGGCCGGGGGGAACCCCCCTGTTTCCCCTTCTCGGTCGCTTTCCGGAACGCCTTGCTTTCAAGCAACGTTAGTAACGTCGCAAGGACCCAGACGGAGGACCGGCTGGGACACCTCGGTAAAGCGGGCGAAGCCAGATGAAAAGACTAGATATCCTGGATGGATTTCGGGGTTATTTCCTCGTTTTCATGATGGTCAACCACCTGACACTGCAAGGTGGGTCGATCATAAGCGTGTTGAACCATTCTTCCCTTGGATATGTTCAGGATGCCCAGGGGTTTGTTTTCATCTCCGGGTTGATCGTTGGGCTCTATTACGCCAAAGGCTATCTCAAGGGACGCAGCCTCGAGATGGACACCAAGATCTATGCCCGGGCCGGGCTGCTCTATCGCTACAGCCTTGTGCTGCTGGGATTGCTGTTTGTGCTGCCCTTGGTGTTTCCGACCTTCGCCGCGCCCTGGGAACGCTTCTATGCCGATTTTTTCCGCGATCCTTTGACCATCGGCATGGGGGCGCTGATCTTGCTCTACCAGCCGACCTATATGGATATTCTGCCCCAATACATCTTGTACCTGCTGCTAACGCCCTTTCTCATCCGCCTCGCCCTTAACGGCAAAGGGGTTCAGGTGCTGGGCGGCAGCATCGCGGTCTGGCTGCTGACCCAGATCGGCGCCCATACCCTGCTGATCACTGCCATCGAGGAGGCCGGCCAGAGCGTCGCCCCCGATTTCATCACCCGCGCCGGCTTCAATCCCATGGGCTGGCAGTTGCTCTTCGTCTCCGGTCTGGTCATCGGCGCCGGACTGACCAAGGGGACCTTGAAGATCGGCGACTGGTTCGACGCCTCGCGCCCCGGCCCCGCCCTGACCTCGCTGGCCCTTGTCGTCTATTTCATGGTGATGCGCCTAGGCTTCACCTTCGACTACCTGCCCGACCACGTGGTCCAGGCCTTCCGGATGCTCGACCACCGGACCACCTTCAGCCTGATCTATCCGATCAACTTTTTAGCCCTGGGCTATCTGGTGACCTGGCTGATCATCTGCGGCCCCCACGCGGCCTCGCCGATCGTGCAAAAAGCCGGCTGGGTGCTCAAAGGCTTGTTCATGATGGAGTTCCTGCGCTTCCTTGGCCGCCATTCGCTGCAGGTCTACGCCTTCCATCTGGTCCTGGTCTTCGCCATGTATTTCGTTGATTTCTATACGGAGGAGTTCAACGAGGTCGCCAAGACCGGCATCGTGCTGTCGGGCGTCGCCCTGCTCGCCGTTCCGGCTTGGCTGCATGAGCAAAAGCAAAAGGCCAAAACTGCCCAAAGGGCCGCCGCCCGCACCTGACCCGTCGAGGCCCATCTCGGGCCCCATCGAAAAAGCTCAAAAAAAGACGCGGAGGGGAGAGCCTCCGCGTCTTCTGCTTTGACCGGCCGTCCAACCGGGACGGCTGGTGGCAGGCGGTTACGCCGGAAGGGCGCTGCGGGTGTCCTCGACGCCCAGGGCCTTGCGCCAGCCCGGATAGATCTGGTCGGCGTCGCCGGGGAAGGACTCGAAGGCGCGGGCCAGTTCCTTGTGCTCGCGGGCATAGTCCAGAACCGGAACCCCGTCCCGCCAGGCTTGCCAGGCTTGACGCAACGACCGCGCCCCGGCCACCGGGCCGTCGATATGGCCGAAGGCGCCGCCGCCGGCGGTCAAGATGACATTGGCATTACCCAGGTTCTCGAAGAAGCCGGGCATGCGCAGGGCGTTCATGCCGCCGCTGATGATCGGCGTACAAGCCTTCATGCCGCCCCAGGATTGACGGTAGAACGGCCCCTGGGCCTCGTCCTGGGTCAGCATATAGGCGATGGCGCGGTCGCTGGACTCGCCTTCCATCTTGCCAAAGCCCATGGTGCCGGTGTGGATGCCGCTGGCGCCCTGCAGGCGGGCCATCTTGCAATGGACGAAGGCGGTATAGCCGCGCTTGGACTGGGGCGAGGTGACGGCGCCGTGGCCAGCCCGGTGATAATGCAAGAAGTTATCGGGGAAGCGGCGGCGCGCCGTGGTGATCGCCGCGGCGCCGGCGACATAGCCGTCGACCAGCAAGGCGACATGCGAGGCGTTCTCGCCGAAGGTCTCCAGCACATACTCGCCACGGGCGATGATCTCGAAGGGATCGTCGGCGGTGATATTGGCCGAGAACAGCTTGGCCTCGCCGGTCTCGTCCTGGGCCCGCCTCATGGCGTCGGCGACCAGGGCGATGGTGTCGCGCAAGGGGGCGAAGGGCTGATTGCCCTGGGGCTCGTCGTTCTTGATGAAGTCGCCGCCCAGCCAGAAGGCGTGGCAGGCCTCGGCGAAGGGCTTGGGACGCAGGCCGAGCTTCGGCTTGATGATCGTGCCGACGACCAGACCGCCGTCGACCTCGGGCCGCCCCAGCACTTTCCACAGGGCCGAGATATTGACGCTCGGGCCATCAAACAGGGCGCGATAAGCCTCGGGCACATAGAAATCGTGCATCTTGGCGTATTCCACGTCGCCCATACCCTGGTTGTTTCCCATGGTGAGCGTCAGGAACGAGGCGATCATCGCCTTGCCGTCGGTGATGTTGCGGTCGAACAAAGCCACCGGATAGGCGATCTTGGTCAGCTCGCGGGCCTCGTCCACCTCATAGACCAGGGCGTCGACGCCCCGGGTGAAATCGTCGGTGGTGCAGACCTCGACGTTGGTGCCCGTCGAACTCTCGGCGGCGAAATGCGCCGCGGTCGCCACATAGCCATATCCGGCCTTGGGCTTCATGATATAGGCACAAAGCACATGCTCGCCGCCGGCGATCAGATCCTCTTCCTTGAGCGCCAGATTGACGTAACGAGATGACTGGTCCATCGGTGGACTCTCCCTAGATGTTCGATGGGGGGCACTGTACCCCCATCGATCCATAAGCCATAATTTATTGTTTTAGACTTCCCCATAAGTAAAAGATTATACGACTTTCCGTTGTCCGCGCTTTTCAGCCGCTGACATGACGGTTGCGGCGCGGCGGCAGGGTGCGGATGGCGTCGCTCAACAGGTCCTCGCCGCGCGCCTTGAGAAAGGCCACCATCGCCTCGGCCACCGGCAGCAGGTGCTTGCCCTCGCGGATCACCACATACCAGTCGCGCTGGATCGGCAGCCCTTCCACATCAAGGATCACCAGCCGGCCGACCGAAAGCTCCAGGCTCATGGTGTTGCGCGACAGCAGGCTGATGCCCATGCCGGCCATCACCGCCTGCTTGATGGTCTCATTGCTCGACATCTCGATCATGCGGTGGGGCAGCACCCCATGGTCGGTCATCAGCTTTTCCATAAGGATGCGCGTGCCCGACCCCGGCTCGCGCATCAGAAAGGTTTCCCCCGACAGATCGTGGAACGTCAGCTTGCGCCGCACCAGCGGATGATCCGACGCCGCGACCATCACCATCGGATTGGGGGCGAAGCGTTCGGCGCGCACCGCCGGCTCGGTCGGCGGCCGGCCCATGATGAACAGGTCCAGGGCGTTTTCCTGGATCATCCCCAGGATCTGCTCGCGATTGGCCACCGTCAGCCCCAGTTCAACACCGGGATAGCCGGCGGTGAACACCGAGAGCAGGCGGGGGGCGAAGTATTTGGCGGTGCTGACCACGCCGATGCGCAACGCCCCGGCGCGCTTGCCCTTCAGGGCGTCCATCGCCTTGTCGGCATCGGTCACCGCCGCCAGAATGGTCCGCACATGCCCGAGAAGAATGGTTCCGGCCTGGGTGAGCAGCAGCACCCGACCCATCTGCTCAAACAGCGGCAAGCCGGCCAGGGCCTCGATCTGCTTGATTTGCAACGACACCGCCGGCTGGGTCAGCCCCAGTTCCCGGGCGGCGTTGGAGAAGCTGAGGTGGCGGGCGACGGCGTCGAAAATCTGCATCTGCCGCAAGGTGGCGTGGCGCATGGCGGATCATTCCCCTGCCGATTGGCCTATAAGGTTTAGCTTATAGACTATGCCATAATAACTTTGTTGTGTTTATGTGTCCGTCCCGCCAGAATTTCCATGGTGGATTTAGGGGTTCACAAGGCCCCAACCCCTCCCACCCATCAGGAGACGCCGTCATGACCCGCGCCATCCGTATCGCGCCAAGCTTGTTGTCCGCGGATTTCGCCTTTCTCGGCCGCGATGCCCAAGCCATGGCCGACGGCGGAGCCGATATTTTGCACTTCGACGTCATGGACAACCACTATGTGCCCAACCTGACGGTGGGCCCGCTGGTCTGTGCCGCCCTGCGTCCGCATACCTCCTTGCCGATCGATGTCCACCTGATGACGCGGCCGGTCGATCCGCTGATCGATTCCTTCGCCGAGGCCGGGGCCGATATGATCACCTTCCACCCGGAAGCCAGCGATCACGTCCACCGCAGCGTTCAGATGATTCGCAAGCGCGGGCTGAAGGCCGGGGTGGCGCTTAATCCGGCCTCGCCGCTCAGCCTGCTCGACCACATCCTCGAAGACCTCGACTTGGTGCTGATCATGTCGGTCAACCCGGGGTTCGGCGGCCAGAGCTTCATTCCCTCGGCCCTGCCCAAGATCGCCGCCCTGCGCAAACGGATCGACGACGCCGGCTTGCCGGTGGCGATCGAAGTCGACGGCGGGGTCAATCCCGCCAATGCCCGGGCGCTCGGCGCCGCCGGGGCCGATATCCTGGTGGCCGGTTCGGCCATCTTCGGAGCGAGTGACCGGGCCAAGGCCATCGCCTCCATCCGGGGCGCCGCGGAAAGTGGATTAGGTCAGGAAGCCGCATAAATGTCCGTTCTGTCACAGGACCGTCCGCGCGAAAGGCCTCCCATGCTCGCCACCGATCGCACCACGCTTGCGCAGTTCCTTGTCGAGGAATGCCGGGGCCGCGCCGGCGATGATTCCGAGCTTCTTGGTTTGTTGCTCGACGTCGCCCAGGCCTGCAAGACCATCTCGAAGATGACGGCGATGGGCTCGCTCGCCGGGGTTCATGGCTATAACGGCGATGTCAATCCCCAGGGCGAGAATCAGGCGCGGCTCGACCTGATGTCCAATCAGGCCTTCGTCCGCGCCACCGAACGCACCGGCCATGCCGCCGGTCTGGCCAGCGAGGAGATGGAAGAGGTTCTGGGCTTCCCCGAGTCCTACGCCCGGGGCACCTTGCTGCTGGTCTTCGATCCCCTCGACGGATCGTCCAACATCGATATCAACGGCACCGTCGGCTCGATCTTTTCGATCCTGCCGATGCCCCGCCCCGGCGAAGCCCCGCAGACCGCCGACTTCCTGCAATCGGGCCGCCAGCAGGTGGCCGCCGGCTATGCCCTTTATGGCCCCTCGACCATGTTCGTGCTGACCATCGGCTCGGGCGTTCACGGCTTCACCCTCGATCCGCTGCTTGGCGATTTCATTCTGACCCACCCGTCGATGACGGTGATCCCCGAAAGCGGCGAATTCGCCATCAACAGCTCGAACAGCCGCTTCTGGGAACCGCCGATCCGCGCCTATGTCGATGAATTGCTGGCCGGGCGCTCGGGTCCGCGGTCCAAGGATTACAACATGCGCTGGATCGCCGCCCTGGTGGCCGATGTCCACCGCATCTTGCTGCGCGGCGGCATCTATCTGTATCCCCGCGACACCAAGACCCCCGATCTGGCCGGGCGCCTGCGCCTGCTCTATGAAGCCGCCCCGGTGGCCTTTTTGATGGAACAGGCTGGCGGCCGCTGCACCACCGGCACGCGGACCATGCTCGACCTCGTGCCCGGGTCCTTGCACGAACGCGTACCGCTGATCTTCGGGTCGGCCGTGGAAGTGGAGCGGGTCGAGACCCTTTACCGCGAGCCGCAACGCCGGGAATTCGCCACGCCGTTGTTCAATCAGCGCGGCTTGTTCCGCGACTAAAGCGGCGTACCGCCGACCGGGGACGTCGGCGCTTACACCATCGTCACCAAAAAAGCGGCAGAGCGGTCAGATCACCACCGCTCGACAGGGGGAAGCACGAGTATGTCGGTTAAGCATCCGATCATCGCCATCACCGGATCCTCGGGCGCGGGAACCACGTCGGTGACCCGCACTTTTGAGCAGATCTTCCGTCGCGAAGGGGTCAACGCGGCGGTCGTCGAAGGCGACAGTTTCCACCGCAATGATCGCAAGGCCATGAAGATCGCCATGGCCGAGGCGCAGAAGGCGGGCAACGCCAATTTCAGCCACTTCGGCCCGGAAGCCAATCTGTTCGAGGAGCTTGAAACGCTGTTTCGCACCTATGGCGAAACCGGCGGCGGCCGGCGACGGCTGTATCTGCACAACGACGAGGAGGCCGCCCCCTTCGCCCAGGAGCCCGGCACCTTCACGCCCTGGGAAGACCTGCCCGAAAGCGATCTGCTGTTCTACGAGGGCCTGCACGGCGCCGTGGTGACCGATACGGTCGATGTCGCCCAGCACGCCGACCTCAAGATCGGCGTCGTGCCGGTGATCAATGTCGAATGGATCCAGAAGCTCCATCGCGATCGCGCCGCCCGCGGCTATAGCACCGAGGCGGTGACCGACACCATTTTGCGGCGCATGCCCGATTACGTTCACTACATCTGTCCGCAGTTCACCCGCACCGATGTGAATTTCCAGCGCGTGCCCTTGGTCGACACCTCCAATCCCTTCGTCGCCCGCCATGTGCCCTCGGCCGATGAAAGCTTCGTCGTCATCCGCTTCCGCGACCCCAAGGGCATCGATTTTCCCTATCTGCTCAACATGCTCAACGACAGCTTCATGTCGCGCCCCAACACCATCGTCGTACCGGGCGGCAAGATGGAACTGTCGATGCAACTGATCTTCACCCCCTTCATCTGGCGGTTCATGGACAAGCGGGCCCGCGCCCTCGGGCGCTGACGCCCAAGTCCTGTCAAGAAAACCGCCCAACAAAACCACAAGGATCCCGGGAGAGTTTCCGATGACCGTCACCACCGCCGCCCCGCCGCCCCGCGCCGACCACGGTGATCCCCAGATCGCCGAACGGGCGGCCACCGCCATTCGCATGCTTGCCGCCGATGCCGTGGAAAAGGCCAAATCCGGCCATCCCGGCGCGCCGCTGGGCATGGCCGATATCGCGGTGGCGCTATGGGGCGTCAACGGTGGCGGCGTGGTCCATCACAATCCGGCCAATCCCTCCTGGCCCGACCGCGACCGGGTGGTGCTGTCGAACGGCCATGCCTCGATGCTGCTCTACGCCCTGCTCCATCTGACCGGCTATGACCTGAGCGCCGCCGATCTGGCCGCCTTCCGCCAGTTCGGCAGCCGCACCCCGGGCCATCCCGAGGTCGACCAGACCCCGGGGGTTGAAACCACCACCGGGCCGCTCGGCCAGGGGCTGGCCAATGGCGTCGGCTTCGCCTTGGCCGAGAAGATTTTGGCCGAGACCTTCAATCGTCCCGACCATGCCATCGTCGACCATCACACCTGGGTGCTGCTTGGCGATGGCTGCCTGATGGAAGGGATCAGCCACGAGGTCGCGTCCCTGGCCGGTCGCCTGGGCCTGGGCAAGCTGATCTGCCTTTATGACGACAACGGCATCTCGATCGATGGCGCGGTCGAGGGCTGGTTCAGCGACGATACTCCGGCGCGCTTCCGCGCCTATGGCTGGCAGGTGATCGAAGGCGTCGACGGCCACGAGATCTCGGCCGTGTCCCTCGCCCTGACCGAGGCCAAGGCCGACGCCCTGCGCCCCACCCTGATCTGCTGCCGCACGGTGATCGGCCAGGGCGCGCCGACCAAGGCCGGCGGCCACGATGTCCACGGCGCGCCGCTGGGCGCGGCCGAAATCGCCGCCATGCGCGAAAGCCTGAACTGGCCCTATGCGCCCTTCGAGGTGCCCGAGGATATCCGCGCCGCCTGTGACGCCCGCCCGGCCGGCGCGGCGCTGGAAGCGGCATGGCGCGCACGCTTCGCGGCTTACCAAAGCGCCTATCCCGAGCTTGCCGCCGAGTTCGAGCGGCGGCTGGCGAGCACCTTCCCCGCCGATTTCGCCCAGACCGAAGAGGCGCTGTTTGCCGATCTGATCGCCGCGGGAACCGTCGCCAGCCGCAAGGCCAGCCAGCTCGCCATCCGCCGGCTGGCCCCGGCCCTGCCCGAGCTGCTGGGCGCCTCGGCCGATCTCACCGGGTCGAACCTCACCGACTGGCCGGGGGCGGCGCGCATCAACGACGGTCCGGCCGGGCGCTATCTGTCGGCGGGCGTGCGCGAGTTCGGCATGGCCGCCGTTCTCAACGGCATGGCCTTGCATGGCGGCTTCATTCCCTTTGGCGGCACCTTCCTGGTGTTTTCCGATTATTCGCGCAACGCCATTCGTCTGGCCGCCCTGATGCGCCGGAGGGTCATCCATATTCTCACCCATGATTCCATCGGCCTGGGCGAGGATGGGCCGACCCATCAGCCGGTCGAACACGCCGCCTCGCTGCGCCTGATCCCCAATCTGGCCGTCTGGCGCCCCGGCGACGCCTTTGAAACCGCTGTCGCCTGGAGCGCCGCGCTTCGCCGCGCCGATGGCCCCTCGGCCCTGTTGCTCTCGCGCCAGAACCTGCCGGCCCAAAGCTTTGACGGCGACCGCCGGGCGGCGGCGTCGCGCGGCGGCTATACGCTGTCGGCCCGTCCCCAGCCGCGCGCCATCATCCTGGCCAGCGGCTCCGAGCTGGGCCTCGCCACCGCCGCCCAGGCGCTGCTCGATGGCGAAGGGATCGCGGTGAACGTGGTGTCGGTTCCCTGTCTCGAGCTGTTTTTGTCCCAGCCCAAGGACTGGATCGACGCGGTTCTGCCGCCCGACCTGCCCCGTCTGGCCGTCGAAGCCGCCCATCCCGATCCCTGGTGGAAGGTGGTCGGCCTTGAAGGCGCGGTCATCGGCATGGACCGCTTCGGCGAATCCGCCCCGGCGCCCGAGTTGTTCGCCCATTTCGGCTTCACCCCGGCGGCGGTCGCCGCCCGGCTGCGCGACTTGCTCGCGAAATAGCCGCCCCTTTCGGACCCAATCACTCGCGGTGGCGCTGCGGGTCATCCCCTCGACGCGCACCAAGACCCACCGCAACCTTACCCCCCCAGGCCTCTCGCCCAGGGGGGTTCTTTTTTTTTAAAAAAGGAGTCCCATCTAAAACGAAGCCTTCGGTTGAATAGATGGACAGAATAGTAACGCCCCTTCAATCGATCTCGAAGACCCGGTGCTAAGGAGAAAGCCGATGGATGAGACACCGCCGAGAAACGGCATGTGGTCCACCTCCGGCCGAAGCCAGGGATCTTTCATCTGGGACGGGCTTTCATGATCCCTTCGACGACAGATGACGCGAGGCCGGACCTCCCCTCGGATCAGGCGGAGCGCCATCCCGAGGGAGGGGCCGATTTCGAGGCGATTTTCAGGGCGCTTCCGGGCCCCCATCTGATTCTGGACGCGGACTTGAAGATCGCCGCCGTCAATGACGCCTACCTTCAGGCGACGCTGACCCGTCGCGGCGAGATCCTTGGCCGGGGCATATTCGAGGTCTTTCCCGACAACCCCAATGATCCGGTCAGCGAGGGCGTGCGCAATCTGCGGGCCTCGCTCCTGCGCGTCCTGTCAAGCCGGACCCAGGATGTGATGTCCATTCAGAAGTATGACGTGCGCAAGCCGGGCGGCGGGGCGGGCGACTTCGAGCTGCGCTATTGGAGTCCGATCAATACCCCCGTGCTTGGCGCCGATGGCGCGGTCGTCTACATCGTTCACTATGCCCAGGATCTAACCGAATACTATGCTTCCTCCGGGCAACAGGATTTCGCCGAGGGCGGGAAGGACGACATCGTCCGGCAGATGGAAGCGGAAATCTTTCAGCGCTCCAAAGAAGTCGCCAAATCAAACCTGAAATTGAAGGAAGCCAATTCAGAACTGGCGATCCTTTACGAAAAAACCCGCGAACTCGATGATATCAAAACCCAGTTCTTCGCCAACGTCAGCCACGAGCTGCGCACCCCGCTGACCTTGATCCTCGGGCCGGTCACCAGCCGTCAGGAGGACCCGACGCTCGCCCCGGCCGAAAAGCGGGTGCTTGATATGGTGGCGCGCAATGCCCGACTGCTGCTCCGCCACGTCAACGACCTGCTTGATATCGCTAAACTCGAAGCCGGGCAGATGCGGATGCAATATGTCCGCACCGATGTGACCCGGCTCTGCCGCTTCGCCCTGTCGCACTTCGACTCGTTGGCCGAGGAACGGGCCATCGCCTTCACCCTGGAGGCGCCCGCCGTCCTTTGGGCCGAGATCGATCCGGAAAAGTTCCGGCGGGTCCTGCTCAACCTTCTGTCCAACGCCTTCAAATTCACCCCCAACCAGGGGGAGATCACCGTGTCGCTGATCGATCGCGGCGATGATGTGATCTTGCGGGTGAGCGACAACGGGCCGGGGATTCCCGAAAGCATGTGGACCGCCGTGTTCGAGCGCTTCCGCCAAGTCGATGGCGGCAGCGACCGCCGCCATGGCGGAACCGGGCTTGGTCTGGCCATCGTCAGGGAATTCGTCGATCTCCACGGCGGCGAGGTGAGCATCGGGCAGGCCTCGGAAGGCGGGGCGGCGTTCACCGTCGTCCTGCCCAAAAAGGCCCCGCCCGACGTCGCGGTCTATCCCGAAATCGGCGACACCCTGGCCGAAGGCCCGGGGTTCTATCGTGACATCGATAAGGGGCTTGAGGGCGAGGACCGCCTGACGGACCTCGCCCCGTCTGCCGCCGCCAGCGGGCCCGCCAGCGGGCCCGCTGGCGGCGTCGGCATCAACGCCCCGCTCGTTCTTGTCGTGGAGGACAACCCCGACATGAACGCCTTTGTCAGCGAGATCGTCGCTGGACACTATCGGGTGATCTCGGCCTTCGACGGCCAGGAGGGGCTGGAGAAGGCCCACGAAACCCTGCCCGATCTGATCATCAGCGATGTCATGATGCCAAGGATGAGCGGCGAGACCATGGCCGACACCCTGCGTCAGGATGGTCTGACCAGCGATATTCCGATCATCATGCTCACCGCCAAAGCCGATGAGGCCATGCGCGCGCGCATGCTGCGCGGCGTGGTGCAGGACTATCTGTTCAAACCGTTTTCCCGCCTGGAACTGCTGGCCCGCGCCGATGGGCTGATCGCCGACCACCGCCGCAAGCAGATGGTATTGCGCGAGAGCGAAGCCCGCTTCCGCGCCACCTTCGAACAAGCCGCCGTCGGCATCGCCCATCTCGATCCCGATGGCCATTGGCTGCGGGTGAACCACAAGCTCTGCGATATCGTCGGCTATCCCCCCGACGAGTTGCTCACGCTCAGCTTCCAAGACATCACCCATCCCGATGACCTGCGGGCCGATCTTCGCCAGATGGAGGCCCTGCTCGCCGGCCAGATCGACACCTATACCATCGAAAAGCGCTACATCCGCAAAACGGGGGAAAGCCTGTGGATCAACCTGACCGTCTCCCTGGTGCGCGACATCCATAACGCCCCGGCCTATTTCATCTCGGTGGTCGAAAACATCCAAAGCCGCAAGGAGGCCGAACTTCAGTTGCTGCTGGCCTCGGCGGTGTTTTCCAACAGCATGGAGGGGATCTTCGTCACCGACCTCAAAGGTTCGATCCTGGCGGTCAATCCGGCCTTCAGCCAGATCACCCTCTATGAAGCCGCCGAGGTTCTGGGGCGCAACGCCCGCATCTTGCAATCGGGTCGCCAAAACCGCGAGTTCTATGTCGCCTTGTGGCAAGACGTCCTGACCATCGGATCCTGGCGCGGGGAAATCTGGAACCGCCGCCGCGATGGCGAGGTTTTCCCCGAATGGCTCAGCATCAGCTCGGTGCGCAACCATCAGGGCGAAGTCACCAATTACATCGGCATTTTCTCCGATCTGTCGCGGATCAAGCATTCCGAAGCCAAATTCCACCACCTCGCCCACCACGATCCGCTAACCGGCCTGCCTAACCGCCTGCTGTTGCGCAGCCGCCTCGATCACGCGATCGAACGGGCGCGGCGCACCGGCGGGCGGTGCGCCGTGTTGTTTCTCGACCTTGACCGCTTCAAGATGATCAACGACAGCCTGGGTCACCGGGCAGGTGATACCTTGCTGCGCACCCTGGGGGCGCGCCTGACCGCCTGCCTGGGCGATACCGGCACCCTCGCCCGCCTGGGCGGCGATGAATTCGTCGCGGTGATTGAAGACATCGATGGCATCCCGGCCGTCGGCACGATCGCCCTCACCATGCTCGAGCGCCTGCGCGAACCCTGCCGGTTGAGCGAAGGCCCCGAGGTTTGCATCGGCGGCAGCGTTGGCATCAGCCTATTCCCCGAAGACGGCGACAACCCCGATACCTTGCTCCAACATGCCGATACCGCGCTGGGCCAGGTCAAAGGCGCCGGAGGGGGGGCTTATGGATTTTACACCCGGACCTTGACCGAACGGATCTCCGCCCGCCTTGGCCTGGAGGCCGGATTGCGCCACGCCTTGGAACAGGGGGATTTTCTCCTCCACTACCAACCCTTGATCGCGCTGGGGACCGGCGAGGTCGAAGGGGTGGAGGCGCTGGTCCGCTGGGCGGGCGGCGACGGCCTGCTTATTCCCCCCGACCGCTTTATTCCCCTGGCCGAAGACACCGGGTTGATCGTTCCCTTGGGCGAATGGGTGCTCGGGGAAGCCTGCCGAACCATGCAGCGCTGGCGCAGCCAGGGCATGCCCCTGACGGTGCTGGCCGTCAATCTGTCACCCCGCCAGTTCCGCGACCACGCCATTCCCGCCCTGGTCCGCCGGGTCCTTGAACAAACCGGCTTGCCGGCCAGCGTCCTTGAGCTGGAAATCACCGAAAGCGCCATCATGGAACAAGGTGCCGCCGCCGAGGCCCAGATGACCGGGCTTAAGCACTTGGGCGTGCGGCTGGCGATCGATGATTTCGGCACCGGCTATTCGTCGCTGGCCAACCTCCGCCGCTTCCCCATCGATAAGATCAAGATCGACCAAAGCTTCGTGCGCGATATCCCGCGCGATGCCGCCGCCGAAGAGATCACCGCGACGATCATCGCCATGGGGCGCACGCTCAAGCTCCATGTCCTGGCCGAAGGGGTGGAAACCACCGATCAGCTTGATTTCCTGTCGCGCAAGCAATGCGACAGCGCCCAGGGCTATCTGTTCAGCCGGCCGATCACCGCCGCCGCCCTGGAAAAGTGGCTCGCCCTACGCTGAGCCCGGATTGCCCGGCTTGCCCGGGGGCCACGAAGGGACTAAACGGAAAAGCGCGGGGAAAACAGCCCCGTCCCGCCCCCTCTCCCCCGGAGACACCAGCCTTGACCACCCTGACCATCCGCCCGGCGCGGCCCGATGACGACGCCTTGGCCATTCAAGCGATCTATGCGCCCTATGTCCTGACCAGCACGGCGACCTTTGAAAACGTCCCCCCCAGTGTCGATGACATGGCCGGCCGCCTGCGCACCCTGGTCGAGGGTGGCTATCCGGTGCTGGTGGCCGAGGAAAGCGGCGAAGGCGCTCCGCCCAGGATCGTCGGCTATGCCTATGCCGGCCCCTATCACAAGCGCCCGGCCTATCGCGCGACGCTGGAGAATTCGATCTATGTCGATAGCCAGTGCCGGCGGGGCGGCGTCGGCGCGGCGTTGATGACCCGGCTGCTGGCCGAGGCCGCCGAGCGCGGCTTCCGTCAGGTGATCGCCGTCATCGGCGATGCCGACAATACTGCCTCGCGCCAGTTTCACCTGCGCCAGGGCTTCCGCGAGGCCGGGATGATCGCCGCCGTCGGCTGGAAATTCGGGCGCTGGCTTGATGTGTTCTATTACCAGATCACCCTGGGCGCCGGATCCGACCAGCCGCCGGCCGACGAAGGCCCGGCCTCGCCCTCGGGTCCGCCGACCTTCCGCTGAGAAAGAGAAAACCCGTTTTCAGGAGCAGGGGGCGACGTCGTCAACCACCAGGACGACGGTCTCCCGCCCCTGGAAGCTATCGAGGCGCAGGGTTCCCGCCACATGCAGCGAGGCGCCATGGGCGGTGAGCAGGGCGTGGCCGATTTCGGAATCGGCGGCCTTGAAAGCCATCGCCTTCAACGAGCCCCCCGAGGGACCGTTGAGGAAACAGCGGACATGGCCCATGCCGACGACATCGACCTTGCCGACGCGGGCATTGGCGACGGCGAAGCGCGGTTCGGGATTGCCCGAGCCATAGGGGCCGGCCTGCGACAGGGCGCGCACCAATTGGGCATTGGCGCCGCGCACATCGAGAACCCCATCGAGATCGAGCGAGGCGACCAGGGCGAGCGCCGCCACCTGATCCTTCAGCCGCTCGCCCAGGAACTGGCGAAACTCCTCCAGGCGATCGGTGCGCAAGCTGAAACCGGCGGCCATGGCGTGCCCGCCCCCGGCCTCAAGCACGCCGGCCTCGCGGGCGGCGATCACCACCCGGCCAAGATCGACGCCGCCGACCGAGCGGCCCGACCCCTTGGCCAGTCCGCCATCCAGGGCGACGGCGCAGGCCGGCAAGCCATAGCGTTCCTTGAGCCGGCTGGCGACGATGCCGACGACGCCGGGATGCCAATCGGTGCCGCTGGCGAAAACCAGCGGCAGATCATTGGCAGGGGCGGCTTCCACCTGTTCGATCGCCTGATGCAGGACCGCCGCCTCGATTTCCTTGCGCGCGCCATTGAAGGCGTCAAGCTGGCGGGCGAAATCCAGGCATTCCAGCGGATCCTCGCTCGACAACAGGGCCGCGCCCATGCCGGCCTGCCCCACCCGGCCGCCGGCATTGACCCGCGGCCCCAGCATGAATCCCAGATGAAAGGCGTCGACCCGGTCGCGCACGCCCGACACCTCGGCCAGGGCGGCGATGCCGGGATTGGTGCGCTTGGCGATCACCTTCAGCCCCTGTTGGACCAGGGCGCGATTGACGCCGATCAGCGGCACCATGTCGCAAACCGTGCCAAGCGCCACCAGATCGAGCAAGGCCATCAGATCGGGCGGCGGCCGCTGCTCGGCGGCGAACCAGCCGCTGTCGCGCAGATCGCGGTTGATCGCCACCGCCATCAGGAAGGCCACGCCAACGGCGGCGAGGTGGGTATGGGGGCTGGCCTCATCAAGGCGCTTGGGATTGACCACGGCGACGGCGGCGGGCAGTTCGGTGCGCGCCTCGTGGTGGTCGCAAACAACGACATCAAGCCCCGCCGCCTTGGCCGCGCGCAGGGCGTCAAAGGCGCTGATGCCGCAATCGACCGTAAGAACCACCCGCGCCCCCTTGGCGGCCAAGGCCTCCAGGGCCGGAGCATTGGGGCCATAGCCCTCAAGCACCCGGTCGGGAATATGGATCAGCACCCGGGCGCCCAGGCTGCGGAAGAAGCGGTGCATCAGGGCCGTCGAGGTCGCCCCGTCGACGTCGTAATCGCCGAAGATGGCGATCGTCTCCTTGTCGCGCACCGCCTTGCTCAGGCGGGCCACCGCCTTGTCCATATCCAGCAGATGGCCGGGATCGGGCAGCAGGGCGCGCAACGTCGGCGTGAGAAAACCGTCGGCCTCCTCGACCTGGACGCCGCGACCGGTCAGAACCCGACCAACAACCTCGGGAACCCCCAGGCGCTGGCTGATCGCCAAGGCCTGTCGCTCATCGCCCGGGCGCAAGACCCATCGCCGGCCGCCGCGCGAACGCTCGACCCCGAGAAATGCGGCATCGCGGGTCGGAAGGGCGGGCGGGGCCGCCGGAGTCAGAATATCGGTCATGGGCCGACACTACCCCGGCGGCGATCCCCCGGCAAGCGGACTGACCCGTCCCCGGGTGAGAACGGCGCGGGGGAAACCTAGTCCCCGCCCGCCGCCCTGACAGACTGATCGGGACGCGAATCGCCGTCGCGGTCCGGTCCGGACCGCTCGGGAATTGCCTTACCGATCGGCGCTCAGCTTCGACAAATCGTGGCGGGTGTCGATAAAACGCAGCGTTCCGGTGCGCGATCGCATCACCAGGGTCGAGGAACGGGCACTGCCGGCGTGGAGCCGCACGCCGCGCAGCAAGGCGCCGTCGGTCACCCCGGTGGCGGCGAACATCGTCTCGCCCGGCACCATATCGGCCATGGTCAGGATGCGGTCGGGATCGGTGATGCCGGCCGCCCGCACGGCGGCCTTCTCGGAGTCGCCGCGCACCATCAACCGGCCCTGAAGAACCCCGCCCAAACACCGCAAACCGGCGGCGGCCAACACGCCCTCGGCCGCCCCGCCCGATCCCATATACATATCAACCCCGGTTTCGGGCAGGCCGACGGCCACCGCGCCCGAGACGTCGCCATCGGAGATCAGGGTGATCCGCGCCCCGGTCGAGCGCACCCGGTCGACCAGGGCCTCGTTACGCGGGCGGTCAAGCACGCAGATCAGCAGCGCCTCGGCCGGGACGCCGCGCACCTTGGCCAGGGCGCGAATGTTCTCGGCCGGATCGGCATCCAGGCTGAGGCAGCCCTCGGGCACCCCCGGACCAACGGCGATCTTTTCCATATAGACCGGCGGCACCGCCAGCAATTCGCCCTTGCGGGCCAAAGCCATGCAGGCCGTGGCGTTGGGCGCCCCCATGGCGCAGATCGTCGCCCCCTCCAATGGGGTAACGCCGACATCGATCAACAGCCCGGTGCCGTTGCCCACGCCTTCGCCCAGGCGGAACAAACCGTCGTCGGGATCGGCCAGGGCGCCCAGCGTGATCGTCCCGGCCATCGGCACGGTGGTCAGCGCCTCGCGCATCGCCGCCGTCGCCGCCAGATCCGCCGCCCGCTCGTCGCCCCGCCCCATGTAACGGGCGGCGGCGATGGCAGCCGCCTCGGTCACTCGCGCCACATCAAGGGCCAGATTGCGATCAAGGGCGGCGGACAAAACGGGATCGGCGGAAAATGACGCGACACTGGACAAGGGCCTTACTCCTGACAAAGGGACGCCCGGGCGGGCCGTCAGAGCCACGCCGGGCTGGCCGTTCCTAAAAGTGAAGCAAATCGTCGTTGCGATCGGCGTCAGATCGCTCGGGGATTTGCCCTAAAGCAAACCACGCTCCATGAGGCCCATGTCACGCGGAGATTTTGTTCTCGTTTCACCAGATCAGAGCGGCGAAGAGACGGAAAATCGCTGTTTCCGTCTCCGCTCGCCGCTCTAGAACTGTTCGATGCGGATGACGCGGGGCGGCTCGACCATGGCGTCGATCGCCCCGATGCGGGCCAGGGCCCGGGTCATCGCCGCCTCGCCGGTGTCATGAAGGGTCATGACCACCGGCACCGTCTCGCCGGGATCGCGGGCGCGTTGAAGAACGGATTCCATGGAGACCTGTTCATCGCGCAACGCCGCCGCCACCTCGGCGAAAACCCCCGGCCGGTCAACGACCATCAGTCGGACGTAATAGCGCCCGACATGATCCTCGGGCTCGGCGCGCGGCAGAACGCTCAGCGCCGAGCTGGGCACGCCAAAGACCGGAACCTTATGGCCGCGCGCCAGATCGATCAGATCGGCGACCACGGCCGAAGCCGTCGGACCGGCCCCGGCGCCGCGCCCCTGGAACACGCTGCGGCCCACGAAGTCGCCCTCGGTGACCACGGCGTTATTGACGCCCTCGACATGGGCGAGCGGCGCGTCAAGGGGCACCATCACCGGCGCCACCCGCTGTTCCACGCCCTCGGCGGTGCGCCGGGCCATCGCCAGCAATTTGATGCGATAGCCCAGTTCATCGGCGAAGCGGATATCGAGCGACGAGATATGGCGGATGCCCTGAATGCTCACCCCACCCAGATCGACCGGAACATGGAAGGCGAGACTGGCGAGAAGGGCCAGCTTATGGGCGGCGTCGATGCCGTCGATATCAAAGCCGGGATCGGCCTCGGCATAGCCCAAAGCCTGGGCCTCGGCTAGCACGTCGGCGAAATCCCGCCCGCTTTCGCGCATGGTCGTCAGGATATAATTGCAGGTACCGTTGAGGATGCCGTGAAGGGCGTCGATCCGGTTGGCGGCCAAGCCTTCGCGCAGGGCCTTGATGATCGGAATGCCGCCGGCCACGGCGGCTTCGAACCACAGCCCCGCCCCCGTCGCCTCGGCGCGGGCGGCCAGGGCCAGCCCATGGTGGGCGAGCAACGCCTTGTTGGCGGTCACCACCGGCCGGCCAAGATCAAGGGCGGTCTCGCAGACGGCCTTGGCCGGGCCGTCCGATCCGCCGATCAGTTCGACCACCACATCGGCCTTGGCCTCGCGGACCAGGGCGACGGGATCATCGAACCACGCATAGGACGACAGATCGACCCCGCGATCGCGCGTGCGCGAGCGGGCCGAAACGGCGCTGACCACCACCGGCCGGCCGGCGCGGGCGGCCAGCAGGTCCTTGTGGTCGGCCAGCAGCTTCACCACCCCGGCGCCGACCGTTCCCAGGCCGGCGACGGCGACTTTCAAAGGATCATTCATACCGCTTCGTCCGCCTTCTGTTTGTCCTCGCCCTTGGCGCCCAGGCCGGTTTCGCCCCCCTGGCCACCGCCCAGGAAGGCCTTGATATTGCGCACCGCCTGACGGATGCGGTGCTTGTTCTCGACCAGGGCGATTCGCACATGGCTATCGCCGTATTCGCCAAAGCCGACGCCGGGACTGACCGCCACCTTGGCCTCGCGCATCAGCAGCTTGGAGAATTCCAGCGATCCCAGATGCTCAAAGCCCTTGGGCAGCGGCGCCCAGGCGAACATGCTGGCCGGCGGCGAGGGAATATCCCACCCGGCCTGGGCCAGCCCGTCGATCAGCACGTCGCGGCGCTCGCGGTACAGCGTGCGGATATCCTCGACGCAGTCTTGCGGTCCGTTCAAAGCCGCCGTCGCCGCCACCTGGACGGGGGTGAAGGCGCCATAGTCGAGATAGGATTTGATGCGGGTGAGCGCGCCGATCAGATGGCGGTTGCCGGCGGCGAAGCCGATCCGCCAGCCCGGCATGTTGTAGGTTTTGGACAGCGAGGTGAATTCGATCGCCACCTCCTTGGCCCCGGGGATCTGCAGCACCGAGGGCGGCGGCTTGTGATCGAAATAGATCTCGGAATAGGCGATGTCCGACAGGATCCAGATACCATGGTGACGGCAGAAATCAACGACCTGTCCATAGAAATCAAGATCGGCGACATAGGCGGTGGGATTGGACGGGAAGTTGATCAGCACAGCCACCGGCTTGGGCACCGAATGGCGCACCCCGCGCTCCATCGCCTCAAGGAATTCGGGACCGGGCTTGGCCGGAATATGGCGCACCGCGCCGCCGGCGATGATGAAGCCGAAGGCGTGGATCGGATAGCTGGGATTGGGGGCGAGCACGATATCGCCGGGGCTGGTGATCGCCTGGGCGAGGTTGGCCAGACCTTCCTTCGAGCCCAGGGTGACGATCGCCTCGGTTTCGGGATCAAGCTCGACATTGAAGCGCCGGGCATAATAGCCGGCCAGCGCCTTGCGCAACCCGGGGATGCCGCGCGACATCGAATAGCCGTGCGCCCGGGGGTTGGTCGCCGCCTCGCAAAGCTTGTCAACGATATGCTGGGGCGTGGGCTGGTCCGGATTGCCCATGCCGAGGTCGATGATATCGTCACCGGCGGCCCGTGCCCGGGCCTTCATCGCGTTCACTTCGGCGAAGACATAGGGCGGCAGGCGCTTGATCCGGTAGAAATCATGGTCCATGGCTGGTTCATTCCGTTTGAGAGGGCCCCCTTTTTATCCTGTCGCACGCTCTCGCGCGATAGCCAATCGGGGGCAAACGCGGGCGGAAAGCTCATCCGGTACGGGGAGGCCCGTCGTCTCCCCGGCCCGATCATCGTCGCCGGAAAGGGCTGACGATGACGATCTATTCGAGGAAGATCTCGGCCCGGCGATTGAAGGCCTCGCCCGAGGGCATGACTTCCCGGTATTCCTTCTGATCGTCGGCCACGGCGCCGACGACGATATTGGCCGGAAACACCCCGGCGCTCATCAGCGCCTGGGCCACCGCGTCGGCGCGCTCGGCCGAAACCCGCAGATTGAGAATCTTGTGGCTCACCGGATCCATGTCGCCGGTGCGGCTGGAGGAATGGCCGATGACGCGCAGCACGCCGCCGTTCTCGCGTTGATAATCGGCGATCTCGGCGATCACGCGCAAGTCGTTGTTGTCGAGATCGGACGAGCTCGAGGCGAAATAGACAACGCCGACCTTCGCTCCCCCGCCGGCCAGGGCGGCGGCCTCGTCAAGCCTGCGCACCGCGCTTCCTTGCAGGGAGTTTTCCTGGTGGACGCCGGCGGAATCGATGACCACCGTTCCCGATCCGGGGACGGCGGGCATCGCCGGTGCCTCGGAGGCCGGGAGCACGGACGTCGGCGCGGCCGAGGGACGGGCGGCGACAGCGGCCGGTCCGGGCGAACCGGCCGGGGCATTGGCCACCGTTCCCGGGGCGACCCGGGTGATCGTTTGACCGGACGCGCCCGCCGGGGCGGGCAAAGGCTGCGACACCGGGGTTGGCGCGGCGGCCGCCGTCGAGGGCGCCGCCGGACCGACGCCCAGCATGGTGCCGACCTCGGTCGCTTCCCGGGGCGGCGTGGAAACCGGGGTCTCGGAGACCGGCGCGTCGATTTCCTGGGGGGCGCGGCGGGTGCCCTGGCGGGCATGGCGCGAGGCCTCGCGGTCGGCGACCAAGCCTTCGGTGACGCTGTTGAGTTCGTCCAGGGTGGGCGGCTGCGGCCGGCTGGTCGGCACCTTGTTGACATCGGGGAAATCCCCCGGGGCGGTCTCCGCCCGCTCGCCGGCTGGGCTATCGGACGAGCATCCGCCCATCACCAGCCCTCCGGCCACGATGGTTCCGACGAGCACGGCCCAGGCCGCGCCGCGTCGATGACTCCCCGGCATCCCACGTGTCATGACTCTTACGCACTCCAGTTCAACTACGCTGTGGCAGAGTGTAGGGGCAAGGCTCAGGCGAATGAACAAAAAAACCCTGCAACTTATGCCGTTTTCATTGTTTTGACCCTTAGCACATTCAAGCCAAATGGGGTATAGCCTAATAGGGAACGCAACCCCTGGGATTATCCACGCCCACCCGGTCCGATGAGTGGCACGACCAAGCTCACCCGTCTTGCGGGAACGTCAGGACAAACCACATAGCATTTCAGTCCAGGAACCCTTCTACCCTCTCCCCTTCGCGCAAGGACATCAACATGGCCAATCAGGGCAGCGAGAAGACCCCTCCCGATCCGGCGCGGATCGGCAAGACCATGGCCGATATCGCAGAACGCAGCCAGAAACTCGTCACCGATTTCATGACCCGCCAGGCGACCAGTCCGACCGGGGGAATGGATGATCCGATGAATATCGGGCAGGCCTTCCTTGATATGACCCGGCAGATGATGTCCCACCCCGAACGCCTGGTCGAAGCCCAGATGAGCCTGTGGCAAGACTACCTCGCGTTGTGGCAGACCACGGCTTTGCGGATGATGGGCGCCGAGGCCCATCCGGTGGCCACCCCGGCCCAGGGCGATCGGCGGTTCAAGGACGAGGCCTGGGACAACAACGAGGTCTTCGATTTCATCAAGCAAACCTACCTGCTGACGGCGCGCTGGATGCAGGGCGTCGTCCGTGATGTCGACGGCATGGATCGCCATACCGCCGAGAAGGTCGATTTCTATACGCGGCAGTTCGTCGATGCCATGGCGCCGTCGAATTTCGCCCTAACCAACCCGGAAGTGATCCGCGAAACCCTTGATAGCGGCGGCGAAAATCTGGTGAAGGGCCTAGAGCACCTGCTCCACGACCTGGAGCGCGGCAAGGGCCAGTTGCGCATTTCGATGACCGATGAAAGCGCCTTCGAGGTTGGGGTGAACGTGGCGGCGACCCCGGGCAAGGTCATCGCCCGCAACAGCCTGATGGAGCTTCTTCAATACACCCCGACCACCGAACAGGTCCACAAGCGGCCCCTGCTGATCATTCCGCCCTGGATCAACAAGTACTACATCCTGGATCTACGCCCCAAGAACAGCTTCATCAAATGGGCGATCGATCAGGGTCATAGCGTCTTCGTCATTTCGTGGGTCAACCCCGAGGCCGATCTCGCCGCCAAGTCCTTCGAAGACTATATGGTGGAAGGCCCCTTGGCCGCGCTTGATATCATCAAGACGATCACCGGCGAGGACTCGGTCAACGCCATCGGCTATTGCCTGGGCGGCACACTGCTGGGATGCGTTCTGTCCTATCTGGAAGCCAAGGGCCAGTCCGACCGCATCGCCTCGGCCACCCATTTCACCGCCATGCTCGATTTCAGCGAGCCCGGCGAACTGGGGATCTTCATCGACGACCAGAGCCTGACCTTCCTTGAGGGCAAGATGAACAAGGTCGGCTATCTCGATGGCAGCGAGATGGCCACCACCTTCAACATGCTGCGCGCCAATGATCTGATCTGGTCCTTCGTCGTCAATAACTACCTGATGGGCAAGGATCCCTTCCCCTTCGATCTTTTGTACTGGAACGCCGACAGCACCCGCATGCCCGCGGCCATGCACAGCTTCTATCTGCGCAAGATGTACCAGGAAAACGTGCTGAAGGACCCCGGCGGCGTGACGCTGCTTGGCGTGCCCATCGACCTGCGGCGCAACCGCACGCCCAGCTATTTCGTCAGCGCCCGCGAAGACCATATCGCCCCCTGGCGCTCGACCTTCGCCGGAGCCCAGCTTTACAGCGGCCCGGTGCGCTTCGTTCTCGCCGCCTCGGGCCATATCGCCGGGGTGGTCAATCCGCCCTCGGCCAATAAATACTGCTTCTGGACCAATACCAAGAAGGCCAAGGATGCCGAATCCTGGCTGGAAAAGGCCAGCCAGACCGACGGCTCGTGGTGGACCGATTGGGAGGCCTGGGTCGAGAAGTTCACCGAGGGCAAGGTTCCCGCCCGGGTTCCCGGCGACGCCGGCGTGCCGGTGCTGGGCGACGCCCCGGGCGATTACGTGAAGGTGCGCGCCGGCTAGAATCGCTTCGGGTTTCCTCGCGCTTCGAGATGAGTCACACTCGGCGCCCGGATGGCTGACAAGGCCGTCCGGGCGTTTTTCTTAAACGGGTGTTTCAAGGAATGGTGATGACGCGTTCTCTGGCGGTTCTGATGGCCCTGCCCCTGCTGCTTGCGGCCCCCCTGGCCTTGGCCCAGGACCGCGAGGCCTTGATGGAGGCCTATCGGGCCAAATGCGACACCGAGGCCCGCCGCGCCGCCGCCCTGCCCAATGGCGATAGCGGCCGCGGCCGTTTCTGCGACGACCTCGCCCGCCAGATCCAGCACGGCGCCGCGCTCGACCGCCGGGGCGCCCAATCCTCGCCGCTCGCCCGCCCCAACGCCACCGTCTGGCCCGAAGAAGACTCTACCCCAAAGCCGCCGATCGCCCCCCGCCCGACCCTGCGCTGAGCGTCTAAAAAGAACCGGCCGCCGTTTCGGTCGACTCCTTGAAGACCCCATAAAGATAGGTCATCTGAGGTCATAGTTACGATCTATCGGGCGCATGGCCTGCGCATCGTCATTTTTAGCGATGACCATGAACCGGCCCATGTGCATGTGTTCGGCGATGGGCATGCCAAGATCAATTTGATCGGTCCCGATGGGGAACCGGAACTGATCTGGGCCGAGGATATGAAGCACAACGAGGTGCGTCGCGCGATGGCTGTGGTAATCGAGCGGCAGGCTGATTTTCTGGCGCGTTGGAGAGCAAGACATGGCTGACCTTACCGATGCCCTCATCGACGCCGCCCTGGAGCGGGGCCGGAGTGCCCATGCGAACGAACCGCGCGCCGCCAAGGCGCGCTATGATCGATCATCCGCCCGGGTGATTGTCGATCTTGAAAATGGCTGCACCTTCGCCTTTCCGCCGCGACTGGCGCAGGGACTTGAGGGCGCCTCTGACGACCAGCTTTGCGCTGTCGAAATCCTTGGCCAAGGCTATGGTCTGCATTGGGAAACCCTGGACGTCGATCTTTCCCTGCCGGGCCTGATGGCCGGTATCTTCGGCACGAAAGCGTGGATGGCCAAGCGCGCGGAACCGCCCCCATCCGCCGCCAAGGACGCTTGGTCAAACCTTCCCCGTTGATAGCAAAAGGCCCCCGAAGATCCCCGGGGGCCTTTTTTTTCAGTATCGATCGGCGAATGATCAGAACACGGGCAGAACCGCGCCCTTATAGGTGTCGAGGATGAACTTGCGGATCGGCTCGGACTGATAGACCGCGACGAAGGCCTTGACCCACTCGGCGTCCTTGTCCTGGGTGCGGGCGACGATGACGTTGGTATAGGGGCTTTCGGCGCTTTCAATGGCGATCGCGTCGTCCGTCGGGTTGAGGCCGGCATCAAGGGCGTAGTTGGTGTTGATCGCCGCGGCGTCGACATCGGGCAGCGAACGCGGAAGCTGGGCGGCGTCAAGCTCGATGAACTTCAGCTTCTTGGGGTTGCCCACCACATCGGCCGGGGTGACGCTGAGCCCGGCGCCGTCCTTCAGGGTGATCACGCCCTTGGCCTGGAGCAGCAGCAGGGCGCGGCCGCCGTTGGTCGGATCATTGGGCAGGGCGAAGCGGGCGCCTTCGGGCAGGGCGTCGAGGCTTTTCAGCTTCTCGGAATAGACGCCCATCGGCGTGACGAAATTCTTGCCGACCACCGACAGCTTATAGCCGCGGTCCTTGATCTGGTTTTCAAGGTAGGGAACGTGCTGGAAGCTGTTGAGCTGCAGGTCGCCATCGTTCAGCGCCTGATTGGGCAGCACGTAATCGCTGAAGGTCACGATCTCGACATCAAGGCCCTTGTCCTTGGCCAGGGCCTTGACCTGCTCCATCACCTCTTCATGCTCGCCCGGCGTCACGCCGACCTTGATCTTGGTATCGGCAAAGCCCGGCGCGGCGAAGCCGGTGGCCAGAATGGCGGCGGCGGCGATCGTCTTGAGAAAACGCATAGGGGAGATCCTTTTCGAAAACGGGTCGTATCAAAATTGGTCGCGGGGGGCGCGATCAGATGTTGCGTTTGTCGGCCCGGCGGGCGAGCCGGTCGCCCAGGGTCTGGACGGCCTGAACGATGACGATGAGGGTGATGACCACGGCGATCATCACGTCGGGGCGGAAGCGCTGATAGCCATAGCGAATGCCCAGGTCGCCCAATCCGCCGGCGCCCACGGCGCCGACCATCGCCGAATAGCCGATCAGGGTGACGGCGGTCAGGGTCAGGCCATGGAGGATGGCCGGCAGGGCCTCGGGCAGCAGCACCTTGAACACCACCTGAAGCGGCCGCGCCCCCATGGCGTGGGCGGCTTCGACCAGCCCGCCGTCAACCTCGCGCACCGCCCCTTCGATGATGCGGGCGATGAAGGGGATGGCGGCGACGGTCAGCGGCACGATGGCCGCCGAGGTGCCGATCGAGGTGCCGGCGATCAGCCGGGTGAAGGGGATGATGGCGACGGCCAGGATGATGAAGGGCACGCTGCGTGTGGCGTTGACCACCGGGCCGGCGATGCGGCGCAGCCAGGGCATCTCGAACAATTCGCCCGGCCCCGAGGTGGCGAGCAGCACGCCAAGCGGCAGACCGAGCGCGGTGCCGATGCCCAGCGAGGCGACGACCATGTAAAGGGTCTCGAGGGTCGCCTTGCCAAGCAGCGGGGCGAGGGTGTGGAACAGCGTCTCAAGCATGGACCGCCTCCCGGATCGGCAGATCGATGAACTCGTCGGCGAGCAGCGAGCGCGTGGTTTCGTGACGCGGAGCGGCAAACAGCGAAGAGACGGGGCCTTCCTCGACGATGGCCCCCTGGTCCATCACCGCCACCCGGTCGCAGAGCGCCTTGACCACCTTCATCTCGTGGGTGATGACCACCATGGTCAGGCCAAGGCGGGCGTTGATGTCGCGCAGCAGGGCGAGAATCTGACGGGTGGTTTCGGGATCGAGCGCCGAGGTCACCTCGTCGCAGAGCACGACGCTCGGGCTGCTGGCCAGGGCGCGGGCGATGCCGACGCGCTGCTTCTGACCGCCCGATAATTCGGCGGGATAGCGATCGCGCTTGTCTTCCAACCCGACCAGCGGCAGCAAAGGGTCGATCGCCCGGGCGATCTCGGCCTTGCCGGCGCCGGCCAGTTCCAAAGGCAGGGCGACATTGTCGTACACGGTGCGCGACGACAAAAGATTGAAGTGCTGGAAAACCATGCCCAGGCGCCGGCGAAACAACGGCAGATCGCGCCGGGCCAGGGCGGTGACATCGGTGCCGTCCACCGTCACCGTGCCCGAGGAGGGGGTTTCAAGCAGGTTGATGCAGCGCAGCAGGGTCGACTTGCCAGCGCCGGACCGTCCGATGATGCCGAAGATCTCCCCCTTGCCCACCTCAAGGCTGATGCCTTTGAGCGCTGGATGGGCGGGGGATCCCCTCCGCGCGGGATAAACCTTATGGATATCGGCGAGCCGAATCATCGGCACACTCCTTCACGACACAAAAAAACCGCCACGGCTGTTTCCGAGGCGGTCGTGCGGGAAGGAAACCCGACGCCCCCCGCTTTAGCCGCATTTGTTGCGCGCCCGCAAGCTGAGGAGCAAATCGGCGCGTAGTGTGACCGGATATAGGACGGACCCGGCGGCGGTTCAACAAAGAACCACAGCTTAATTCAGCATGTCAACAGTGGTATTTCTATATATTTCACATTTCTTCGACGTATATATCGGCGAGATCGGCGTATTTCCGGGCCGATTCCGGGAAAAAAGCGATGTCTTCGGCGCTCAGGTCGCGCTTGCGCGCCGCCGGGCTGCCCGCCCAGAGACTGCGGCTTTCCACCCGCTTGCCCGGCGTGACCAGGGCGCCGGCGGCGACCATCGCCCAGGACTCGACCACCGCGCCGTCCATGACGATGGCGCCCATGCCGACGAAGCAGTTGCTTTCCAGGGTGCAGGCGTGCAGCAGGGCGCGGTGGCCGATGGTGATATCATCGCCGATGAGGGTGCCGAGATGACCGCCGGTGACATGGACGATCGTGCCGTCTTGGATGTTGGTGCGCGCGCCGATGCGAATGTGGTGAACGTCGCCGCGCAGCACGCAGCCGAACCACACGCTGGTCCGGGCGCCGATTTCCACATCGCCGATGACAACGGCGCCGGGCGCGATGAAGGCGTCGCTGGCGATCCTCGGCCAGATGCCGCGATGGGGCAGGATGATCGGCCCGGCGGCGGCGGGAGTGCCCAAGGGAACGGCGGGAGGCTCGGAGGCGGACATGGTCGCGACCCTTTCTTCAATGAAAAAGGGGCGCCCGACGGACGCCCCTTATGTCGCTCAGGGAAACAGCGGCTGCTGATCAAGCCCCAGGGTTTCGGGGAAGCCCAGCATGACGTTCATATCCTGGATCGCCTGACCCGAGGCGCCCTTGACCAGATTATCCTCGACGCAGGTCACGATCACCCGGCCGGGCACCCGGTCGGCGTGAACGCCGATCAGCACGAAATTCGACCCGCGCACATGACGGGTATGGGGCGACACCCCTTCGGGCACCACCCGCACGAAGGCCTCGTCGGCATAGGCCGCGCTCAGCGCCTGACGCAGGGTGGTGGCGTCATTGCCGGCGGTGGCACGCAGATAGATGGTGCTTAAGATACCCCGGTTCATCGGCATCAGATGGGGGGTGAAAGTCACCGCCACCGGCCGCCCGACGGCCAGACTCAGACCCTGCTCGATCTCGGGGCCATGGCGATGGGTGCCCACCCCATAGGCGTGGATGCCCTCGGACACCTCGCAATGGAGCGAGCCTTCCTTGGCGTCGCGCCCCGCCCCCGAGGCGCCGGATTTGGCATCGATGATGATGGCGTCGGGATCGATCAGGCCGGCGCGCAGCAGCGGGATCAGCGGCAATTGGGCGCTGGTCGGATAGCAGCCGGGCACCGCCACCAATCGGGCCGTGGCGATGGCGGCGCGATTGATCTCGGTCAGGCCGTAAACGGCCTCCTTCTGAAGCTCGACCGCCTCATGGGCATGGCCGTACCAGGTTTGATAGACCATTGGATCGGCCAGCCGGAAATCGGCCGACAAATCGGCGATGCGCAGCCGCCCGCCGTGGGGGCCGTTCAGCAGATCGCCGATGATGGTCTGCGTCGTGCCATGGGGTAGGGCGCAAAAGACGAAATCGATCGCCGACCAGTCGACCGCCTCGATGGTCGACAAAACCGGCAGATCGAGCCCGCCAAGATGGGGAAAGACCGAGGCGAAGGCTTGGCCGGCCTTGCGGTTGGCGGTCAGCGCCGCCAGGGTCACGCGCGGATGGCGGGCGAGCAGGCGAACGAGTTCGGCGCCCGTATAGCCGCTGGCCCCGAGGATGGCGACATTGACCCGTTCGCTCATAACCAAGATCCTTGTAAGATAGGGAAAAATTCCCGGCGCCGGTCTTGATCGGCCGGCGAAAACATGAAAATGGCCGGAAAGATTGGATACATCGCCCCCACCGGTCGAGGCAAACCTTTTCAAGATCGCCGGCCGGCCGTATCCTTCCAAGATCGTCGGAGATCCCCTTGCCCGACGCCGCTGAAGGACCGCCGCCCCGATGAGCCTTCTTGACCAGACCTTGGCCCGGAGCGTGGGCCGGACCCTGGCACGCGCCACCCTGCCGCTGGTCGGCTGCCTCGCGCAAGCCGCGACCGCTAGCGCCCAGGGCCTGCCCCAGAACGATGTGGACGGCGCCATCGGCACCTGCATCGGCCGCGAGGGCGCCAATGGCGATGAGGTCGGCGAATTGGTCCTCGATCTCAAAACCGGCAAAACCGTTTTCCGCTGTAACAGCGATTCGGCCACCACCACCCGCAGCCTGGACCCCGCCCCGCCGCCGGGCAGCGATCCCGGACCTTTGCGCGTTCCAGCCGAGGCGGTCGGCCGGATCATCGCCCCGCCCCCCGCCCCGCCGCAAGCCGCGCCCCCGGCCAACCGCCGCGCCGCCCCCGTACCCGCGCCGCCGCCCGCCGTCGCCGTGGCTCCGGCCCCCGATGTCGGGGCGATGCCCGCCTATACCCAGCCGCCCGATGAACCGCCCCCGGAAACCCCGAGCGACTGCGTCGGCGCCCATCCCTACTACATGACCTATCCGCCTTGCGTGATCGCCCGCAAGATGGGCTTGCTCACCCCCGGCCCGGGCGGAGGGCCATCGGAAATCATGGTGCGTCAGGTGGCGCCGGTGGGCACGACGATGGCGCCGCCGGGGAGCGAAATCCCCGCCGAGGCCGGGGCCGCCACTGTCCAGGATAAGGCCAGCGCCGAGGCCGCGGTGGCCCGCACCATCGGCCCCTTGCCCGAAGGCGCCGATCAGGCGGCAGCGACGGCGGCCAACGCCACGCGCAACCGCCTTGCCGAGGAAGAGGCCAACCGCCAGGCCGAAGAGGCGGCGCGCAAGCCCTTCGATTGGGGCGCCCTGTTCTTCTGGATCGCCGTCGCGTTTGGCGGCCTGCTGGCGATCGGTGGCGGCGGACTGGCCGTCCTCATGGTGCGTAACCGCCTGCGCCTGACCCGCGCCGCCCGCCCCGACGATCCCTATGCCGGCTATTTCGAGGAGGCCGAGACGACGGAAGCCCCCAAGGCAAAAGGCAAAGCCTCTTCCAAGCCCGCCGCCGAGACCTCGCTTGACGCCTTCGAAGAACACCCCGACGGCGACCCGTTGCCGGCCGGGCAGTAGCACCGCCAGCCTGGAATATCGTCCTAGAACGCTATTCCAGGCCTCTCCTCCCCCCTATCCGCGACCGCCTTTCCATTCCAGCAGACGACGGGCGGCCTTTTCGATGGTTTCCGTCGCGCCGCTGAAGCTGAAGCGGACAAAATGGGCGCCGCGGGCGTCGTCGAAATCAAGGCCGGGGGTGGCGGCGACGCCGGTTTCGGCCAGCATGCGGGCGCAGAACCCCAGACTGTCGTCGGTCAGGCCGCTGACATCGCCATACAGATAGAACGCGCCATCGGCGGGGGCGAAGGCGCCGAAGCCCGCCGCCGGCAGGGCATCAAGCAGGATCTGGCGATTGCGGGCATAGCGGCGGATGTTCTCTTCAAAGGCCCCATGATGGCGCAAGGCGGCCAGCCCGGCGTATTGCGACAGGGCCGGCGGGCTGATGAACAGGTTCTGGGTCAGGCATTCCACCGGGCGCAGCAGGTCGGGGGGCAGCACCAGCCAGCCCAGGCGCCAGCCGGTCATGCAGAAGTATTTGGAAAAGCTGTTGACCACCACCGGATGCTCGGCAAGCCCGACCGTGCTTAACGCCGCCTCGCCATAGGTGATGCCGTGATAGATCTCGTCGGAGATCAGGCGGATCCCCCGCTCGCCGCAATAAGCGACCAGGGCCTTGAGGTCGGCGGCGGGCATCACCGTGCCGGTCGGATTGGCCGGACTGGCGACGATCAACCCGTCCAGATCCATCCCGGCCTCTTCCAGCACCGCCACCGTCGGCTGGTAGCGGGTTTCCGGGCCGGTCGGCAAGATCACCGGCTCGCAGCCCAGGGCCTTGAGGATATGGCGATAGGCCGGATAGCCGGGCGCGGCCAGCCCCACGCGGTCGCCGGCCTCGAAAGCGGCGAGGAAGGCCAGGATGAAGCCCGCCGAGGATCCGGTGGTCACGATGATGCGGCCGGGATCGACAGCCACCCCCTGGGTGCGCTGGTAATGCAAGGCGATGGCCTCGCGCAGGGCATCCAGGCCAAGGGCCACCGTATAGCCCATCGGCCCGCTGTGCAGGCGCCGCGCCACCTCGTCAAGCGCCTGCTCGGGCAGACCGGTGGACGGCTGGCCGACCTCGAGGTGCATGACCTCGGCGCCGGTGGCCTCGCGCTCCGCCGCCGCGCGCATCACGTCCATCACGATAAACGGCGGAATAAGGCCCCGCCGGGCCACTTTCAAAGCCATCGAACCACATTCCACGCAAAAGAGGGCCATGCAAAAAAAGGCAAAAGGGAACCCAGGGTGCTTTTAGCTGCCCGCCCTCAGGGCATAGCCAGCCCCCCGGGGATCGGTCGCCGCCCGGCACGAGGCCGGTTTGGGCGGAATACCCTGGGGGCACGAGGCGACATTGACCCGCGCCCCGCTGGCCACGGCGGAGATCGCCCCGGCGATCGCGGCTTGCGCATCGCCCTCATTCTCGAGCAAGGGGCGGGCGACGGCGCTTTGCAGGGCGGCCGCCCCGGCGCCGGCGCCGGCGATCGCCAGATGGAACTCGTGCACATTGGGGTTGATCATCAGCAAGGTGGCCAAAGCCTCGCCCCCCCCGGCCACGGCGCTGGCATCGGCCAGCACGAAGCCCTGATTGGGCATGATCCTGCCACTGCCAAAGGGCCGCCCCAGGGTCAGGGCGCAAGACACCGCGTTGCCATAGCTGTCGGCCACGACAAAGCCGGTGGCGCCCGGCGCCGCGCCGCCCGATCCCCCGGCGGCGCCCGGGGTGGTGGCGGTGTGAACGATCTCGTTGCCGCGCTCGGCGGTGGTGGTCGGCAGCCAGCGCGGCAACTGGCGGCGCAGGTCCTCGACGGTCAGGCCGATGCCCTCGGCCTGGGCGGCCTGAGCGATTTCACGGGCCAGTTGGCCGTCGTGCATCTCGCCCGGGCCACGCTGGCGCAGGCGGCCGATCAGACCGGCCAGATCGACGTCGCTATACCGCCCCCCCTCGCTGACCCCGGCGAAGCGGGCGCTCAATCGCCGATCCACCCCCGGGCCGCGCGGCAAATCGGCCAGTCTTTGGCCAAAGGCCCGCGAGACCGGGAAGCCGAAGCGCGCCAGATTTTCCGGCGCGGCGAGCAGGCCTTCCCAGCGCAGCGTGCCGTATTTGGCATTCAGCGCGAACATGCCGCGCCCCAGGGCCGGCACCGCCACCGCCCGCCCGCCGCCAAAGGCGCCGCCGGGCGCGCCATAGGCGGCCATTCCCCCCGAAGCCGGGCCGGGCAGGAAATCCAGGGTCTCGGCCTTATTGGCCTTGGCGTCATAGACCACGCACAGGCCGCCGCCGCCCAGCCCGGCCGCGGAGGGCAAGGTGACGGCCAGGGTGAAGGCCATGGCCACGGCGGCATCGGCGGCGCGGCCGCCGGCGCTCAAGATATCGCGCCCGGCCAGAACCGCCTGGGGTTCATCGGCGGCGACGACCCCGGAAAAGCCTTCAATGTAGCCGACAACGCCGATCTGGCGGTCATCGGCGCAGCCGGCGACCATACTTCCCGCGGCAAGAACGGCCAGAACAGACCGGCGGGCGCGTTGACGGACCCGCCGCCGCCCCTTAGCTTGGGGAAACATCCGGTCTATGGAGATCATGGTGAAGCGCATGCGCCTTCTCATTGCTGGTAGGCTTTTCTTCGGGCTTGGCTTGGCCTTATGGGCGCTGGGCGCCGGACCAAGTCCCGCCAGGGCGGCGGGCATGTCGCTGATCCGCGACGCGGAAATCGAAAATACCATCGCGATGATCGCGACGCCACTGTTGCGCGCGGCGAGCATCGGCGATCGGGCCATCACCTTCCGATTGATAAACGACGATACGATCAACGCCTTCGCCACGACCGAGATGCGGGTTTTCGTCTATACCGGGTTGTTTCTCAAAACCGAAGGGCCAGACGAACTCAAAGGCGTCATCGCCCACGAAATGGGCCATCTCGCCGGCGGCCATTTGCTGCGCATGAAGGACGAAATGGCCAATGCGTCGATGACGGCGCTGGTTGGCATGCTGGCCGGAGCGGCGGCCGGTATCGCCAGCGGTCGCGGCGATGTCGGCAGCGCGGTGATGATGGGCACCAATCAGGCGGCGATGCGCGGTTTTCTGACCTTCAGCCGCACCCAGGAAAGCTCGGCCGATTCCTTTGCCATGCGCATGCTTGACGCCACGGGGCAATCGGCGGCGGGCATGCTGAAGTTCTTTCGCAAACTGGGCGATCAGGAAGCCTTGATCACCGCCAGCCAGGACCCTTACGTTCGCACCCACCCGCTGACCCGCGATCGCATCACCGCCGTGGCCGACCACGTCGCCCATTCCCGTTTCAGCGACGTTCCGCCCTCCCCCGCCGAGGTCCTGGCCTATCAGCGGGCCAAGGCCAAGCTGATGGCCTTCCTCAAATCCACCGGCGCCACCCTGGCCGCCTATCCCGCGACCGATCGATCGGTCGCGGCCCGCTATGCCCGGGCCATCGCCTATTACCGGGCGGGTGATCTTGGCCGCGCCCTGCCGCTGATCGACGGCCTGATCGCCGAGGATCCGAACGATCCCTATTTCGAGGAACTGCGCGGCCAGATGTTGTTTGAAAACCAACGTCTGCGCGAAGCGCTCGGCTCCTATACTAAGGCCGCCCGCCTCGCCCCCACCGAACCGCTTATTCTGGTGTCCCTGGCCCATGTCCAGGTGGAATTGGGCGACCGGCCTTTGCTTGAAAACGCCCTGACCAATCTCAACGCCGCGCTCGGGCTTGATCCGACCAATTCCTTCGCTTGGCGGCAGATGGCCAACGCCTCGGGCAAACTGGGCGACGAGGCGATGGCGGCCTATTATCTGGCCGAGATGGCCCTGTCCCAGGGCGACCCACGCGAGGCTTTGGCCCATGCCAAACGGGCCGAGGGACGCATCCCCAAGGGCTCACCCCAGGGCTTGCGCCTTCAGGATCTGATCGCCGAGGCCGAGCGCCAGAAGAAACGCCAGGAAGATCGCGATTAACGCGGCCCTGTCATCGCGAGGAACCCCAGGATCGTTTGTTCGTCCGTCGTTTCGAGGAGGTCCTTGCCTTGCCCACCGCCATGACCGCCCTGCTCGGCTGCCAGCTTCTGGGAGAGCTGATCGTGCGGGCCCTGCACCTGCCCATTCCCGGGCCGGTGCTCGGCCTTCTTCTGCTGCTCGCCTGGCTTTTGCTGGGCACCACCGTCACCCTGCCGGTCTCCAGTTCCCTGCCCGAGGTGGCGCGCGGTCTGCTGAACCATATGTCGCTGCTGTTCATTCCCGCCGGCGTCGGCATCATCCTTCATGGACAGACCCTAGCCGACCAATGGCTGCCGATCTCGGTCAGCCTGTTTGGCAGTACCGCCCTGGCCCTGATCGCCACCGCCCTGACCTTCCGCGCCGTCTGCAAGATCATGGAGCGCTCGAAGGCCAAGAAGGAGGGCGGGCGATGAACGGCCTTCCCGGCGAAATCCACGACCTGTGGGTCTATCTGCACGCGACGCCGCTGTTCTGGCTGACCGTCACCTTGCTCGCCTATCTGATCGGGCTGGGGCTGCACAGCGTCGCCCGCCTCAATCCGCTGGTCAATCCGGTGGCCATCGCCGTTTTGTTGCTTGTCGGCCTGCTGAAGATCACCGGAACGGACTATCACGACTATTTCTCCGGGGCCCAGTTCGTTCACTTTCTGCTCGGTCCGGCGACGGTGGCGCTGGCCGTTCCGCTGTTTGAAAACATCGGCAAGGTGCGTCAGGCGCTGATCCCGATGGGGATCGCCCTGGTCGTCGGCTCGACGGTGGCGGCGGGTTCGGCGATGGGGCTGGCCGCCCTGACCGGCGCCACGCCCGAGGTGTTGCTGTCGATGGCGCCGAAATCGGCGACGACACCGATCGCCATGGGCATCAGCGAGAGCATTGGCGGCCTGCCCGAACTGACGGCGGTGATGGTGATCCTGACCGGCGTGCTGGGCGCGGTGATCGTCACCCCTTTGATGACTCTCCTTGGCATCAAGGATATGCGGGCGCGGGGCTTCGCCGCCGGGGTCGCCGCCCATGGCCTGGGCACGGCGCGCGCCTTCCAGGTCGACCCGCTGGCCGGCACCTTCGCCGGCATCGGCATGGGCATGAACGGCCTGATGACCACCCTGGTGGTCGCGGTGCTGGTGGGATTCTTCTAGCAGAACTTGCGCCCAGACCGACGGATGGCGCACAGTTTCGCCATGACGGCCGGTTACTCAGATCGTCCTTTTCCCAAAGCCAAGGATTTCGCCGCCGATGACCTTCGCTCTTCGTCCGCTTCGCGCGCTCCGCCCCCTGCTGCTTGCCGCGACCCTGATCGGCGGCGCGCTTGCGCCGGCCCTGGCCGCCGAGGATAGCCTGTCGCCCGCCCAGCAGGCCGCCGTGCGCGCCCTGATCCGCGACACCCTGGTCTCGGACCCGGAAATCCTGCGCGAGGCCGTCCAGGCCCTCCAAGCCAAGGACGAGGCCGAGGCCTCGGCCCAGCAGGCGCGCGCCATCAAGGACCTGGGCCCGCTGTTGCACAGCCCCGAAGGCTTGCCCGCTTTGGGCAATCCCAAGGGGGACGTCACCGTCATCGAGTTTTCCGACTACAACTGCGGCTACTGCAAGCGCGTTTTCCCCGTGCTGTGGGACGAGGTCGAGGCCGACGGCCAGATCAAGCTCTATGTGATGGAATACCCCATTCTCGGAGCGGAGTCGGTGATGGCGGCGCGGGCCGCCCTGGCGGCGATCGGCCAGGACAAATACGCCGAATTCCATAAGGCGCTGATGGCCCATAAGGGCAAGTTCACCGAAGAGGCCATCGCCGGGATCGCCCGCGCCCAAGGCCTTGATGCGGCCAAACTCAAGACCGCCATGGCGGGCAAGGAGGTTGACGCCGCCCTCGCCCGCTCGTTCCAGATCGGTCAGGCCCTGGGCATCTCGGGCACCCCGGCCTTCATCGTCGCCGACCGCCTCGTCCCCGGCGCCCTCGACCCCGCCACCCTCAAGGCCCTGGTCAAGGAAGCCCGCAGCGGGAAATAAGGCGACGCTCCACCGTCCGCACCCCTCATGGGGACGGACGGTGGGCGTTCCTTGATTTTTCCCTAAACGTCACCATTTTGGTAACAGGAAAAGAGCCGGGGCCTCTAAAGACAGACCGCGACAGCTCAAGTGCGCCGTCGCCGCCACCTTATCGAAGGTGCCCGTTATGATCCGGAGATTTCGCACTCGCGCTTTGGAAGACCTGTTTCACGACGGAACCACCCGCCACATCGACAAACGCCATCACCGCAATTGTCTTTTGATTCTTGATGCCTTGAACATGGCGACCTGCGCTCGGGATCTGGAAGGCGTGAAGGACTTTCATCCCTTGAAAGGCAACAGATCCGGAGAGTATGCGATGCACGTCAGCGGAAATTGGTGCATTACCTTTCGATTCGACGGGGCGGATATTACGGATATAGGTTTTGAAGACTATCATTAGAGTAGCGCCCGTGAATCCTGGTTCCCGCACGCCGCTCTAAGAGACTGATGGTGAAGCAAATCGCCGTCGCGGTCTGATCCGGATCGCTCGGGATTGGCTATAGCCCTCAAGCCCTCTCAGGACAGACGATGATGATCCCCAAAAATAGACAGCCAACCCACCCTGGCCAGATCTTGAAGGATCTTTATCTCGATCCGCGCGCCGTCTCCATTACCGCCTTCGCCGAGGCGACCGGACTATCGCGCAAGCATCTGTCGCAGATCATCAACGGCCATGTCGGCATCACCCCCGACACGGCCGTGCGCCTTGGCGAAGTCCTTGGAACCTCCGCCCACATGTGGATGAACGGCCAGACCACCTATGACCTCTGGCACGCCCAACGCCGTCTGACCGAAGGCCGTCCGGTTCACTCGGGAGCCTTCGCGGTTCATCCTGACAATGGCGCGCCCGCGTAGGGCCCGCACGCCCCTTAGCGTTTCAGCCCCGAAACCGTCTGCGACATTTCATCGCAGGTGCGGAAAACGGTGGCGGACGAGGAATAGGCGGTCTGGGTGGTGATCATCTTGCTGAACTGATCGCCCAGATCGACGGTGGATTGCTCCAGCGCCCCGGAGGTCACGGTGGTGCCGACGCTGGCGGCGCTATCGGCGCTGAAGATCCGGCTTTCCCCGGCGGCGTCGCTTGCCCGGTACAGGTTCTTGCCGATCGCCTCCAGGTGGTCATTGGCCTGGAAATCGGTCAGCGCCAGCTTGTAAAGCGGCAGGGTCTGGCCGTTGGAATAGGTGCCCGACAGCACGCCGCTGGCATCGATGTTGGTGCTGATCAGCGACCCTTCCTTGTAACCATTGGTATCAAGATTGCGGATCTGGGTGGCGCCGCTGACCTGGGTCAGGGCGTCGATATCAACGGCGATGGTGCCGGTGGTACCATTGGCATAGGTGACGGCAACGGCAAGCTGCCCATCGTCGGGGCTGAGCAAGGTGCCGTCACCGTTGAAGGTCACCTGGGCCGGGGTCGCCGTACCGGTGGTGCCGCCATTGGGATCGGAGACCGCCACCGTCCAGCTGTTCTGGGTGCCGGCGACCGGCGTGAATTCCAAGGACACGTTCTGACGCGGCCAAGTCGACGAGGTGGTGCCGTCGGCCGCCGTCGTCGTCACTTCCGGCCCCCAGACGGGGATGCCCAGGCTTTGGGTGGTGGTCGCCAAAGCGTTGATATTGGCGCGCACCACGGCGGCGGTGGTCGCCTGACCGTCGGCCTCGGCCCGGGTGTTGAGCTGGATCGGGCTCAGCGCCCGCGCCCCGGTGATCGTCCCGGTCTTGGTGTCATTGACCGGGAAAGGCTCGGTTCCCGCCTGCACCGCGGCCTGATCGGCCGCCCATCCCATCACGTAATAGCCGTCCTGGGTGGAGAGATAGGAATTGCCCGCGACCACCTTGCCAACGGTTTCCTTCGCCACCCGCGCGCCAAAGGAGCCATCGCGGGTATAGAAGGTCTCCCCCGACAGATCGGCTTGCTGATTGACCATGAACAGTCCCTGGCCGCCGATGGCGACATCAAGATTGCGCCCGGTGGTCAGCAACCCGCCCTGTTCGCTCACCCGCCGGTAATCGACGGGCTTTACCCCGAAAAAATCGAAATTGGCGGTGGATTCCGACAGCAGTGTTTTGAAATTGGTATCCACCTGCTTGTAGCCGGTGGTGTTGATATTGGCGACATTCGTCGAAATCTGGCCCAGGGCATGGGACTGGGTAATCATCGCCATCGAACTATTGGTGAACGCGCCACCCAGGCTCATCGCCATTCTCCCGACATGTCACAAGACCCCGCCCGCCGGAGCGGCGCGCGGAACAGCCTTGGAAATGGACCAACCGGGGTCTATGCAGCAAAGTCTATGCCAAGGCCAGACCCCAACCTTTCAGCCAAGGTCTTGTGCTCGTCAGGATCAAAACGCCGATGGGGCGGCAAAACCTGCCGCCCCATCGGGTAAAAACGACCGGCTTGGCGGCGGGCCTAGATCAGCCCGGCCAGCGGCGAGGACGGATCGGCGTAGAGTTTGCGCGGCATGCGGCCGGCCTGATAGCTCAGCCGCCCGGCCTCGATCGCCAGCCGCATGGCGCGCGCCATGCGCACCGGGTCCTTGGCCTGGGCGATGGCCGTGTTCATCAACACGCCGTCGCAGCCCAGTTCCATGGCCACGGCGGCGTCGGAGGCGGTTCCCACCCCGGCGTCGACCAGCACGGGAACGCTGACGCTCTCCTTGATCAGGCGGATGGTATAGGGGTTGATGATACCCAGCCCCGAGCCGATCAGCGACCCCAGCGGCATGATCGCCACGCAGCCCATATCCTCCAGCCGCTTGGCGGCGATCGGATCATCGGCGCAATAGACCATCACCTCGAAGCCGTCGCGAATCAGGGCCTCGGCGGCCAGGAAGGTCTCGGCCATATTGGGATAAAGCGTGCGCTGATCGCCGAGAACCTCGAGCTTGACCAGCGACCAGCCGCCGGCCTCGCGGGCCAGCCGCAGGGTGCGCACGGCCTCGTCGGCGGTGAAACAGCCGGCCGTATTGGGCAGATAGGTGTATTTGGCGGGATCGACGTAATCGACCAGCATCGGCTGCGACGGATCGCTGACATTGACCCGGCGCACGGCGACGGTGACGATTTCGGCGCCGCTGGCTTCGATCGCCCGGGCGGTCTCCTCGAAATCGCGGTATTTGCCGGTGCCGACCAGCAGCCGCGACGAGAACACCCGACCGGCCACGGTGAACGGATCATCGGCCGGCTGGGGGTCCGAGCGGTCGCCGCCACCGATGAAATGGACGATTTCAAGCTGATCGCCCTCATCAAGGGCGGTTTCCTTATAAGTGGTCCGCGCCACGATCTCGCGGTTGCGCTCGACCGCCACCTTACGGGGATCGACCCCCATGCCAACCAGCAAGGCCTCGATGGAAACGGAGGGGGCGAGCTCGCGCGGCTCGCCGTTGATGATCACCCGCATGTCTTGGAATTCCATGGCTGTTTGTTGGGCGGGCTCTCAATCCGGGGCGGCCCCTCCGCGAAAGCGATCCCGCTTTTTCTGGGCGGAGAGACGGCCCTCGTCCCGCAGGGCCTCAGTATGGGTCGCTGATCAGTCGGATTCAACTGGGATGACCCGTCAGCGGGCGCGGGATTTGTTGCGAGGGCCGGGGAGCATGGTATAACCCCTATCCGCCCCCCAAGCGCCAGAAGAAGCCCGCGCGGGCCAGGAATCCGATGACAGCACGCCCCATCCTCATCCTCAACGGCCCCAATCTCAATCTGCTCGGCACCCGCCAACCCGAAATCTACGGGGCGACCACCTTGGCCGACATCCGGGTTTTGTGCGAGGAACGGGCGGCCGCCCTTGGCCTTGCCATCGATTTCCGCCAGTCCAATCACGAGGGTGAATTGGTCACCTGGATTCAGGAGGCCCGCCACGGCCACGGGGCGATCATCCTCAACGCCGCCGCCTATACCCATACCTCGGTGGCCATCCTCGACGCCCTGCTCGCCTGTGAAAAGCCGGTGATCGAGGTTCATTTGTCCAATATTCACCGACGCGAGGACTTCCGCCGACACTCCTATGTGTCGGCGGCCGCCGTCGGCATGATCTGCGGTTTCGGGGCGCTGGGCTACGCGCTCGCCCTCGAGGCCGTCGCCGGCCAACCGGGCGTTCGGAGCTGACCGTCTGTTCGCGGCCCGACCCCCCAATATCCTTTCATTGCGGAGAGAACCGATCCCATGGCGAACACCCCCATCGACAGCGACGCGATCCGCGCCCTCGCCGAGTTGCTCGACGAAACCGGGCTGACCGAGATCGAATACGATAGCGGAGCCCTGCGTATCCGCATCGCCAAAGGCGGTGCCATGACCGGGGTGACCTATGCCAGCGCGCCGGCCGCCATCGCCGCCGCCGCTCCGGCCGCGGTCGCCGATCCGGCCGATCACCCCGGGGCCATCAAGGCGCCGATGGTCGGCGTCGTCTATCATTCCAGCGAACCCGGCGCCGCCGCCTTCGTGCAGGTCGGCGATCAGGTCGCCCAGGGCCAGACCCTGGTGCTGATCGAGGCCATGAAGACCTTCAATCCGGTCCGCGCGCCGCGCGCCGGTACGGTGGCGGCCATTCTGGTCGACGACGCCACTCCGGTGGAATTCGGCGAACCCCTGATCATCCTCGAGTGAGGGAGGGCGGGCGCCCCATGTTCGACAAAATCCTCATCGCCAACCGGGGCGAGATCGCGCTACGCATCCATCGGGCCTGCCGGGAGATGGGCATCAAGACCGTCGCGGTGCATTCCACCGCCGATTCCGAGGCCATGCATGTGCGTCTGGCCGACGAGTCGGTGTGCATCGGTCCGCCCTCGGCCCGTGACAGCTATCTGTCCAAGGCGGCGATCATCTCGGCGGCGACCATCACCAATGCCGACGCCATCCACCCCGGCTATGGCTTCTTGTCCGAAAACGCCGATTTCGCCGAGATGGTCCAGGACCACGGCTTCACCTTCATCGGCCCGTCGCCGCGCCATATCCGCCTGATGGGCGACAAGATCACCGCCAAGCAGGCGGCCCTTGAAGCCGGGCTGCCCTGCGTGCCCGGGTCGGCCGGGGCGGTGACCAGCGAAGAGGAAGGCTTGAAGGTCGCCGCGGCCTTTGGCTATCCCGTGCTGTTCAAGGCGACCGCCGGCGGCGGCGGTCGCGGCATGAAGGTCGCCACCGGTCCCCATGACCTGGGCGAGGCCTTCCGCACGGCGCGGACGGAAGCCCAGGCGGCCTTTGGCAATTCCGAAGTCTATATGGAGAAATATCTCCAGAACCCGCGCCATATCGAGGTGCAGGTGCTTGGCGATAATTACGGCGGCGCGGTCTATCTTGGCGAACGCGATTGCTCGCTCCAGCGCAAGCACCAGAAGGTGCTTGAAGAAGCCCGCTCGCCGGCGCTCAACGACGAGGCGCGCGCCCGCATCGGCGAAATCGCCCGACGCGCGGTCGAACGCCTAGGCTACAGCAACGCCGGCACCATGGAGTTCCTTTACGAAGAGGGCGAGTTCTATTTCATCGAAATGAACACCCGCCTTCAGGTGGAACACCCGGTCACCGAAATGATCACCGGCATCGATGTGGTGCGCGAGCAGATCCGCATCGCCGCCGGGGCGCCGCTGGGTTATGACCAATCGGCGATCCGCTTCCATGGCCATGCCATCGAATGCCGGGTCAACGCCGAGGATCCGGTGACCTTCGCCCCCTCCCCCGGGCGCGTGACCTATTTCCACCAGCCCGGCGGCATGGGCGTGCGCGTGGATTCCGGGCTGTACCAGGGGGTGATGGTGCCTCCCCATTACGACAGCATGGTCGCCAAGCTGATCGTTCACGGGGCGACCCGCAACGAATGCCTGATGCGGCTGCGCCGGGCCCTTGATGAATTCGTCATCGAGGGGATTCAAACCACCTTGCCGCTGCATCGCCGCATCGTCCGCGCCCCCGAATTCGTCGATGGCGCCTATGACATCCGCTGGCTCGAGAACTTCGTGGACCAATAGGCCTTTCGCGCCGGAATTTTGATCCTATCTCCTTTGGGGACGGCCTCCCGCCGCGCGCGGGAAGCCGTCCCCGATTTCTTGAGCGGAGCCGTTCCTACGCGATGAAGAAGGTGTGCAGCCGGTGATTTCGATCACCCCGGAAATTCTGGTCAGGGCCTATGCCAGCGGGGTTTTCCCGATGGCGCGCGCCCATGACGACCCGCAACTCTATTGGATCGACCCCGACGAGCGCGGCGTTTTGCCGCTGGACGGCTTGCATGTCTCGCGCTCGCTGCGCAAGGTGCTGCGCCACTGCCCTTTCACCGTCACCATCGATACGGTCTTCGTCGAGGTGCTCAAGCAATGCGCCGCCCCGGTGCCCGGCCGGGACGAAACCTGGATCAATGCCGAGATCGAGCATCTGTTCACCGACCTGTTCGACCTCGGCCTTGGCCATAGCGTCGAATGCTGGCAGGGCGACCAGTTGGTCGGCGGGCTTTACGGTCTGGCGATGGGCGGGGTGTTCTTTGGCGAAAGCATGTTCTCGCGCGTCGACAACGCCTCCAAGGTGGCGCTCTGCCATCTGGTCGCCCGGCTCAAACGCGGCGGTTTCCGCCTGCTCGACACCCAGTTCACCACCAACCACCTGCGCAGCATGGGCGCCGTCGAAATCGCCCGGCCGCTTTACCACGCCCGCCTTGGCAACGCCTTGCAGGTGATGGGCGATTTCACCGTCGACGTCCCCGACGTCCTGGCGGCCCTGGACACCCCCAGCGGTTACTGACCGGGGGGCCGGACCGCGAGGGGGCGCCTTAATCGAGCGGGGCGCCGCCGGGATCGACCGGGATGGGGGCGGCTTCGGGGGCGCTTTCGGGCTTGCCGCTATCGCCGGCGTCACGGTCGGCCGGGATCTCGCAGCGCAGGACCCAGACATCGTAAACCGCGTGGTCCATCGCCGAGAGCGACGGGCTGGATGCGAACATCCAGCCTTCGAAGATCTGCTTGGCCGCCACCCCTTCGGCGCGTTCGACGATATCAAGGAAAGCGGCGCTTTCGGGATCGTCGGGCGGCACCCGGCGCACGCAGGAGCGCACGGTGATGGTCAGCGACCCCAGCCGCAGGTCGCCGCCCACGGCGATGCTGCTTTCGCCCACCCGCGCCGTGGTCTTGTCAAGCCAGCCCAGGCGGGCGGTATCGGCGTTGATATCCTCGGCCCCGGCCGGGGCGGTGGCGGCAAGCATCAGGCAAAGGCCGCCCGTTGCCGAAAGAACGGCGGCGCGGGGGCTGGAAACCAGACGGAGCATGGTAAGCCTCAAGACCCGGGAGCGGGCTGTGTCGCGAGGAAGATGATCTCGCCCACCAGTTCTTCCATCGACTGGAAATCCTGGGTATGGGTCAGGCGGGCGTTGGCGGCTAGTCTGGTCGCCGATTGGCCGGGTTCCAGGCGCACGTATTTGCCCCCCAGCAGACCATCGCTGACGATGGCGGCGCGCGAGTCCTCGGGAATATGGATATCGCCGCTGATGGTCATATCGACCACCGCCTCGTAGGTATCGGAATCCAGGGTCTGGCCGGTGACGGTGCCGACCTTGACGCCGTTGATCCGCACGTCGCTGCCCGTCACCAAACCACCGACCTTGAGGAAAACCGCCTGGATCGGATAGCCGGTCACCGCCTTGAGATCGGCGGTGTTATAGGCAAAAACCAGGAAAAAGGCGGCAACGACCAGAACCACCGCGCCCATGATCGTTTCGATCGGGTTACGCATCCTATCGTCCTTCTTCCACATCGGCTTGCACGGCGGGCAAAGAGGCCAAGGTCACGGCGCCGGGCGCCGTTCCCGCCGTATCGTTTAGCGTATTCGTGCGCATATCGTGGCGCGTATCCTGGGCCGGCGGCGGCTCGGAAACGCCATCCCGACCCGGATCGGGGGAGAACACCCCGGGTTCGGGCGGTGGCGGATCGTCCTCAAAGGGCCCGGGCGCGAAGGGATTGACCTCGGGCGGGGCGACCGCCCCACCGCCGAAGGGGTCGCCGGGATCACCGGCACCGCCGGGCGGCGGCGCCTGAGGGTGGCTGGCGGCCTTGGCTTTTTGCTGCTCGGCGGCCGGAATATCGGGATCAAGGCCGCGCTTGATCTTGGCCATGGCGACGATCTTGACCAGCAGGTCCTCGACGATCACCGAATCCTGGCTGTAATCAAGCCGTCCGCCCGGGGCGATCGTCCCATAGCCGCCGCCCAGCGAGACCAGTTCGATATATTTCGAGCCGAGCAGGCCATCGGTTTGAATTTTGGCGGCGGTGTCGTCGGGCAATTCGTTGGGCAGATCCAGGCGCATGGTCACGATCGCCCGGTACTCGGGATCAAGCTTGTGGCCGACGATGCGGCCGATCGGAATGCCGGCCAAGCGAACGGGACTGCCGATGCCGATGCCATCGGTTCGGTTGAACACCGCTTCGACCTGATAGGCTCCAGCCTGTCCCGAAGCGTCGTGGCGATTGATCGATGTCGCCGCCAGCAACGCCACGCCCAGCAAGACCACCGCGCCGCCGATCAGAGTTTCCCTGCGGGGGCTCTCAGCCATTCGTCGTCCTTATCGTCATCGGCCTAGAAACCGGGGTGTTCACGGGCGCCAGGGCTGATAATCGCCCGTCGCCGCCGCGCGCCGGCCGCCGGCGCGTTCATCGCCATCGGGAACATAGGCGCCCAGCGTTCCGGTCAAATTGGGCTGATGGGGCTGGGCCCACTCCGCCGCCGGCGTCGCCAAGGGGGCGTCGCTGGTGTGATGGAGCCAAGCGTGCCATTCGGCGGGCACCTTCGACCCCTCGGCCTTTCCCTTATAGAAGACCCAGCGCTTGCGCCGGTAGAGCCCCTCTCGGCCCAGGGCGGAGCGCTTCTCTTGATAATAACGGTTGCCGAAGGCGTCCTCGCCCACCAGTTCGCCGTTGCGCATGGTGTAAAGCCGGGTCGCGAAACTCATGGCGGTCTCACTCCTTATCGCGAGTCCCTGGGAAAGGTTGGTCGCGCCGCACTATGGCGCAAGCGCTCCCGTCCGTCCAGCCCGAGGCCAAGGCCCAAAAACTTCATCCGCCCGACTCCGCAGCCCGCCAGGGGTTCCCGCCCTCACAACAAATTTTGGCTGCGTCAGGCGAAAAAAACCAGTTGTAGCCCCTCCCGGAGACACATAATCTAGGCCCCAACACGGCGAACGAAGCTAGATCTTGTGGCCCCGCCCTTTTCAGGTTGACAGGGGATTCGCAAGGTTTTCCGGCGCCTTACCAACGTCATTCTTTTTTTCCTACCCACCCTCCGAGGACGTAGCAGAGCCGTATGATGCGGCGCGTCTCCCCGGAAACCTGTCCATGGGCCCTCCCCCGGGTCAGGTCAGACAGCCAAGGACGGACCAATGCGTATCGAGCGTCACTTCACCACGGATGGCCAGAGCCCCTATGCCGCCATCGGTTTCCGCGAGGCGATCAGCGAAATCCGCAATCCCGACGGCTCGGTGGTTTTCCGCGCCGACGCCGTTCTGGTGCCCGATGCCTGGAGTCAGGTCGCGACCGACGTTCTGGCCCAGAAGTATTTCCGCAAGGCCGGCATTCCCGCCCGCCTGCGCCCCGTGCCCGAGGCCGATGTTCCCGAATGGCTGTGGCGCAGCGAGCCCGACACCGAGGCCCTGGAAAGCCTGCCCACCGAGGAGCGCTTGGTTGGCGAATCCGACAGCCGTCAGGTCTTCGACCGGCTGGCCGGCACCTGGACCTATTGGGGTTGGAAGGGCGGCTATTTCGACGCCGAAAGCGACGCCCAGGCCTTCTTTGACGAAATGCGCCACATGCTGGCCACCCAGGTCGGCGCCCCCAATTCCCCCCAGTGGTTCAATACCGGCCTGCATTGGGCCTATGGCATCGACGGTCCGAGCCAGGGGCATTTCTATGTCGATTTCAAAACCGGCGAAGTAAAGCGCTCGGAAAGCGCCTATGAGCATCCCCAGCCCCACGCCTGCTTCATCCAGTCGGTCAATGACGATCTGGTCAATGACGGCGGCATCATGGACTTGTGGGTGCGCGAGGCGCGGCTGTTCAAATACGGCAGCGGCACCGGCACCAATTTCTCGTCGCTGCGCGCCAGCGGCGAATCGCTGTCGGGCGGCGGCAAGTCGTCGGGTTTGATGAGCTTCCTCAAGATCGGCGACCGCGCCGCCGGGGCGATCAAATCGGGCGGCACCACCCGCCGGGCGGCCAAGATGGTGATCTGCGATATCGATCACCCCGACATCGAAGAATTCATCACCTGGAAGGCGCGCGAGGAACAAAAGGTCGCCGCCCTGGTTTCGGGCTCCAAGCTGTGCTCGCAGAACCTCAACGCCGTGATGGAAGCCACCCGCACCTGGGACGGCAAGGACGGCGACGAGCGTTTCGACCCCACCGTCAACAAGACCTTGAAGAAGGCCATCCTCGGCGCCCGCAAGGCGATGATCCCCGAGAATTACATCAAGCGGGTGATCCAGCTGTCGCGCCAGGGCTTCACCGGCATCGATTTCGAAACCTATGACACCGATTGGGATTCGGAAGCCTATCTGACCGTGGCCGGCCAGAATTCCAACAACTCGGTGCGCGTCACCGACGCCTTCCTCCAGCAGGTCGAGCGCGACGGGGCGTGGACGCTGCGCCACCGCATGTCGGAGAAGACCCGCACGGTCAAGGCCCGCACCCTGTGGGACGAGATCGCCTTCGCCGCCTGGGCCTCGGCCGACCCCGGCCTGCAGTTCGACACCACCATCAACGACTGGCACACCTGCCCGGAATCGGGGCGGATCAACGCTTCGAACCCCTGCTCCGAATACATGTTTCTTGACGATACCGCCTGCAATCTCGCCTCGCTCAACCTGATCACCTTCCGGGGACAGGGCGCCGAGGCCGGGCTGTTCGACGCCGTCGGCTTCGCCCATGCCTGCCGGTTGTGGACGGTGGTTCTGGAAATCTCGGTGCTGATGGCGCAGTTCCCCTCGCGCGAGATCGCCGAGCGCAGCTACAAGTTCCGCACCCTCGGTCTGGGCTATGCCAATATCGGCGGCCTGCTGATGGCCAACGGCCTGCCCTATGACAGCGACGCCGGCCGCGCGCTGTGCGGCGCGCTGTCGGCGATCATGACCGGCGTGGCCTATGCCACCAGCGCCGAGATGGCCGAGCAGATGGGAGCCTTCCCCGGCTTCGCCATCAATCGCGAGGCCATGCTCCGCGTCATCCGCAACCACCGCCGCGCCGCCTTTGGCGAGAGCAAGGGCTATGAGGCGCTGTCGATCGCCCCGGTGCCGCTTGATATCCGAAATTGCCCCCAGGCCGATCTGGTGGCCGTGGCCCAGCGCGCCTGGGACAAAGCCCTGGAGATCGGCACCGCGCACGGCTTCCGCAACGCCCAGGTCTCGGTGATCGCCCCAACCGGCACCATCGGTCTGGTGATGGATTGCGACACCACCGGCATCGAGCCCGATTTCGCCCTGGTCAAGTTCAAGAAGCTGGCCGGTGGCGGCTATTTCAAGATCATCAACCGCATGGTGCCCAGCGCCCTGCGCACCCTGGGTTATGGCGAGGCCGCCATCGCCGCGATCATCAATTACGCCGTCGGCCATGCCACCCTCAAGAACGCGCCGGGCGTCAACGCCCAATCGCTGATCGCCAAGGGCTTCACTCAAGACGCCCTCGCCCGCATCGAAGAGGGCTTGGCCAGTTGCTTCGATATCCGCTTCGCCTTCAACAAGTGGTCGCTTGGCGAGGACTTCTGCCGCGACGTTCTTAAGATGTCGGATGCCCAGTTGAACGACCCGGGCGTCGATTTGCTGACGACGCTCGGCTTCTCCAAGGCCGATATCGAAGCCGCCAATACCCATGTGTGCGGGGCGATGACCCTGGAAGGCGCGCCGGGCCTCAAGGACGAGCACCTGGCGGTCTTTGATTGCGCCAGTCCCTGCGGCCGCCTGGGCAAGCGCTTCTTGTCGGCGACCAGCCATATCCACATGATGGCCGCCGCCCAACCCTTCATTTCCGGGGCGATCTCCAAGACCATCAACATGCCCAACGAGGCCAGCGTCGAGGATTGCAAGCAGGCCTATATGACCTCCTGGCGCCTGGGGCTGAAGGCCAACGCCCTTTACCGTGACGGCTCGAAGCTGTCCCAGCCGCTGGCCGCCCAGGTTCTCGAGGAAGACGACGACCAGGAGACCTTGGAAGAGGCCGTCGCCGGCAAGGCGGTCTCGGTCCAGGCCGAAGTGGTGGCCGAACGCATCGTCGAGCGGGTGATCGCCAAGCGCTCGCGCCTGCCCGACCGCCGCAAGGGCTATACGCAGAAGGCCATCGTCGGCGGTCACAAGGTTTACCTGCGCACCGGCGAATACGAGGACGGCCGCCTGGGCGAAGTATTCATCGATATGCACAAGGAAGGCGCCGCCTTCCGCAGCCTGATGAACAATTTCGCCATCGCCATCTCGATCGGCCTGCAATACGGCGTGCCGCTGGAGGAATACGTCGAGGCCTTCACCTTCACCCGCTTCGAGCCCCAGGGCATGGTCCAGGGCAACGAGGCGATCAAGATGGCGACCTCGATCCTTGATTACATCTTCCGCGAGGTGGCGATCAGCTACCTCGGCCGCAACGATCTGGCCCATGTCGAGCCCGAGGACCTTCACCCCGACACCGTCGGCGATGGTCACGAGGAAGGCGATCTGGAGGGCACCTGGGAAGAAGATCACATCGCCACCACGGTCAGTGCGGGTTATGTGCGCTCGAACCTCTATGTGCTCAAGCACAAGCACCACCACCGCGAAAACGGCGCCGTCACCGCCGAACTGGCCCAAAGCACCGGCACCCACGGCGCGACCGTCGGCGCGACCAGCGTTTCGTCGTCGTCGATGTCGTCGATCGCCTCGATGTCGCTGGGAACGGGCAGCGGCAACGGCGCCAGCGACAGCAAGCTGTCGAAAATCCGCGAAGCCCGCATGAAGGGCTACGAGGGCGACAGCTGCGGCGAATGCGGCAACTTCACCCTGGTGCGCAACGGCACCTGCATGAAATGCGACACCTGCGGCTCGACCAGCGGCTGCTCGTAAGCCGCAAGCGGGAAACGACGGATCAATGAAGAAAGGGCGCCGAAGGGGCGCCCTTTTTTGTAGGGGGAAGAGGCGGAGCAATACGCTCAAGCGTATATTGATAAGATATGCGCCCAAGCGTATATCAAGAAGGACCATGGAGGGTTTGCTCATGATCGCCCGCACCCCCAAGCAGATCGGCGCCGCCATCCGCCGTCAACGCCGCAAGCTCGCGCTCACTCAGGCTGACCTGGGAGAGCAAACCAAGCTGCGTCAGGCAACGGTCTCGGCGGTCGAGGCCGGCGAACCGGGAACGCAAATCCGCACGCTCTGCGATATCCTGGCCGCCCTTGATCTGGAATTCGTCATACAGCCGCGAACCAAGGCATCGGTCGACGAAATCGGCGACATCTTTTAATGCCGCGTCCGCACCAAGAGCCGCCGCTCGCGGTTTTCCTGAACAGCCGCCTCGTTGGTCGGCTTAATCGAACGGCGCGTGGCGCCATCGATTTCCAGTACGATTCCTCCTGGCTTGAGTGGGATCGCGCCCTTCCCATCTCTCTCTCGCTGCCGCTTCGCGAGGACCGGTATAGCGGCGCGGCAGTCAACGCGGTTCTGGAAAATCTGCTCCCCGATAGCGCCCTCATTCGTCGTCGGACCGCCGAACGCGTTCGGGCACAAGGATCCGATGCTTACAACCTGCTCGCTGCGATCGGCCGCGACTGTGTGGGGGCACTCCAGTTCCTTCCCGATGGCGAGGCCCCCGGCACCGCTGGCACGGTGGATGGCATTCCCGTCGATGATCGGGAAATCGCCCGTCTCATAAAGGAACTTTCCATTGCGCCCCTGGGATTGGGCGAAGATATAGATTTCCGAATTTCCATCGCCGGCGCCCAGGAAAAGACCGCCCTTCTGCACTGGAAGGATCGCTGGTACAAACCCTGCGGCACCACGGCAACCACTCACATCCTGAAGCCTCGGATCGGGCGCCTGTCCAATGGTCTGGATCTGACATCGAGTGTCGAAAACGAATTTCTCTGCCTCAAAGTGACCGCAGCCCTTGGTATCCCGAGCGCCGATGTCGCCCTCGCCGATTTCGAAGACAATCGTGTGCTGGTGGTCGAACGGTTCGATCGCCATTGGACCGCCGATGATCGCCTTTTGCGCCTTCCCCAGGAAGACTGCTGTCAGGCGCTTGGCGTTCCGCCAACGTTAAAGTATCAGGCCGAAGGAGGCCCCGGTATTGAGGCCCTTTTGAATTTGCTCAAAGGCAGCGATGTTCCGAAGGTCGATCAAACGCGCTTTCTAAAAGCCACGGTCGCTTTCTGGCTTCTCGGCGCTACCGATGGCCACGCCAAAAATTTCAGCGTCTTCCTGTCGTCGGGCGGGCGGTTCCGCATGACACCGCTCTATGACGTGATTTCCGCTCAGCCAAGCGCCGACGCGGGACAGATCCCGCGCAATCGGATGAAACTGGCGATGTTCGTGGGCACGAACCGCCACTATGTCATCGACACCATCATGCCCAGACACTTCCTTCAAACAGCCGCTGCCGCCGGACTCGGCGCCTCGCTGGTAGAACCGGTATTCGCCGATATCCTCGCTACCGCCCCGACCGCGCTTGAGGATGTTATGGAGGCTTTACCCAAGGACTTTCCTCGCGATATCGCCGACTCCATCCTTGGTGGTTTCACCGAACGACTGCGAACCCTGGCGAAGGCATGAGCGCACGCCCGCCCCTTTTGAAACAGGGACATCGGCGCAAACCACCTCCCCTCGCCCCAAAACCGAAAAACGGAACGATACGGTCTCGTTTACTTGGCCGGGTTGTGATAGGGTGCGGCTTCCTCATCATAGGCGGTGGCATGGCAGTAAGCGAAAGTGCGGCGCGGCGCATCGGCCGACCCGATGCCCAGGCGTCGGAAACGCTTGACCGTTTGATCCTGGCCACCGCCACCCAATCGTTCATCGACCATGGTTATGCCGCCACGTCGATCGAAAAAGTCGCGGCCCAGGCCGAGGTTGGCAAGCAAACGATCTACCGCCGCTATCGCTCCAAAGAAGAACTGTTCAAGGCGAGCGTCGGTGCCCTGATCGGGTCCTTGCTGACGCGGGCCGACGCGGCGGCGAAGTTTTCGGCCGATCCGCTGGCGGCCCTGCGCGAGGCCTGCGCCACCTTTCTTGAAACCGTCGCCCGACCCGACTCGATCGCCATGTACCGGATCCTCATCGCCGAATCACGGCGCTTTCCCACTTTGGCCGATCACGCCCTTGAGTCCACCTCCGAGCCCTTTCACGCCATCATCAGGCGCCTGCTCGACGCCGCGGCGCGGGCCGGCCGGTTGCGCGCCGACCACGATCTTGATCTCCTCAGCCGCATCCTGATTGGCATGGTCAGCGGATGGGCCCTCAATCAATGGCTTCTTGGCGGTCAGGCCCTGTCAACCGAAGCCGAGAGGGCCGCTTTCCTCGATACCGCCCTCTCCATTTTCCTGAACGGCGTTGTGATCGACAGATGATGTCCTTTTCTGCCCCCCACCCTGTGCCCGCCCCGGCCCCCGCCGCTGCCCATCCCCCCCGCGTTCCGACTGGATGGAGCCGATGACGACGCCCCACCTCCCCCTTCATCCCCCGCAATGGCGCATAAGCCAGGAGGGGGCGGACAGCGTCGTGGTGCTGTCGGGCGACTGGCTGGCCAGCCAGACCGGCCTGCGCAGCGCCGTCGAGATCACCCGCCTGCTTGGTGACGGGGCGGTCAAGGGATCCTTGCGCTACGATGTCAGCGGCCTGGGCCGCTGGGACAGCGCCCTGGTCGCCTTTGCCCGGATGATGCGCGCCGCCGCCGGCGAGGGGGCGAACAAGCGCTTCACCCTTGATGAATCAACCCTCCCCGAAGCGGCGTTGCGCTTGCTCAAGCTGGCCGAGACCAACGAGCCCCTTCCCTCGGCCTCGGGGGACAAGGCCGCGGCCTCGGTTGTCGCCCGCGTCGGGCACGGCACCCTTGGCTTCGGGGCGGAGCTCGGCGCCATCGCCACCCTGGTCGGCGAAAGCGTCTTTGGGGTGGCGCGCGGCCTTGGCGGCCGGGCCTTCACCCGCTCGGTCGATATCCTTCACCTGATGAGGGAAGCGGGCGCCAACGCCCTGGTGATCGTCGCCATCGTCAACGGACTGATCGGGGCGATCCTCGCCTTCGTCGGCGCCGTGCAGCTTCAGCGCTTCGGCGCCGGCATCTTCGTGGCCGATCTGGTCGGCATCGCCATGGTCCGCGAAATGGCCGCGGTGATGACCGCCATCGTCATGGCCGGGCGAACGGGGGGCGCCTATGCCGCCCATCTCGCCACCATGCAGGGCAACGAGGAGATCGACGCCCTGAAGGTTCTGGGCATTCCCGCCTATGATTTTCTCGTGCTGCCCCGGGTGGTCGCCTTGGTCACCATGATGCCGTTGCTTTACCTTTACGGCTGCGCCATCGGCCTGCTTGGCGGCTTCGTCGTGTCGCTGGCCATCCTCGACATGTCGGCGACCACCTTCCTTGACCAGATCCAGGGCGCCATCGCCGGCCGCCAGTTCGCCATCGGCTTGGTCAAAAGCGTTGCCTTCGGCTTCCTGGTCGCCCTGGCCGGCTGCCACATCGGCCTAAGGGCCGGACGCAGCGCCGCCGATGTCGGCCGCGCCGCCACCAGCGCCGTCGTTGTCGGCATCGTCGGCGTCATCGCCCTTGATGCCGTCTTCGCCGTCTGCGCCGATCGCTTGGGGATCTAACCATGACCGATCACACGCAAGACCCCGAAGACCGCCTCGGCGTTTCCGGCCTCTGCCTGGGCTTTGGCAGCAAAATCATCCAGCGCGACCTGAGCTTTTCGGTCAAGCGCGGCTCGGTTTTCGCCTTGATGGGCGGCAGCGGCTGCGGCAAGAGCACCCTTCTCAAATCCCTGGTCGGCCTGCTCGCCCCCAAGGCGGGAACGGTGCGGATCGATGGCGAGGATTACTGGGCGGCGCCCGCCGCCCGCCAGACCGAAATCGGCCGCAAGTTCGGCGTGCTGTTCCAAAGCAGCGCCTTGTGGAGTTCGATGACGGTGGCCGAGAACGTCGCCCTGCCCTTGCAGATGTTCACCACGCTCGACGCCAAGGCCATCGCCATCCTGGTCGACCTGAAGCTGTCGTTCGTCGGGCTGGCGGCGGCGGGACCCAAAATGCCCGCCGAGCTGTCGGGCGGCATGCGCAAACGGGCGGGGCTGGCCCGGGCCCTGGCGCTTGATCCGCAGATCCTGTTCTTCGACGAACCCTCGGCCGGCCTCGACCCCATCACCTCCAAGCGCCTTGACGATCTTATCCTTGAACTGCGCGATGGCCTGGGGGCGACGGTGGTGATCGTCAGCCATGAATTGCCCAGCCTGTTCGCCATCTGCGACGACGGGATCTTCCTCGACGCCGAGACCAAGACGGCTATCGCCCATGGCGCGCCGACCACCTTGCGCGACACCTGCGACCATCCCACGGTCCGCGCCTTCATGGAGCGGGCCGCCCAAACACAGACATCGCTGCGGAGGTCTCAATGACCGCTAAACCTGCCGTCGTCGGCGGCTTCATTCTTGGCGCCCTCGCCCTCGGCGTCGCCGCAATTGTCCTGTTCGGCGGCCAGCGCCTGTTCACCTCCACCCGCGAGGTGGTGGTGTTCTTCAATGAATCGGTCGCCGGGCTTCAGGTCGGCGCCCCGGTCACCTTTCACGGCGTGCCCGTGGGGACGGTGAAAACCATCGCCCTGCGGGTCTCGACCCGGGATCTTTCGGCGCGCATTCCGGTTGTTTTGGAACTGCAGCCCGATCAGATCAGTTGGGAAGGCGAACACCTGAACGGCGATGACGACACCTATCAGCGCTTGATCGCCGCCGGCCTGCGCGCCCAGCTCGCCCCGCAAAGCATCGTCACCGGGCAGATGCGCGTCGATCTCGACTTCAAGCCGGGAACATCGGCTGCGCTGTCGGGCGAACCCACCGACCTGCCGGAAATTCCGGCGGTGGCCTCCGACCTTGATGAACTGCGCGACAAGGTCACCGAATTGCCCCTGCGCGACTTGGTCGAGACCGCCCAGAAAACCCTGGCCAATGTCCAGGCCCTGACCAGTTCGCTGAACACGCGCATTCCGACGCTCACCACCAGCGCCGAGCAAAGCGTCGCCGTGGCCACCCAGACCCTGGTCACCACCCAGGAGGCGGTGCGCCAGATCCAGGCCGACGCCTCGGTGACCTTGAAGGAATTAAGCGATCTGCTGGCCGATCTGCACCGTCAGGTCGATGCCAGGGGCGGAGAATTGGGCAAAACGCTAAGCGCGGCGGAACGCACCGCCCGCCAAGCCGAAAGCCTGATGATCTCCTTGAACGAACTGGCCGGGCCAAGGGCGCGCTTCCGCGCCGATCTTGAAGCCGCCGCCCGGGATCTTTCGGCCAGCGCCAGTTCGACCCGCAGCTTCACCCGAACCCTTGAACGCGATCCAAGCGCCCTTCTGAGTGGGGACACCAAACGATGAGCACGCCTTTTACCCCCTCTCGCCGTCTTCGGCTGCTTATCGTCTCGGCGATGGCCCTGGGGCTTGCGGCTTGCGGATTATCCGGCCCACCGCCCACGCTGTATGTTCTTGGCCAACCGCAATCGGTGGCCACGGCCGCGCCCTTGGGCGGCGATCGGCCGGTGATCGAAATCAAGCCAGTCAGGGTCTCGGATTATCTTGATACGACCGATCTGGTGGTGCGCGGCCCCGACCGCATCATCCCCAGCCAGCAAGGCCGTTGGGCGGAACGGCTGTCGGTCGGCGTGCAGCGGGCGCTTGCCGCCAGCCTGGGCGCCCGGCTGCCAGGGCTGATCCTCACCACCCAGCCGCCGATCGACCGGCCGGCCCGTCAGCTGCTGGTCGATGTGAGCGGCTTCGAGGCGATCGAAGGCGGATCGGTGATCCTTACGGCGCGCTGGACGATCGCCGATGGCGCCAGCCGCCAGTCGGTGGTTTCAAACGGCGCCCAGGTGACGGTGCCCTTGACCACGGCCGGCGATGCCGGGGTGGTTCAGGCGATGAGCAAAGCCGTCGACGAGCTTGCCGGCCATATCGCCCCCGGTCTTTCCAACGCCCGCTAACCCTCAGGCGTCGGCCAGTTTGCGCAGGTCCATCGCCTCGACCATGCTGCGCGCCAAACTGTCGTCGATCGACGTCATGGCCGCCAAACACATCGCGGCGCCGGTCAATCCCTCGCGGTGGGCCGTCGTTTCGTCATGGCCGGCGTCCAGCGCTTCATCGAAGGTTTCCGCATAGGCGGTGATCACCATTTCGCGGGTCGTATCGTCCACCGTCCGTCCCCTTGGGCTTTCCATTGCGGGCAATTTCTCGTGACGATACCATCTTTTGGAGATGTTTGGGGGTTTTCCGCGAGGTCTTGACCGCCGCCGGCCGCCTCCCCACCCTCAAGACCCGCCTTTTTCGCCCGCCAATGCCGTTTGGGAGTGCATCGACCATGGCCTTGCCGTCTCCGCCCCGCCTTTCCCGTATCGCCAGCCTGGGCGCGGTCCTGGCGCTTTGCGCCTGCGCCGCCAATCCAGTCACCGGTCGCCAGCAGTTGATCCTGGTCAGCGGCGCCCAGGGCGCGGAGATGGGAGCCCAAGCCTATCGGGACATCAAAAAGGAAAAGCCGGTTCTGCCGGCCGGCAACGCCTATACCCAGCGCATCCGCGCCATCACCGAGCGGTTGATCAAGGCCAATGACCTGCCGGCCTATGACTGGGAGGTCAACGCCTTCGCCGATGACACGGCCAACGCCTTCGCCCTGCCCGGCGGCAAGGTCGGCGTGAATACCGGCTTGGCCAAGGTGGCGCGCAGCGATGCCCAGCTTGCCGCGGTGATCGGCCACGAGATCGCCCATGCGGTCTCGCGCCATGGCGAGGAACGGGTCTCCCAACAGATGGTGATCGGCACCGGCTTACAATTGGGCAGCGCGGCCCTGGGCGCGGGAGCGGGCGGCAATGCCCAGGCCGTGGCCCTGATGGAACAGGCCGCGACCCTTGGCATCGTTTTGCCCTATAGCCGCACCCACGAATCCGAAGCCGATGAGATCGGCCTTTTTTACATGGCGCGCGCCGGCTATGACCCGCGCGAGGCGATTACCCTGTGGCAATCCATGGCGGCGCAGGGCGGCGAACGCCCGCCCGAATTCCTCTCGACCCACCCCAGCGAGGGCAGCCGCATCGAAAACCTCCAGCGCCTGATGCCCCGGGCCCTGGACCTTTACCGCAAGGCCGGCGGCGAAGGCTGAGGCGAGCCCAAGAATCCGCCCCTCCCACCCCCTTGTGCGAAGGTGAATTTTTTCTCTGAAAAAGGGTGCGACCCGTCAGAATCTGGGGGTACCCCCGTCTAGGATCATCGGTAAGGGAGGTCGACCACGAAAGCGGCCTTCCCCTCGTCCAGTCACAGCCGAGGTGCCCGCATGACCCCGATTACCAAAATCGTCGCGCTCTTTCTGACCAGCGCCATCCTGTGGATCCTGATCACCGTCCCGCTGTGGGCAACAGCCTTCCCCCGCTCCCCTCTGGTGATCATCGGCATCGCCCCTGGGCTGATCATCGCCGTGGCGGCGGCGATCACCATCGGGTGGGTCCTCGCAAAGACCGACGCCGCCCATAACAAGATCGTCGCCGCGTTGGAGGAGCGCGCCCAGCGCGACCCCTTGACCGGCATGCTGAACAAAGAGGCCTTCATAACCCATCTGGAGGTCGCCTTCGCCCGGGCGCAGCGCTCTGAAAAGCCCTTTAGGGTCCTCTTCGTTGATGTCGACCGCTTCAAGGATATCAACGACTTCCATGGTCATCGCTTTGGCGACGCCGCCCTGGTGGCGATCGCCGCCCGCTTGCGCAGCGTCTTGCGCAGCGCCGATATCGCCGCCCGCTACGGCGGGGACGAGTTCACGATCATCGTCGAACCCGATGAAGGCGACACTCTGGATGCCATCACCGCGCGCATTTCCCGCGCCTTCGAGACCCCCGTCGACATCGACCATAATGGCTTGCGCGAATCTTTCCCGGTGACCGTGAGCACTGGCTTCTCGCGCTACTCAGACGAGACGACCAGCGTCGACGCCTTGATCGAAGAAGCCGACGAGCGGATGTACGACGCCAAGAAGCGCAACCGCAAAACCGTGAGCCATCCCGGCGCGGCAGGCATGACCCCCAGAGCCTTCCATGGCGGCCGCCCCGTGAGGTCCGCCCTGATGATGGCGTCCCTCTTGCGCCAGCCTTGCCCGGGCGCGGCCACCCGCCCGCCAAGTTATAGCGCCCTGGACTGGTCGTTGTAAGCACACCCCTTTTGCGAGCACGGCCCCGAAAAACCCACTCACCACGCTTGATTGCAGCGGCAACTTGGCTCACCAATAGGACTTGAGTAAGGTAGGGGGATCCAACGACGATGTCAGAGAAAATCAATTCCGACGCCCGCCCGCGGGAACAAGCCATCAAGGTGTTTCGTCGCTTGATGGCTTGTTCCCGGGGAATCTCTCGAGAAACGCTTAAGAACGAGCTTGAATGTTCAGAACGAACCGTTGACAGAATAGTTGACGATATCAATAACGCTCTCAGCGCCGATCTGGAAATTGTGAAAGCACCAAATAATAACAATGAAATCTGTTATCAGCTTGTTTCTCATAAAGAAGAAAATGTCCCTGGCTTTTCCTTCGAGGAAGTCCGCTATCTAGCGACGTGCCGCGATCTCGCCGCGCCTTATCTTCCCGAAGCCGTGATCGGCCGCATCAACCGCAGCCTAGTCAATCTGGCGCTCCACCTGGAAGAAGGCCAGCGCCGCTCGGTTTCGGGCGCGCCGATCACCTTTGCCAACAAGGGATATATCGATTACGGCCCCCATGCCGAGACCATCAAAACCCTCAATGAGGCGATTGCGAACCGTCGTGTTTGCAGCTTGTGCTATCTGCCGATGAACGAGCGCACCGCCAAATCCTACCGCTACGCGCCCGGTCGGATCGTGGCCATGAACGGGGTGTTTTATGTGCAGGGCCACTACCTAGACGAGGGGTCGCTGTTACCGGGCCACTTCATAACCTTCTTGCTGCACAGGATCACCCAAATCACCCCGGGCGAGGAATACTTCCACTTCAACGCTTTTGAGGACACCTCCCGCGCCTTCGGCCTGAAATGGCACGAACCCATGCGCCGACAGATCCATGTGGCCGCCGACGCCGCCGATTATGTCCGCGACCGCATCTGGAGCGCCGATCAGACCATCGAAGAACAAGACGACGGCGGCATCATCCTCAGCGTCACCACGACAAGCGAAAAAGAGCTTCAGGCCTGGGTTTGGAGCTTCGGCGGATTGGCGGAGATTATTACCCCATCCTCGAACGAGGAAAGCCAGGGACAAGACACGACCGCCTCCCCCGCGCCTTTAGCGGCGGACCCCCGCGTTCTCCAGGACTGAGCAGCACAAGAATTCCCCCAAGGACGCCAATCTTCCCTCACCCCTTCCCCTCCGCCTTCGGGCGGCGGGGAATGGGGGAGGCGATGTTGGCGGTTTGCAGGGCGGCGGCGCGTGATCAATCGGCGCGCGGCGGGGCTTGATCCTGGCGGCACACCTTAGCCCCGGCCACCACTCTGATCGAGCCGGCCTCCCAATTGGACCGCAGTCCCGGTAACGCTACGCCGATGATCAGACCGGCGGCGCCCGGCTCTTTACAAGGGCGGCGGAAAGGGGCAGGCAGAAGGGCCTTTTTCCTGCCCGCCGGGTCGCCATGGATTTGTTCATTCTCGCCGTCTTCATCGCCACCTATCTGGGCATGGCTTTGGGCCGCGTTCCCGGGTTGGGCGTTGATCGCACCGGCATCGCCCTGCTCGCGGCCATCGTCTTGCAAACCGTGGCGCCGCGCGACGGCGCTGCCCTGGTCGCCGCCATCGATTTCGAGACCCTGGCCATCCTCTTCGGCCTGATGGTGGTCAGCATCCAATTCGCCGCCTGCGGTTTCCATGACCGCTGCGCCCATTGGCTGGCCAATGCCGCCTGCGGTCCCTTCGTGCTGCTGGCCCTGGTGGTGGGGGTGGCCGGCGGGTTGGCCGCCCTGTTGACCAACGACGTGGTGGCCCTGGCGATGACGCCGATGCTGACGCGTGGCCTGATGGCGCGCGGCCTTGATCCCAAGCCCTATCTGATCGCCCTGGCCGGGGCGGCCAATGCCGGGTCGGCGGCGACCCTGATCGGCAATCCCCAGAACATCCTGATCGCCCAGACCGGCGATCTTGATCTGCTGCCCTTCCTTGGCGCCTGCCTGCCGCCGGCGCTGATCGGCATGGCCTGCTGCTGGGCCTGCGTGGCGGTGATCTGGCGCGCCGCGCTGCGCCGCCCCGCTGTCCCGCCCGCCGCCCCACCCGCCGCCCCACCCGCCACGATGGCGCCGCCGGCGGTCGATCGGTCGGGGCTGATCAAGGGGCTGGTGGCCACCGCCCTGCTGCTCGTCTTGTTCCTCACCCCCCTCGACCGGGCGACGGCGGCGCTGATCGTGGCTGGTTTAATCCTGACCAGCCGCAGACTGCGCAGCCGCGACACCTTGGGACTGGTCGATTGGCAGTTGCTGATCTTGTTCGTCGGCCTGTTCGTCGTCGTTGATTCTTTCACCGCCACCGGCCTGCCGAGCCTGCTGCTTGACGCCGCCACCACCCGTGGCCTGGATCCCTTGGCGACGGGGCCGATGGTCGCCCTGACCCTGGCGGGCAGCAATACCATCGGCAATGTGCCGCTGATCACGCTTTGGCTGTCGATCCTGCCCGCCGCCCCGACCGAGGCGCTGTATCGGCTGGCGGTCTTTTCGACGCTGGCGGGGAATTTCCTGCTGATCGGGTCGATCGCCAATCTAATCGTCGCCGATCAGGCCGCCCGCCAGGGGGTAAGCCTGGGGTTTCTCGATCATGCCCGTTGCGGGGTGCCGATGACGCTGCTGTCGCTGGGGTTCGCTTGGGGATGGTTCGCCCTGATCGCCTGAATGACGGCCGCTAAGGGATTCTTTACCCCCCGGCGATGAAATGCCTTTTTCACGGACCATCCGGGGCGGAGTTTTTTCAGATGACGGCCGACAGCGGCTCCAGGGCCATGGTGATAAGCCGGCGCGGCGACGGTGCGGGATATCCCGTGGCCGTCTTCCAGCCCCGCGACGCCCTGGCGGCCGGCTTCCAAAGCGTGCTTGCCGCCCATATGCCCGATGCCGCCCTGCAGGCCCGTTTGCGCGCTGGCGCCCGGGCCGTCGTCGACCGGCTGACCCCCCACCTGCCGCTGGTCGGCGGGGATCAGGGAGGCGGGGGCTATCTGGTCGGCGGCTCCGTCGGCCGGCGTACCGCCGTCACCCTGACCGACAGGCCGCCGACCACCGATCTGTTCGTGCTGCTTGACGATCCCGCCTGCCGGGACCCGCGCTGCGCCGTCGACCGCCTGGGCGCCGCCCTCGCCGCCGCCGGTCTGCCCTGCCGCCCGCCAAGCGAGGGGCGAACCGCCCATGGCCTAGCGTGGGAGGATCTGCCCTTCGCCCTGCGCCCGGCCCTGCCGACGCGCGGCCGGCTGGCCCTGCCGGTGGCGGCCGAGAACGCCAGCCTGCGCTGGACGATCTGTGATCCTTTGGCCGAAACCGCCGCCATGCGGCTTCTGAACAGCCTTTATGGCGACCGGCCGCGCCAGATGATCACCCTGCTCAAGGTCTGGCGCCGCCATCACCGGGTCGCCCTGTCGGGCTATGGCGTGGAGATCCTCGTCCAGGCGTTTTTCCGCGATGGCATGGCCCACCCTGGCGCCGATCTGGCCGAGGTCTTCGAAGCCTTCCTGGCCTGGGGCCGCAACGCCACCCCGGCCGCCCTCCCCTTGCCCGGCGGCCGACGCAAGCTGGTGGTGGGCGAAGACTGGCACGGCGCGGCGGCGACGGCCTATTGGCAGGCGGTGGCGGCGCGCCATCGGGCGAGGACCGGCGATGTTCTGGGCAGCGCCGAAATCTGGCGCGGGCTGTTCGGCCCGGCCTTTCCCTTGCCAAGCCTGACCCTGGCCGCCTGACCCTAGCCGCCTGACCCACCGCCTTTTTCCCCGCCTTTTTCGCCCTCGACTTTCGATAGGGACGGCCGCCCGCGGCGGCCGGGACGCACGGCGTGCGCTATTCCTAAGCCCTTGTTTCCATTGGGCCGGCGGTGGATGGCGATCCGTCCATGGGGATAATTCCTTTCGCTACCGCACTATAACTCCTTGGATACAAAACGGTATTTCCCGATCGCGCCCTTGAAGCCGCGCACGGTGTGCGCTATATTCACTGTGTCGAACGCGGCGCCTTTCACTCCCCGGGTGCCGCGCCGGCAAACGACACCCCCAAGCTGATCCCCCGGACAAGGGATCGCCCAGGCGCAGACAGGCAAAAACGGACCGGAAACCGGTCGAGGAGGATTTCATGATGGGTCGATTTTTCATTCTTGCGCAGGGACTGGGGCTGACTCGCCACACCGGGCTGCAAGCGCGCTGGTACGGTCATTCCCCCGCCGAGGAACGCGCCTTCCTGCGCGCCCTTGAGCGCAAGCTTCAGGACGTCCACACCGCGGTGCCCGCCGAATGATGGTTGTCCGTTCCTCTCGACCAGCCGGAGACAAACCCTCCGCGCTGGACGCCTGAAAGCCCCGGAACCCAAGCTCCGGGGCTTTCTTGTTTTTTCAAGGCTCTCCGCCGCCGTGAAGCCGCTTAATTCAGGAAGCGGAAGCGCAGCGTGCCGTTGATCGCCGCCAAAGCCTGACGGAAGCCCTCGCCGGCCTTCAGGTCCTTTTCCACATCGACCACCACATAGCCGACCCGGGGATTGGTCATCAGATACTGGCCGCGGATATTGATGTGGTGGCTGGAAAACACCTCGTTGAGCGCGCTCATCACCCCGGGCACATTGCGGTGAATGTGCAAGAAGCGGGTCACGCTGGCCTGCTGGGGCAAGGCCACCTCGGGGAAGTTGACGGCGCCCAGAGTCGAGCCGTCATCGGAATATTTCACCAGCTTTTCGGCCACTTCGCGGCCGATCCCCATCTGCGCCTCTTCGGTCGAGCCGCCGATATGGGGGGTCAGCAGAACATTGCGCATGCCGCGCAACGGGCTTTCGAACGGATCGCCCAGGCTGGCCGGCTCCTTGGGGAACACGTCGACGGCGGCGCCGCGCAGCTTGCCCGCCGTCAGGGCTTCGGCCAGGGCGTCGATATCAACCACCTTGCCGCGCGAGGCGTTGATCAGATAGGCCCCGTCCTTCATCGCCGCGATCTGCGGCGCGCGGATCATATCGCGGGTATCGGCGGTATCGGGCACATGCAAGGTGACGACATCGGCCACCGCCATCAGCTCGTTCAGGGTGGCGCAGGGCTGGGCGTTGCCGATCGCCAGCTTTTCGACGATGTCGAAATAGCGCACCGACATGCCCATGCTTTCGGCGAGAACGGACACCTGGGTGCCGATATGGCCATAGCCGACGATGCCCAGGGTCTTGCCGCGCACCTCGTGACAGCCGGTCGCCGCCTTGTTCCACCCGCCCTCGTGGGTATCCCAATTGCGCCGTGGGATATCGCGCATCATCATCACCGCCTCGGCGACCACCAGTTCGGCGACCGAGCGGGTATTGGAATAGGGGGCGTTGAAAACGGGGATCCCCAGAAGCTCGGCGGCGTCAAGATCGACCTGATTGGTGCCGATGCAAAAGCAGCCGACCGCCATCAGCTTTTCGGCTGATTCCAAGACGTCGCGAGTCAAGCGGGTTCGCGATCGGATCCCGACCATATGGGCGTCACGGATCTTGTCCTTCAGCGCCTCACCGTCCAGAGCCCCGGTCAGCCGCTCGATGTTGTGGTAACCGCGACTGTGAAAATACTCGACGGCGCTGTCATGGATGTTCTCGAACAGCACGACCCGGATCTTGTCCTTGGGCAGTGAAAGATTGCTCACGACCATTCCCTTCCGATATGCGAGGCTGGTCCGGTGCCCCCAAACGGCCACCGGTGGCGGGGCTCTGGTTACCATGGAACGAACCGGTGTGGAAAAGGAGTTTTACGCATGTCCGTCGCCGCCCGCTTGCAGGAGTTGGGGATCGTCCTGCCTGAGGCCGCAGCCCCCGTGGCCAATTACGTGCCCTGGGTCATCGACAATGGCTTGGTCTTCGTCTCCGGCCAGATCACCCTTCAAGATGGCAAGCCCCAATACCTTGGAACGCTTGGCGCCGATCTGGATGTCGAGACCGGCCGCGCCGCCGCGCGGCTCTGCGCCATCAATCTGATCGCCCAGTTGCGCAACGCCCTGGAGGGCGACTTGGAGCGCCTGCGCCGCGTCGTGCGCTTGGGTGGCTTCGTCGCCTGCGCTCCGGGCTTTACCGCCCATCCCCAGGTGATCAATGGCGCTAGCGACCTGATGGTCGAAGTCTTTGGCGATCGCGGCCGCCACGCCCGTTCGGCCGTGGGCTGCGCCAGCCTGCCTTTGGGCGTTTCGGTCGAGGTCGAGGGGATCTTCGCCATCGCCTGATCGCGGCGACGGATGCGGTTGCAAGATGGGGGGCGCGGTCCGATCTATGAAAAACCCCGTCCCCCGTCGCTCCCCGGTTCTGGTCCCTCGATGTCCCCCTCAAGCGATCCCGCAGCCCCCGGCGCCCTTAGCCTTTCCGTTGTCGAAAGCCTGAGCGCCGTCGATCCCGCCGCGTGGGACCGCTGCGCCGGACACGATAACCCTTTTGTCAGTCACGCCTTCCTGCTCGCCCTGGAAGACTCGGGATCGGCCTCGGTCAAGACCGGCTGGCTGCCCCGCCATGCCGTTCTCCACGATGACCAGGGGCGGTTGCGCGCCTGCGCCCCGCTTTACTTGAAAAGCCATTCCTACGGCGAATATGTTTTCGACTGGGGTTGGGCCGAGGCCTATGAGCGGGCGGGCGGACGCTATTATCCCAAGCTGCAATGCGCCGTTCCCTTCACCCCGGCCACCGGCCCCCGCCTGCTGGTTCCCGCCGACGATCCCGAAGCCGACCACTTGCGCGACACCCTGGCCGCCGGGCTGATCGAGATCGCCCGCCGCCTCAAGGTCTCCTCGCTGCATATCACCTTTCCCTCGGCGGCCGAGGTTCCGGTCCTTGAGGCCCAAGGGATGCTCGTGCGCTTGGGGATGCAGTATCATTGGCAGAACCGGGGTTACGCCAGCTTCGATGATTTCCTGGCCGCCCTGTCGTCACGCAAGCGCAAGACCATCCGCAAGGAACGCGAGCGGGCCAATGGCCAGGGGGTGCGGATCCGCACCCTGACCGGCGCGGCGATCGAACCCCGCCACTGGCAGGCCTTCCATGGGTTTTACCTTGATACCGTCGAGCGCAAGTGGGGTCAGGCCTATCTCAGCGCCGATTTCTTTCCCCGCCTGGGGGCCACCATGGGCGAGCGGGTGGTGCTGGTGGTCGGCGAGGATGAAACCAGCGGCGAGGTGGTTTGCGGCGCCCTCAATCTTCTGGGGACCAACACCCTATACGGCCGAAATTGGGGATCGCTCTCCCCCTACACGTATCTTCACTTCGAAGTCTGTTACTATCGCGCCATCGATTTCGCCATCGAGCATGGCCTGACTTGGGTGGAGGCCGGGGCCCAGGGCGACCATAAGATCAGCCGGGGGTATCTGCCGCGCCCCACCTGGTCGGGTCACTGGATCGCCGATACCGGTTTTCGCCGGGCGGTGGCCGCCTTTGTCGAGCGCGAGCGCGCCACCCTGGAGGGAACGATGGAAGCCCTTGAAGACCTTGGTCCCTTCCGCTGCGAAGGCCCCGCCCCATGATGCCCCCCCTGCAAGCCGCCCTGGTCGCCGATGCCCAGGCCGCCGTTGAAGACCGGGTTCTGACCTTCTGGTTCGGTAGCGAAGACGACCCTTTGCGCCATGCCTTCCGGCCTTGGTGGATGAGCGCCAACACCGCCATCGACGCGACGATGATCGCGCTGTTTACCGGCATCACCGGCGATGCCGCCGCCGGTCGGCTCGAGTCCTTGATCGAAACGCCCCGGGGCGCCCTCGCCCTGGTCTTGTTGCTCGATCAGTTTCCGCGCAACATCTGGCGCGGCCATGCCAAGTCCTTCGCCGCCGACGCCAAGGCCCGCGCGGTGGCGACCGAGATCCTGCGCCGAGACTACGACAAGGGCTATTCCGAGGTGGAGCGGTTGTTCTGCGCCATGCCTTTCGAGCATAGCGAAGACATCGTCGATCAGGAACGCGCGCTTAGCCTGATCGTGCGCTTGAACAATCAGGACTGGTACTTCCACGCGATGCATCATTACACGGTCATCGCCCGCTTCGGCCGTTTCCCCCACCGGAACGTCGCCCTCAAGCGCACATCGACCCCGGCCGAAGAGGCCTTCCTCACCGAACCCTGGTCGCGCTTCTAACCCAAATCCCCAAGCGCTCTGCATCAGAGCGCAGTGCGGGGACAAGGGTCCCCCCACCCCGCCCTAACCGACTTCGCAGGCGGGCTTGCGGCGGATGCCCCGGTCCGCGTCCGGTGCGCCCCGCGTCGGCGTCCCCCATTGCCTCTCCCTCCGCCTTCGGCCGAAGAAACCGCCTTGCCGTTACAAGGCGGTTTCTTCCTATGGGGAGAAAATCCGTCTTTCCGGCCATAGACGAGATCGAACGACGCCCTTTGGCGGTGACCGGTTAGACTTGGTCCCCCTTGCCGAAAACGGCCGCCGTAAACCAATCATTAATTCTTTCTACAAAGAGGACGCCAAGGGTAACGGACGTCGACTACTCGCGAAAAGCGTCAAAAGCCACGCAATATTCCTCTAAATCCCTGAGGAAGACTAACCCATAATTTTCGTGTTTACGTCGCATCGCCATGAGGACTATAGGTTTCCCGTCCCCCTTTATCCCCCGATACAGGACGTTCTTATCATGTTAAAAAATTTAACCATTGGCGCCCGCCTGACGCTTCTGGGTCTGGTCGCTTTCGCCACGCTGGCCGCGATCGCCTCGATCGCCATCTACAGCACCTATCAGGCGCGTTTCGAGGACCGTCGCGAAACCCTTCATCTTCTGGCCCAGACCGCCGTGACGACGATCGCCGGCCTGAAAACCCGGGCCGACGCCGGCGAGATGACCACCGAGGAAGCCCAGAAACGGGCCCTGGTCGCCCTGACCTCGATCACGTATGGCAAGGGCAATTATTTCATTGTCTTGCGCTCCGACGGCGTTTTGCTGATGCACCCCACCCGCCAGAACCAAGTCGGCACCAATGTTCTTGAAGGCAGCGACGCCGTCGCCAAGGAGCTCTATGGCACGCTCATTCCCTTGGCCATGCGCAACGGCGAAAAGGGTGATTTCCACACCTCGATGGGACGGCGTCCCGGGTCGACGGTCAATAACTCCCCGAAGATGTTCCACGCCCTCCAGGAACCAAGCTATGGCTGGATTCTGGCCAGCGGCCTGTTCGTCGACGACATCGAGGACCAGATCGCCTCCCAGGCGCGGCTGATCGGCCTGATGGCCCTGGTCGCCGCCCTCATCCTCGGCGGAGTCGGCCTGATCATCGCCCGCGGGATCACCAAGCCTCTGAAGACCGTCGTCGAGGGACTCGACGGTCTGGCCGATCGCGATTATCGCCGGTCGCTTGACATCCCGGCGTCGCGCTCCGAGGTCGGGCGCATCGCCTCGGCCTTCGAGCGCCTGCGCGGCCTGTTGCTTGAGGCCGCCGAAGAGCGCCGCCAAAACGCCGAACGCACCGAACAGGCGGCGCTGGCCCGCAAAGAGGAAATGCTGGCCCTGGCCAGTCGTTTCGAAAACCAGATCGGCGACCTCGTGAACGGTCTGGGATCGGCCTCGGAGGCCTTGCGGGTGTCTGCCAGCACGATGTCGAGCGGCGCCGAGGAAACCCTGAGCCAGGCGAGCACGGTCACCGCCGCCGCCTCGGAATCCTCGGAAAACACTCAGACCGTCGCCGCCGCGACCGAGGAACTGGCCAGTTCAATCCAGGAAATCAGCCGTCAGGCTTCCCACTCCAACGCCATGGCGCGCACCGCCGTCGAGCGCGTCGACGAAACCAACAAAACCGTCGCCGCGCTGAATTCCGCCGCCCTGCGGGTTGGCGACGTGGTCGCCCTGATCACCGACATCGCCAGCCAGACCAATCTTCTGGCGCTCAACGCCACGATCGAGGCGGCGCGCGCCGGCGAAGCGGGCAAGGGCTTCGCCGTGGTTGCCGGAGAGGTGAAATCCCTGGCCCAGCAGACGGCCAAGGCGACCGAGGATATTTCCCGCCAGATCGAGGACATCCAGAGCGTCACCACCAGCACCGTCCAGGCGATTTCGGCGATCGGCGAATCGATCAACGGCCTCAGCGAGGTGGCCGGCATGATCGCCGCCGCCGTCGAGGAGCAAAATGCCGCGACCAAGGAGATTTCGATGAATATTCAACGCGCCGAAGGGGCCTCGCGCGAGGTCAGCGGCGCGATCTCCCTGGTGAGCGAGGCCGCGCGCAGCGGGGGCGAAACCGCCGCCGACGTTCTGGGGGCGGCCGAGGATCTGTTCCACCGGAACAAGGAATTGAACACCGCCGTTTCGGACTTCGTCTCCTATATCCGCAGCGCGAATTAACCCGGCTAACACCCTTTATTTGTGCATGGAAATCCAACCTCAGGGTGACCGTCCCCCCGGGCGGTCACCCCCGGATCCGCACCCGAAAAAGAGAAGGTGATGAAACAATCTGAAACATGAGGGTTGCATGACCCTGCCGAGCATGGCATCGTCCCTGGCGTCATCCCTATCCGCCGGTTCCCTAAAACAGTCTGGAAGAGGTTCAATGCGCTACGGAAACCGACCGCAAGCTCTGATCCTTTCGCTGTTCGCGCTGATGATCTTCCTTCTTCCGCTGGATGCCTCGGCAAGCTCCAAAGGGACCAAAAGCGGTCCGTTCATTCCGTCCTTCACCAAGCCCATACCCGGCTTGGTTGCAGACCCCGGGATCAAGCTTCCCCGGAATCGCTACTGGAGTTGCGTCCCCTTCGTCAAAGCCTCCTCGTCGATCGCCTTGTCGGGTGACGGCTGGCAGTGGTGGAACAACGCCGAGGGCCGTTACGACCGGGGCCAGACGCCGCGCCCCGGATCGGTGCTGGTCTTCAAGAAGCAAAAGGGCCTGTCGCGCGGCCATGTCGCCGTGGTTCGTCAGGTCATCGACAAGCGCACCGTGTTGATCGATCACGCCAATTGGGGCCAGGGCTCGGCCAAGGGCCGCATCGAGATCGCCGTTCGCGTCCGCGACGTCTCCAAGAAGAACGACTGGAGCGCCACCCGCGTCTGGTACGGGCCGATCAACAGCCTGGGATCCACCAGCTACCCGACCTATGGCTTCATCTACCCGACCTCGGGCCACACCACCCGAACCGCTTCGCGGTAAGCAAGCCCCCCCCTGCGATCCCACTGCCAAGGCGCCGTTTTTCGGCGCCTTTTGCTTATCAAGGCCCCGGAGCCCCGGCATCCGCGCCCAGCGGCGCCACGGTCTGGGCGATCAGGTGATCGACGACCGCCACCAGGGCTTCGTCCCGGGTCATGCCGCCGGCCCTCGCCTCGGCGAAGACGCGCAGTTGATTATGGGCGCTGGTACCCCGGTGCAGAATGGTCCGGGCGTGCAGAACCTCGGCCTGACAGCCGAAAACCGCCGCATCGGGGGCGATCAGCTCAAGCAGTTCCTCGATCAGATCGGCGAAGGGCACCACCTCGCCCCGTCCGAAATCCACCAGCCCGCCATCAAGCCCATAGCGTTGGGCCCGCCAGCGGTTCTCGGCGATCAGCAAGCGGGCGTAGTGGCGCCAGCGCTGGTTGGCGCGGCGCAGGCGGTAGAGCATGCGCAGCAAACAGCGAAACAGCGCCGCGACGCACAGCGCGTCATCAAGGCGGGTGCAGACATCGGCGATGCGCATTTCCAGGGTAGGGAAGCGGTGGCTGGGGCGGATATCCCACCAGATGCGCGTCGAATCCTCGATCAGCCCGGCGCTGACCAGGACCTCGACATGGCGCTGGTATTCGGCGAAGGAGCTGAAGCTGTCGGGCAGGCCGGTGCGCGGCAAGGCGCTGAACACGGCGATGCGATAGGATTTCAGCCCGCTGTCCTCGCCGCGCCAGAACGGCGACGAGGTGGTCAAAGCCAAGAGATGGGGCAGGAAATAGCTGACCTGGGCCATCAGATCCATCCGCAGATCGGGATCCTCGATGCCAACGTGGACATGCATACCGCAAATCACCAGCCGGCGGACCACCGCCTGCAGGTCCTCGGCCAGCAGGTCGTAGCGCTCCTTGGGCGTATGTTTGAGGTCGGCCCATTCGGCGAAGGGATGGGTGGACGCGGCGATCGGGGCGAGACCGAAGCCCTTCGCCTCCTCGGCCAGCACCCGCCGCAGGGCGCCCAGCGCCTCGCCGGCCTCGGCGAGGCTGTCGCAAACCTTGGTTCCCACCTCGATCTGGGCGCGCAGGAATTCGGGGGTGACCGCGCCGTGGTTGGTATCGCCAAACGCCGCGGCCAACCGTGTCATCAGGGCTTCGGGGGGATCGGCGGCCAAAGCCCGGCTCTGGCGATCGACCAACAGGTACTCCTCCTCGATCCCCACCGTAAAAGCCGGTTCGCGCATGGGCGTTTCCTTTTTTGTTTTGGCGCCATCGGAGGCTAGCGACGCCGACCCCGCTCAGGTCATCCGCCGCACATAAAGCCCCTCGTCGGCCAGTACCTCGGCCAAAGCCTCGCCCAGCACCCCGGCCCAGCGCCCGATCCCGGCGGCGTCGGCCAAAAGATCCTGACGGATCTCGACGCCGAGGCTGGGCAGGCCGGCGGGCTCGGCATGGGTATTGATGGTGAAGCCGATATCCTTGCCCGAATAGGGTTCGTTCTCGCCGACGATGACCTCGGGCGCGCGCCGCGCCAGGGTGTCGATCAGCCGACGGGTCATCCGGTCGTCGTGGTTATAAAGAAACCCCAGATGCCAGGGTCGTTCCACGCCGCCCAGGACCGGGGTGAAACTATGGATGGAGACCACCGCCGGCGGCCGCCCCTGACGCCACAGATGGGCGATGCGTTCGCCGATCTCGTGGTGATAGGGCCAGAACAGGCTTTCGGTGCGCCTGCGCGCCTCCGCCTCGTCCAGCCCCTCATTGCCGGGAATGGCGATGCCATCGGACACCGCCGGGATCGACGACGGATCGCCCGGCGCCCGATTGCAATCGATCACCAAGCGGGAATAGCAGGCGAACATGGCGCAAGCGGCGAAACGCTTGGCCAAAAGCTCGGTCACCGCCGCCGCGCCGATATCCCAGCCGATATGCAGACCCAGGGTATCGGCCTCCAGCCCCAGCCCGGCCAGGGCCCGGGGCACGCGGTTGGCGGCATGGTCGCAGATCAGCAGTAGTGGTCGGGTCGCCTCGGGATTGAGAACGACGAAGGGCGGGGGTTCGTCGTCGGCGAGGAGGGAGGGAGCGGGGGAAAGCGGGGAAGGACGGTCCGTCATTGCCGGGGCAAGCCCTTAAAGCCAGAGAAATCGGGAGTCCGAGATTAGGACAAGCCATCGGCGAAAAGCCACCCTTTGCCCGGACTCGGGCGTTTTGGCGCTTGAACGGACCGGTTCGCCTTCCCACGTCTGCGCCATGACCGAGCCAACCATCTTTCTCCGCGCGCTCTTCGATGCCGCCGTGGCCGCCGCCGCTCCGGCCCTTCTCGTGCCCGCCCACCTTCCCGAGCCGCCCCGCGGACGAACCGTCGTCGTCGGCGCCGGCAAAGGGGCGGCGGCGATGGCCCTGGCCGTGGAAAGCGCCTGGACCGGTCCGCTCGACGGCTTGGTGGTCACCCGCTACGGCCATGGCGTGCCCTGCGCACGGATCAAGGTGGTCGAGGCGGGGCATCCCGTTCCCGATGAGCGCGGCCAATGGGCGGCCCGCGAGATCTTGACCCTGGCCCGGGGATTGACCGAGGACGACCTGCTGATCTGCCTGATTTCCGGCGGCGGATCGGCCCTGCTCAGCCTGCCGCCCGATACGGTCGGTCTGGCCGACAAGCGCGCCGTCACCACCGCCCTTTTGCGCTGCGGCGCGCCGATCGGCGCCATCAACACCGTGCGCAAGCATCTGTCCACCATCAAGGGCGGCCGCCTAGCCGCCGCCGCCGCGCCCGCCCGGGTGGTCACCCTGATCATTTCCGATGTGCCCGGCGACGACCCGGCAGTGATCGCCTCGGGCCCCACCGTGCCCGATGCGACGACGGCGGGCGATGCCCTGGCCATCCTGGCCGGCTATGGCATCAGCGAGCCGGCTTCGGCTTTGGCCCACCTCAAGACGCCGGCGGCCGAAACCCCCAAGCCCGGCGACGCGGCCTTCGCCCGCACCACCACCCACCTCATCGCCACGCCGCGCATGGCCCTGACCGCCGCCGCCGATTTCGCCCGCGCCGCCGGCATCACCCCGGTAATCCTTGGCGATTCCCTGGAAGGCGAGGCGCGCGACGCGGCGCTGCTGCTTGGACCGATGGCCCTGTCTTGCGCCCTGCACGGCGAACCGGCGGTCCCGCCGTGCGTCTTGCTCTCGGGGGGCGAATTCACTGTTACCCTGCGCGGCGACGGCCGGGGCGGACCCAATGGCGAATTCGCCCTGGCGCTGGCCCGTCGGCTCGACTCCACTCCCCATATCTGGGCCCTGGCCTGCGACACCGACGGCATCGACGGCTCCGAGGACAACGCCGGCGCCCTGATCACCCCCGATACCCTGGCGCGCGCCGCCCGCCTCGGCCTGTCGGCCGAAGCCCATCTCGCCGATAACGACTCCTACGGGTTTTTCCAGGCTCTGGGCGATCTGGTGATGACCGGACCGACCCTGACCAACGTCAATGATTTTCGCGCAATCCTTATTTCAGCGGAGTGACACACGACATCTCCGCCCCATGATGTTAAAAAATACAACGGTGGCCCCATGCCGCCACATCCCCCCTCCCTAGCTCGGTGACGCGCCCCGTCACAGGGCCCAAGCCCGTGTGAACGCTCCATGAAACGAAACCGTTGCGCCAAGATTCTGGCCACCCTCGGCCCGGCCACGTCCTCGGAAAGCACCCTCGAGACCCTGGTTCGGGCCGGTGCGGACATGGTTCGCCTGAATTTCAGCCACGGCGCCCACGAAGAACACCGGCGCCGCTACGACGTGGTCCGCGCCGTTGAAAACAAGCTCGGCCGACCGATCGGCATCCTGATGGACCTCCAGGGTCCGAAGCTGCGGGTCGGTGATTTCGTCGGCGGCAAGGTCAAGCTGGAAACCGGCGCCACCTTCCGTCTCGACATGGAAAAGGACCTGGGCACCATCCAGCGTGTCCGCCTGCCCCACCCCGAAATCTTCGCCGCCATCGGCGAAGGCACCGATCTGTTGCTTGACGACGGCAAACTGCGGCTGCGGGTGGAAACCTTCGGCGCCGATTACGCCATTACCCGGGTGATCACCGGCGGCGTGCTGTCGGACCACAAGGGCCTCAATGTGCCCAATGCCGTTCTGCCGATCTCGGCGCTGACCGAAAAGGACCGCCGCGACCTGCAGTTCGGCCTCGACCTCGGGGTCGATTGGGTTGGCCTCAGCTTCGTGCAGCGCCCCGAGGACGTGGCCGAGGCGCGCAAGCTGATCGGCGGTCGCGCCGCCATCATCAGCAAGATCGAAAAGCCCGCCGCCCTCGACCATCTCACCCATATCATCGAATTGTCCGACGCCCTGATGGTCGCCCGCGGCGATCTGGGCGTGGAAGTGCCGCCCGAGCGCGTGCCGATCTTGCAAAAGCGCATCCTGGCCGCCTGCCACCTCGCCGGCAAGCCGGTGGTGGTCGCCACCCAGATGCTTGAAAGCATGATCAACGCCCCGACGCCGACCCGCGCCGAGGCCTCGGACGTGGCGACGGCCATCTATGATGGCGCCGATGCGGTGATGCTGTCGGCGGAAACCGCCGTCGGCCAGTATCCGGTCGAAGCCGTGGCGATGATGGACAAGATCATCCAGCAGGTGGAAACCGACGAGCATTATCAGTATCTGCGCAATGCCCGCCGCGAAAGCCCCGAGGGCACGGCCGCCGACGCCATCAGCGCCGCCGCCAGTCAGGTGGCCGAGACCATCAAGGCCGCCGCCATCGTCACCTATACCTCCTCGGGATCGACGACGCTGCGCGCCGCCCGCCAGCGCCCCGGCGTGCCGATCCTTTGCCTGACCACCAACCCCCGCATCGCCCGACGGATGGCGATGGTCTGGGGCGTCCATTCGGTGCTCGACAAGGACATCTCCAACTTCCAGGAAATGGTCGAACTGGCGGTCAAGGCCGCCTATCGCGAAGGCTTCGCCAATATCGGCGAGCGCATCGTGATGACGGCGGGCGTGCCCTTTGGCACCCCGGGCACGACCAATGTTCTGCGAATCGCCTGGGTCGAAGGCGATGACAGCTGGGCGGAATAAGCCCGCCTGTTTACCGACTCACTCCCGGGCGGGCGATGCCCTCGCCCGTCCGGGACCATGACCCGCGCGAGGCCCCCCTCGCGCCCAGTCCGGGACTTTTCTCATGCGCTTCTTGCACACCATGGTCCGCGTCGCCGATCTCGACGCCTCCCTCGACTTCTATTGCGCCAAGCTCGGCCTGCGCGAAATCAGCCGCCAGGATAACGAAAAGGGCCGGTTCACCCTGGTTTTCCTCGCCGCCCCCGCCGACGAGGAGACGGCCCGCGAAACCAAGGCGCCCTTGGTCGAACTGACCTACAACTGGGATCCCGAGGTTTATACGGGCGGGCGCAACTTCGGGCATCTCGCCTATAAGGTCGATGACATCTATGCGACCTGCCAAAAGCTGATGGACGCCGGGGTGACGATCAACCGCCCGCCGCGCGACGGCAATATGGCCTTCATCCGCTCGCCCGACGGCATTTCCATCGAACTGCTCCAAGAAGGCGCGCCGCTGGCGCCGGCCGAGCCCTGGGCCAGCATGGCCAATACCGGAAGCTGGTAAAACCTTTCCCTCCCCCCGGTTCGCCGGGGGGAAACGCCAAAAAGCCGCGTCCGGATCTTTCCTTGGGGGAAGATCCGGACGCGGCTTTTATAGCATAAGCTCAGAGGCGATGCCGGCCGAAGCCGGCGCCAATCAGCCCTGACGAACCTTGAAGCGCGGGTTCTTCTTGTTGATCACGAAGACGCGGCCCTTGCGGCGCACGACGCGGCAGTTCTTGTCGCGCACCTTGGCCGACTTCAGGGAATTGCGGACACGCATGACACTATCCTCGTCCGGCTGGAGCCGGTCCCGCGCGCGAGAAGCGGACATGCTTCCCCCGGCCGGCTCGACCAGCCCACTGATGAAATGGGAGCCGGGACCATAAGGGCGCTCCCTTTATGAGTCAAACTGATTTTGGCCGGCCTCGGCGCGGTTATCGCCGGACCGCCCCGCGCCCTGCACCAGCCGCATGGGTTCTCTGAGGGGGGCGGGTGATTAGAGAGTTCCACCCATAGGGAAAATGTGATTATTATTCGCTCTGAGATCCCTTCTTACTCTCAACAAACAGTCGCCCGTCGAGGCCCAATGCCCCAGCTTTCGCCCCTTTCCGCCCCGTCGACCGCCGCCGACCTCCCCCGCATCCTGGCGCTTTCGCGCCTACCCGAAGGTCACCGCGCCGTGGTCGCGCGCATCCGCGCCGAACGCGACCTTGCCCAGAAGCTGGCCGATCTCGGCTTGCGAACCGGCTGCGAGATCCGCGTCATCAAGGGATCCGATGGCGGCCCGCTGGTCGTCGGACTGGGCGATGGACGGGTGGGCCTCGGCCCCGAGATGGCCCAGGCCATCCTGGTTTCCCCTTTACGCACCCCTTGAACGGATAAAAACGATGCTTCTTGGTGACATGAAGACCGGCGACCAGGGACGCGTCCTTGGATTCGATCAGGGCGCCTCGGATTATCGCAAGCGCCTATTGTCGCTGGGCATCACCCCCGGCGCGACCTTTTCGGTAACCCGAGTCGCCCCGCTGGGCGATCCGGTGGAAATCAGGGTGCGGGGATTTGCGCTGTCCTTGCGCAAACAAGAAGCCCAGGTGCTGCGCGTCGAGCCCCTTGCCGCGGCCGACCTCGCCTGACCCGATCGCGCACCGGGGGCCCCTTCCCGGGCCCCTTGTCCCGACCCCGCATCCTGGCCCCGTGTCCTGGAGAGACCACCTATGAGCGCTTCCGTCGTTTGCGTCGTCGGCAATCCCAATTGCGGCAAGACGACCCTGTTCAACGCCCTGACCGGAGGACGCCAAAGCGTCGGCAACTGGCCGGGCGTCACCGTTGAGAAAAAGGTCGGCGCCTACCGCCACGGCGGCGAAGCCGTGACCATCGTCGATTTGCCCGGCGTCTATTCGCTGACGCCGACTTCGTCGTCGTCCGAGGACGAGCGGGTGGCCCGCGATTACATCCTGTCGGGGGAAGCCGGCCTCGTCCTTAACATCGTCGATGCCTCCAACCTGGAACGAAACCTCTATCTGACCGCCCAGTTGCTGGAAATGCGGGTGCCGATGGTGGTCATCGTCAACATGATGGACATCGCCGCCTCGCGCCACCTTGATATCGACATCGACGCGCTGTCCAAATCGCTCGACTGCAAGGTGGTGCCGATGGTGGCCAGCCGCCGCCGCGGCCTTGACGATCTGCGCGAGGTTATCGCCCAATCGATGGGACGAACCACCCCGCCGGCCGCCTCGGCCCCCTATCCGCCGGCGGTGAGCGAGGCGGTCGGCAGGATCGCCGCCACCCTGCCCGCCGATAGCCGCGCCGACCGGCGGTGGACGGCGTTGCAGCTTCTTGAAGGCGATTCCACCTTGCTGCGCGACCTGCCCCCGGCGACGGCCCTGGCCCTGGAGAGCGACCTCAAACAGGCGGCGCAAAGCGGAACCGAAGACTTCGATATCCTGATCGCCGATGCCCGCTATGGCTTCGTCGGCGCCATCGCGCTCGGCGCCGTGATCCGCAAGGGCCAGATGTCGCGCACCCTGACCGACCGCATCGACAAGGTGGTGCTGCACCGGGTGCTGGGCATCCCGATCTTCCTGGCGATGATGTATCTGATGTTCGTCTTCACCATCAATGTCGGCGGCGCCTTCATCGATTTCTTCGACCAGTTCGCCGGCACCTTGTTCGTTGACGGCTTTGGCCATCTGCTGGGCGGCGCCGGCGCCCCCGACTGGCTAACCGCGCTGCTGGCCAAGGGCGTTGGCGGCGGCGTGCAGACGGTCGCCACCTTCATTCCCGTCATCGGCTTTCTGTACCTGTTTTTGTCGGTTCTCGAAGACTCGGGTTATATGGCCCGCGCCGCCTTCGTCATGGACCGCTTCATGCGCGGCATCGGCCTGCCCGGCAAGGCCTTCGTGCCGCTGATCGTCGGCTTTGGCTGCAATGTGCCCGCCGTGATGGCCACCCGCACCATGGACAGCCGGCGCGACCGACTGATCACGGTGATGATGGCCCCCTTCATGTCCTGCGGCGCCCGTTTGCCGGTCTATGTGCTGTTCGCCGCCGCCTTCTTCCCCTCGGGCGGCCAGAACCTGGTTTTCGCGCTCTATCTGATCGGCATCCTGGTCGCCATCGCCACCGGCCTGTTGCTCAAGACCACCGCCCTGCGCGGCGAGGCCTCGCCCTTTGTCATGGAGATGCCGCCCTACCACTTGCCCACCGTTGCGGGCATCCTGCTGCGCACCTGGGATCGCCTGAAAAGCTTCATCCTGCGCGCCGGCAAGCTGGTGGTCGCCGTGGTCGTCGTCCTCAGCTTCCTCAATTCCTGGGGCACCGACGGCAGCTTCGGCAATGAGGACACCGATAAGTCCGTCCTCGCCGCGATCGGCAAGGCGATCGTTCCGGTCTTCGCGCCGATGGGCATTTCCGAAGAGAACTGGCCGGCCACCGTTGGCGTCTTCACCGGCATCTTCGCCAAGGAAGCCGTCGTCGGCACCCTGGATGCGCTTTATGGCACCATCGCCGAAGGCAATGCCGCCGCCGCCCAAGCCGAGGCCGATCCGGAGGCCGCCGCCACCGAAGAGCCCGAGGCTTTCGATCTGTGGGGCGGATTGGCCGGCGCCTTCGCCACCATTCCCGCCAATCTGAGCAATGTCGCCGGCGCCCTGGCCGATCCGCTTGGCATCGAGGTCGGCGATCTCAGCGACCGCTCGGCCGTGGCCGCCGATCAGGAGATTTCAACCTCGTCGATCGATGCCATCGCCCTGCTGTTCGATGGGGCGATCGGCGCCTTCGCCTATCTGCTGATGGTGCTGCTCTATATGCCCTGCGTCGCCGCCGTCTCGGCCATCTGGCGCGAAGTCGGCACCCGCTGGACGCTGTTCGCCGCCGCCTGGACCACCGGCATGGGCTATGGGGCCGCCGTGCTGACCTATCAGATCGGCACCTTCTCGCGCCATCCCGTCAGCTCGGCGGTGGATATCGCCGTGGTGCTGGCGGTGCTGGCGGCGGCAATCGCCCTGCTCCGTCTGGCCGGGCGGGGAAGCGCCGAGGCCGGGCCGATCAGCGCCGGCCAAACGGCATCGTGATCGCCCTTCCCCCTTCTCCTTGGATCCTCTTCCCGCCAGCAAACGCGGGGAGAGGGGAGCTTGACCGATGATCCTGACCGAGCTTGGAAGCTACGTTCAAACCCGCAAGCGGGTATCCCTGGGCGACCTTTGCGCCGCCTTCACCGCCAGCCCCGAGACCATCCGCGACATGATGGCGCTGTGGGTGCGCAAGGGCCGGGTGATCCACCATCCGCCCGAAGCGGGCTGCGGCGGGTCGTGCTGCTCGTGCGACCCGACCCTGTCGGAAATTTACGAATGGGCGGCCACCGCCGAGCAAACACCCCCCGGGTCCGGCTGCGGCTGTGGCTGCGGACAGTCCGGGTCGTAATGCGGGCGTTAAAAAGAGAGCAAACGGCGTTAAAGGATCCCTTTAACGCCGTTTTCTTTAGGGATCGGCTTATTTGCCGACGAAGTACTGAATGGGGAAGGACAGGTTCAAGGTCACTTCCTCGATCCCGGGATTGATGTCGCCGATACCGGCGTTGGAGATGTGGTGGAAGGCCACGCCAGCCCGCAGGCCATCATCGAAGCGCCAAGCGGCTTCGATGCCGGTGCGGAATTCCAATGGATAGCCCAGGTCACGGGCGTTGCCTTCGTTGTACCACCCCACGGCGGCGCTTGGCGACAAGATCAAATGCTTGCCGAAGCGCACATCGGCCATCACCCCGCCATAGAGATAGGTCGATCCCAAATGGGTGGCTTCGAACCCCAGGAAGGGGTGGGCGATCCAAGCGTAATAGCTTGGCCGATACTCGAAGCGGAACAGGGCCGGGGTGGAGTCAAAATCGTTCTTATTGTCTTCGATGACATTATAGGCGCCGACACCGAAGGTCAGCAGGTCCTTTTCCTTGGGCATCGCCTTCGACGAGATCTCGTTTCCGCGCACCAGATCGCCCACGATACCGGCGGCAAGCAAGGCGGCCGAAGACATCCAGATGGCGTTGAAGGCCGAATCGGCTTTGGCCTGACGGGCCGTGCCCGGGGCCACCACAAGCGCCGCCACCAGCGCCACCACGGAAAGACTGCGCATCTGTTCCCCCGACATCCGGTCCAGGCCACGCCAGGGCGCGGCGATTTCGGCCGGCCCGACCGGGCGACCGTCACCAGGATAACGGGACGGGCCGCTTTTGACCAGAGAGGACAGATCGCCCCCGAATCGCCCCCGTCGTGCCGCAACCCTGACTTTTCGTCATATGTATTGAGTCCCGGGCCGCGCGAGCCTACTTTAAATTCTGGCTATTTCCTGCCCCCCATGAGGCGACGGTGACAAACAGCCGCGTAAAGGCAGACCAGGATGGCGCCGTCAAGCCGGTCGCCGGTGGTGAGTCCCTCCCCCAAAGCGACGGCTCGGCCGATCGCCTTACCGGCCTCAGCCTGCATTCCCTTGTCATCGAGCATATGGACCAGGGCGTGCTGGTCGCCGACGCCAAAACCCGCGTCATCGCCTGGAACCGCCGGGCCTGCGAGCTTTTGGGGGTCTCGGCCGACTTCCTCGCCAGCGGGCCAACCCATGTCGAGGTTCTGGGCGAGATGATCCGCACCGGCGCCCTGGTCACCGCCGAGATCGATCCCGTCAGCACCCTCATCGCCGCGTGGCTTGATCTTCCCGAAGGCGAACGCCGCCCCTTGATCTATGAACGCGGCAATCCGACCGGCCTGCGCATCGAGGTCCGCACCTCGCCGTTGCCCGAGGGGGGCTATGTAAGAACCTTCACCGACATCACCCAACGCAAGGCCGCCGAACAGGCCCTGGCCGAAAAGACCCGGCTTCTCGACACCACCTTGGAAACCATCGCCCAGGGAATCATCCTGGTCGATCCCTCCCTGCACATCGTGCTGTGCAACCGCCGCTACCGCGAGCTTCTTGATCTGCCCGATTATATGCTCGAGCCCTTTCCGCCGCGGGCGGCCGATATCATCGCCTTCCAGATCGGACGGGGCGATTTCGACATCCTGCCCGCCGACGTTACCCATCGGCCGTTCTGGGATCGGATCGAAGGCTTCGTTTTTTCGCCCGGAACCACCGAACGACCGTTACGGGACGGGCGGACGCTGGGCGTGGAGACCTTCGCCCTTGATGGCGGCGGCTGGGTCCGCACCTTTACCGATATCACCGAAGGCAAACGGGCCCAGGACGCCTTGCTGGTTTCCGAAAAGATGGCCTCGCTTGGCCAGTTGGTCGCCGGCATCGCCCATGAGATCAACACGCCGATCGGCACCGGCGTCACCGCGGCCTCGCTGCTCGCCGAAAAGACCCAATCCCTGGTCCAGGCCGTGGAGGCCGGAGCCTTGCGGCGCTCGCAGCTTGACGCTTATCTCCACGTCGCCCGGGAATCCTCGCGGTTCATCCTATCGAACCTGACCCGCGCCGCCGAATTGATCCAAAGCTTCAAGCAGGTGGCCGTCGATCAGGCGACCGATGAAAGCCGGTTGTTCAAGGTGCGCGACTACCTGGAAGAAATCCTGCTCAGCCTCCAGCCACGCCTTAAGCGCACCCCCCACACGATGACCCTTGAATGCCCGGACGATCTGGCGATGTATGGCCCGCCGGGGGCGCTTTTCCGGGTCATCACCAATCTGGTGATCAACTCGCTGATGCATGGCCTTGAGGAGGGCGCGACGGCGCCGCCGGGGCACATGGTCTTGCGGGTTGGGCACGAAAAAGACACCGATTGCGTGGTTTTTCGCTACCATGATACCGGCAGGGGCATTCCCGAGAAAAATCTCAAGCGGATTTTCGACCCGTTCTTCACCACGCGACGCGGCGAAGGGGGAACCGGCCTGGGCCTGCACATCGTCTATAATCTGGTCACGCAAACCCTGGGGGGAAGCTTGGCCGTGCACAGCCCCCCCGGTCAGGGCGCGATCTTTTTGATAAGGGTCCCGCGCCTTTCGGCCGGCCTTCCCGAGGGATGACGGTGGCCCGGGCGGCAAGGCGCCAAAGGATGGCGCTGCTGATGACGGCCTGGATAGTCCTGACGGCCCCCGCCGCTTCGACCGCCGCCGAGTTCCGCTGGACGGCGGCGCAGGGCCCGGCGACGCTGGAGCCCCAATCCCCGGAAGCCCTGGCCGACCCCGGGGTTCTGGGCGACGTTTATGAAACGCTGATCGGCCGCGACTCCGATCTTGACCTTGAACCGGCCCTGGCGACCGCTTGGCAGGCGGTGACCGATTTACGCTGGCGGGTCACCCTGCGTCGGGGCGTGCGCTTCCATGACGGCGCCGCCTTCACCGCCGATGACGTGGTCGCCTCGCTGGAGCGCGCCAGCGCCCGCGGCGGCGGTCTGGCCGAAGCGCTGGCGCCGGTGCGCCGCGTCCGCCGGGTCGATGATACGACGGTCGATCTTTACACCCAAACGCCCACCCCCGATCTGCCCCAACGCCTCGCCCTGATCAGAATCCTCGACGACGGCTGGATCGCCCGCGCCGATCCGGCGATGCCGGCCAATGGCACCGGCCCCTTCCGAGTGGACCGCTTCACCCCCGGCGGCGCCGTGACGCTGGTGGCCAATGGCGACTGGTGGGGACGGACGATCCCGGCGGACCCGCTGGGGACGACGGCGCCGCCCGCTCCACGGCTTGAGCGCGCCACCCTGATTCCCGCCGCCCGCCCGGCCGATCGCTTGCGGCTTTTGCTTGAAGGCAAGGTGGATCTGGCGCTGGATCTGCCGCCCGCCGTGGTGCCTCCCCTGGCCGCCACCCCCGGCCTGCGCGCCCTGGTCATCGGCGGAACGCGCACGGTCATGCTGGGGATGGACCAGCGCCCGCCGCCCTTGGGCGCCGCTCGCGGCCAGGGCTCGCCCTTTCGCGACCGGCTGTTGCGCGAGGCGGTGCTGCGCGCCGTTGATATGACCGACATCGACCAGCGCCTTTTCGCCAATCAGGCGACCCCGGCCGCCCTGATCGCCGGGCCGATGATCGCCGGGGTGCCCGCCGCCGCCGATATCCGCCCGGCCGCCGACCCAGACCGGGCCCGCGCCCTGCTTGCCGAAGCCGGAGTCGGCCCCGCCGGAGTCAGCGTCACCCTGGATTGCCCGCTGGGCTTCTTCCTGAACGACGGCGCCCTTTGCGACGCCATCGCCACCTCTCTTTCGGAAGTCGGCATTCATACCGCCGTCGCCACCCGTTTGGCCGAAAATCATTTCCCGAGGGTTTTACGCGGGGAAAGCCGGTTCTTCCTAACCGGATACCAACCGTTGACCTTGGATATCCTCGATCCCTTGCGCGCCCTGGCCGCTTGTCCGCCGACCGATGGCTCGCCGAAGGACGGCTTTGGCCAAGCCAATGGCGCGGGCTATTGCGACCCCTCCGTCGATCGGCTTATCCGCCGTCTGGCCGACGAAATGATCCCGGCCCGCCAAAGCGCCCTTGCCGCCGAAATCGTCCTCAAACTGCGCGATGACGTCGTCTATGTCCCCCTCCACCAGGAACCGGTGATCTGGGGGGCGCGGGCCGATATCGGTCTGCGCCAGCGCGCCGACGGCGTGCTTGATCTCCGCTGGGTCAGCCCGGCGCCCGTCCCGCAAGGGCGCTGATATCCCCCCCGCGATCCCGGCTCTCGCGACCGCGCCGCTAAAAACCAAGCAAAACAGTCGATTACACTCCCCCCTCGCCGACCCCAGCGGCGCCCGCCCGGGAAACCGGGAAGGCGGTTTATCTTCGCCAATCCTCCACAATATTTCCACAATCACTCCGTTTTTTATTCAATCAAAAAATCTCAAGCTTAAATCATCGTTTTACTTAACCGTATTCTTATCAATCCAAGCAAACCAACTCAGACGGAATCATTGGGTTGACAGGGAAATTATCAGCGCACACATTATGGCGGCAATGAGTCCGCAGTTCTTTAACTGATGCGTCTGGAATTTTGCTTTTGGAAATGCCAAACAAGATTGCCGTCAAAGGCCTTTACAAGGTTTTTGGCGATACCCCCGAGACGGCGATCGCCCTGTCGCGATCGGGAGCCGACCGGAGTGCCATTCAGCGCAAGACCGGTATGACGATGGGGGTTTGCGACGCCTCGTTCACCATCCAAGAGGGTGAGATCTTCGTGATCATGGGGCTCTCGGGATCGGGGAAATCCACCCTGGTCCGCCTGCTCAACCGGTTGATCGAACCCAGCGCCGGCAGCATCGTCATCGACGGGATCGACATCGCCGGGCTTGCCGAAGCCGATCTCAACGCCTTTCGCCACCGTCACCTCAGCATGGTCTTCCAGTCCTTCGCGCTGATGCCGCATTTGACGGTTTTGGGAAACGCCGCCTTCGGTCTGGAGCTGTCGGGTGTCAAACGCCCCGAACGCGAAGCCCGCGCCCGCGCCGCCCTCACCCAGGTCGGATTGGCCGATTGGGCGAACCAGTTTCCCACCGCCTTATCGGGGGGCATGCGCCAGCGCGTCGGCCTCGCCCGGGCCCTGGCCACCGATCCCGATGTTTTGCTGATGGACGAGGCTTTCAGCGCCCTTGACCCGCTGAACCGCGCCGAAATGCAAGACCAGTTGCTCAGCCTGCAAGACGAGCAGCGGCGCACCATCATTTTCATCACCCACGACCTCGACGAGGCCATGCGCATCGGCGATCGCATCGCCATCATGGAAGCCGGGCGCATCGTGCAGATCGGCACCCCCGACGAGATCTTGAACAATCCGGCCGATGACTATGTCCGGTCGTTTTTCCGCGGGGTCAATCTGGGGGCGGTCTTGTCGGCCGGCTCCATCGCCCGCAAGCGGCAGGTCACGATGATCGACCGCGAAGGCGGCCTGCGCGTCGCCCTTCAGCGTCTGGCCGAGGCCGATCGCGATTACGCCTATGTGATCGACAAGGCGCAACGCTACCACGGCGTGGTCTCGGTCGCCTCGCTCGAAGCCCTCCGCCACAAGCCCGGCGCCGCCCTGCACGACGCCTTCCTTGGTGATGTCTCGCCGGTGCCGGCCGCGACGATCCTGTCAGAGATCATCACCCAGGTCGCCCAGGCGCCTTGCGGTCTTCCCGTCATCGACGACGCCGGTCGCTACCTTGGCGTCATCTCGCGGGCCCTTCTTCTTGAAACCCTCGACCGGGAGACCCTGACCAATGGCTGACCCCGCGAGCGACCCCTGGGGCGCGGCCCCGCCCTCCCCCGCCGAAACGCCGGCCGGCGATTGGCTGGGGGGCGCCTCCGCTCCGCCGCCGGCCTTCGATTGGGCCGACCCCTTCGCCCGGCCGCTGATTCCGCTCGACGACTGGACCAATCAGGGGCTCGACTGGCTGGTCTTGTCCTTCCGCCCGCTCTTCCAGGCGATCCGCTGGCCCATCGACGCCGTGCTGACGGCGCTCAACGGCACGCTCGTCGGTGTGCCGCCCCCCGTCATGCTGGCGATCATCGCCCTCCTCGCTTGGCAAATCGCCGGGCGCAAGATGGCGATCGGCTCTTTGATCTCGATGACTCTCATCGGTCTGATCGGCGCCTGGAGCGAAGCGATGCTGACCTTGTCGCTGGTCTTGACCTCGGTGATGTTCTGCATCGCCCTCGGCCTGCCCTCGGGCATCCTGATGGCGCGCAGCGACCGGCTGGCCAAACTCTCGCGGCCTTTGCTCGATGCCATGCAGACGACCCCGGCCTTCGTCTATCTGGTGCCCATCGTCATGCTGTTTGGCATCGGCAATGTGCCCGGGGTGGTGGTGACGATCATCTTCGCCCTGCCGCCCTTGATCCGCCTGACCAATCTGGGGATTAGGCAGGTTCCCGAAGATCTGGTCGAAGCCGCGCGCAGTTTCGGCGCCTCGAAAACCCAGTTGCTGACCAAGGTGCAACTGCCGCTGGCCCTGCCGACGATCATGGCGGGCATCAACCAAACGCTGATGCTGGCGCTGTCGATGGTGGTGATCGCCTCGATGATCGCCGTTGGCGGGCTGGGGCAAATGGTTCTGCGCGGCATCGGCCGGCTTGATATGGGGCTGGCCACCGTTGGCGGCGTCGCCATCGTCTTGCTGGCCATTCTGATCGATCGCCTGACCCAGTCGATGGGCGTCGCCAGCGCCGCCCAGGCCAAGGCACCCTGGTACACCAGCGGTCCCGTCGGACTGGTCGTGCGTCTGGTGTCCCTGCGCAAGGGCACCGCCCACCCCGCTCGCGAAAGCCTGCCAAAAGGAGAACCGATCTCATGATCTTGCCCGCCGCGCCGCGCCTCCGCTTTCTCGCCCCCGTGTCGGCCCCCGTTCTGGCGGTTGTCTGCGCCCTTGGCGTCTTGCCGGCAAACGCCGCCGAGCAGCCGGGCAAAGGCGTCTCCGTCCTGCCGATCAAATCCTCGATCGCCGAAGAGACCTTCCAGACGCTGCTGGTCTCGCGCGCCCTGGCAGAGCTGGGCTATGACGTGAAGGACATCGGCGAGATCGATTACGCCGCCGGTCACGTGGCCTTGGCCAATGGCGACGCCACCTTCCTGGCCGCCCATTGGAATCCGCTTCATAAGGATTTCTATGAGCGCGCCGGCGGCGACGCCAAGCTCTATCGCGACGGGGTTTATTCCGAAGGCGCCTTGCAGGGCTATCTGATCGACAAGAAGACGGCCGAGGCCCACGCCATCACCCGCATCGACCAACTGAAAGACCCGAAGATCGCCGCCCTCTTCGACCATGACGGCGACGGCAAGGCCGATCTCGCCGGCTGCACCCCTGGCTGGGGCTGCGAGGCGGTCATCGAGCACCATCTCGACGCCTATGGCCTGCGCAAAACCGTCACCCATCAGCAAGGGTCCTATTCGGCGCTGATGGCCGATACGATCACCCGCTTCAAGAAGGGCGCCTCGGTGCTCTATTACACCTGGACCCCCTATTGGGTTTCCGGGGTTCTGGTTCCCGGGCGCGATGTCACGTGGCTGCAAGTGCCGTTCTCAGCCCTGCCCGGCAGCCGCAAGGATGTTGATACGGCGCTGGCCACCGGTCAGAACTACGGCTTCCAGGCGAACACTCAGCAAATCGTCGCCAATCGCGCCTGGGCCGAGGCCAATCCGGCCGCCGCCACGCTGTTTTCCCTGATGCGTCTGCCCAACGCCGATATCAACGCCCAGAACCTGCGCATGCGCAACGGCGAGAACAGCCAAGCCGATATCGCCCGCCATGTCGACGGCTGGATCGCCGGCCATCGCCAGACCTGGGACGGTTGGCTGGCCCAAGCCCGCAAGGCCGCGCATTAAGCCCAGGCCAGCCCTTTAGATACGGTGCGCGGGACCCATGGTCCCCGCGTACCGCTCTAAGAGCTTGATCGTGAAGCAAATCGTCGCCGCACTCTGGACCAGAATGCGGCGACGATTTTATTTAGTCCGCCTCGGCATCGACGCCGAAAGCCTCCAGGATGCGCTGGGCGGCGCGGGTCGCCGTGGTCGAGCCCTGGGCCACCGCTTGGCGCAGACCCGGCAGGGCGTCGCAGACGGCGGGATGGGCTTTGACCGCATCCATCAGCCGGTCTTCGACCATCGACCACATCCATTCTACCTGTTGGGCGCGGCGGCGCTCGGCCAGGGCGCCATTGGCGTCCATGATCGAGCGGTGCTCTTCGATCTTTTGCCACAACTCGGCCAATCCCATGCCCTTGAGGCCCGAGCACAGCACCACCGGCGGCGTCCAGTCCGGATGGGCCGGGGTCATGATATGCAGCGCCGTTTTGTATTCGTTCATCGCCAGCCGCGCCCGGGTGTCATTGGGGCCATCGGCCTTGTTGACGGCGATCATATCGGCCAGTTCCAAAATACCCTTCTTAATGCCCTGCAGCTCGTCGCCGGCGCCGGGCAGCATCAGCACCAGAAAGAAATCGACCATGCCGGCGACCAGGGTCTCCGACTGGCCGGTGCCGACGGTTTCCACCAGCACGACATCGAAGCCGGCGGCCTCGCAGACGATCATCGTCTCGCGCGTCGCCCGGTTGACCCCGCCCAGCCGGCCGCCGGTCGGCGAGGGGCGGATGAAGGCGTTGTCATCGATCGACAGCCGCTCCATGCGCGTCTTGTCGCCGAGGATCGAGCCGCCCGAGCGCGACGACGACGGATCGACGGCCAACACCGCCACGCGGTGGCCTTTGGCCGTCAGATCACAGCCCAAAGCCTCGATAAAGGTTGATTTGCCAACGCCGGGCACTCCGGAAATGCCCACCCGCAACGCCTTGCCGGCATGGGGCAGCAGGCGGGTCAATACCTCCTGGGCGGCTTGTTGATGGGTGGGATTGCGGCTTTCGACCAGGGTGATCGCGCGACCAAGCTTGGCGCGATCGCCAGACAACACGCCGTCCACATAGGCGTCGACGGACAGGGGGGGGCTTGCCATGGAACGTCCGAACCAAAGGGGGGAAAGATCCCGCCCGTTCCTTTCGCTGCGCGCGGAACGGGCGGGAAACGACGGTTACGCGGCCTTGCTGGTATAGCCTAGGCGGGCGTTGAGCTTGCCCATCAGATCAACGGCGCATTCGGCGATATTGGTGCCGGGCGGAAAGATCGCCTCGGCCCCGGCCTTATAGAGGGCGTCGAAATCCTGGGGCGGGATCACCCCGCCGACGACGATCATGATGTCTTCGCGGCCCTGCTTGCGCAATTCCTCGCGCAACTGCGGTACCAGGGTCAGATGGCCGGCGGCCAGCGACGAGGCGCCGACCACATGGACATCGTTCTCCACCGCCTGACGGGCGGTTTCGGCCGGGGTTTGGAACAGCGAGCCGATATCGACATCGAAGCCGAGATCGGCGAAGGCGGTGGCGATCACCTTCTGGCCGCGATCGTGGCCGTCCTGGCCCATCTTGGCGATCAGGATGCGCGGACGGCGGCCGTCATTGGCCTCGAACTCCTCGACCAGATGACGGATGCTTGCCACCTTTTCGGCCATCGACCCGACCTCGCTGCTATAGACGCCCGAAATCGCCCGGATTTCGGCCTTGTGACGGCCCCAGACCTTTTCCAGGGCCAGGGAGACCTCGCCCACCGTCGCCTTTTCGCGCACGGCATCGACGGCCAGGGCCAGAAGATTGCCTTCGCCGCTTTGCGCCGAATGGGTCAGGGCCGCCAGTTTCTCTTCGACCTTGGCCGGATCGCGCTCGGCGCGCAGGCGTTCGAGTTGCTCGATCTGCTGGCGGCGGACCGAGGCGTTCTCGACCTTCAGCACCTCGATCGAACGATCCTCGTCGACCTTGTACTTATTGACGCCGACCACCGTCTGACGGCCGCTGTCGATGCGCGCCTGGGTGCGGGCCGAGGCCTCTTCGATGCGCATCTTGGGGATGCCGGCCTCGATGGCCTTGGCCATGCCGCCAGTCTCCTCGACCTCCTGGATGTAATGCCAGGCGCGGGCGGCCAGATCATGGGTCAACCGCTCGATATAGTAACTGCCGCCCCAGGGGTCGATCACCCGGCAGGTTCCGGCTTCCTGCTGCAAGAACAACTGGGTGTTGCGGGCGATGCGCGCCGAGAAATCGGTGGGCAGGGCCAGGGCCTCGTCCAGGGCGTTGGTATGGAGCGACTGGGTATGGCCCTGGGTCGCCGCCATCGCCTCGACGCAGGTGCGCGTCACGTTGTTAAACACATCCTGGGCGGTCAGCGACCAGCCCGAGGTCTGGCAATGGGTGCGCAGCGACAGCGATTTGTCGCTTTTGGGTTTGAAGTCCTTGATCAGCTTGGCCCACAGCAGGCGGGCGGCGCGCATCTTGGCGACTTCCATGGGGAAGTTCATGCCGATCGCCCAGAAGAACGACAGGCGCGGGGCGAAGGCGTCGATCGTCAGCCCGGCGGCCAGACCGGCGCGGGCGTATTCCACGCCGTCGGCCAGGGTATAGGCCAGTTCCAGATCGGCGGTCGCCCCGGCTTCCTGCATGTGATAGCCGGAAATCGAGATCGAATTGAAGCGCGGCATCTTGGTGGAGGTATAGGCGAAGATATCGCTGATGATCCGCATCGAGGGCGTGGGCGGATAGATATAGGTGTTGCGCACCATGAATTCTTTGAGGATGTCGTTCTGGATGGTGCCCGACAGTTGCTCGGGGCTAACGCCCTGTTCCTCGCCGGCCAGAATGAACAAGGCCATGATCGGCAAGACGGCGCCGTTCATGGTCATCGACACGCTCATCTTATCAAGCGGGATGCCGGCAAACAGCGTGCGCATGTCGAAGATGCTGTCGATGGCCACGCCGGCCATGCCGACATCGCCGGCCACCCGGGGGTGGTCGCTGTCATAGCCGCGATGGGTCGCCAGATCGAAGGCCACCGACAGGCCCTTCTGGCCGGCGGCCAGATTGCGCCGGTAAAAGGCGTTGGATTCGGTGGCGGTGGAGAAACCGGCGTATTGGCGCACCGTCCACGGCTGATTGACATACATGCTGGGATAGGGGCCGCGCAGGAACGGCGGCGCGCCCGGATAGGTATCGAGGAAATCCAGGCCGTCGAGATCGGAGGCCTGATAGAGCGGCTTGACGTCGATCTTCTCGGGCGCCGTCCACAGCAGGTCGCGCACCGCCTTGCCGGCGCGATGCTCGATCCGGTCGGTCCACAGATCGGCCGAACCGGGGGCCTCGCCCCCCTCAAGGTCGACCCTGGAGAAATCGGGAATCCGGCTCATCGTGCTGATCCTTCCACCGCAAGGCCAAGATGGGCGTGCAGGTCGCCCAGCACCCCCAGAACATCCGATCCGGCCTGGATATAGGCATCCACTCCGGCGGCGTCGTAAAGGGCGCGGCGTTCGCCGGGCGCCCCGGCCAGATAAAGCCGACTGACCCCGGCGGCCTTCAGCGCCCGGGCCATATCCTCGGCCTTGGTTTCATAAAGGCCGTCCGACGAACAGAGGATGGCGACCTTCGCCCCGCTGTCGCGCCAAGCGGCCACGCAGTCGGCGGCCTCGTCGAAACCGGCGCCGGCGACCGCTTCAATGCCACCGGCCTCGAAGAAGTTCTTGGCGAAGGTGGCGCGCGCCGTGTGCTGGGCCACCGGCCCCAGATTGGCCAGGAAGATCTTTGGCCGCTGGCCATGGGCGGCCAGCCAGTCGTCGGAGGCGTCGCGCAGGGCCTCGAAATCCTCGGCCAGTACATGGGGGACAACGGCCGGCACCCGCAAGGCGGCGCCATCGCCCAGGGCGCGGGCCAGGGCGCCCAGCGTCGCCCCTGTGCCCACGGCTTCGATCGCCGCGGCGAAATCGCCCGGCGCCACACCGTCCCAACGCGCCGCGCTCAGCCGCGTTGTCGCCGCTTGGCGCAAGGCGGCCAGATCGACGGGGGCGGTGGCGACGGGGGCTTCGGCGAGATTGGGGAATTCCGAAACGCCGGTTAGCGGATCCTTGCGTTTGGCGATCGCCTTGCGCCGATCGTCCCAGGTGGCGGCGATGCGCCCGGCCAGGGCGCCGCTTTCCAGGGCGGCGACCATGCCACCCTCGGCCTCGAGCCCCTGGAAGGCGCTCCAGGCCTCGCGGGCCAGACGGTCGGTCAGGGTTTCAACATACCACGACCCGCCGGCCGGATCGTTCACCCGGCCGAGATTGCATTCCTCAAGCAAGATGACCTGGACATTGCGGGCGATGCGCCGCGAGAAATCGGTGGCGACCCCCAAAGCGGCGTCGAAGGGGGCGACGGCGATGCTGTCCGCCCCGCCCACCGCGCCGGCAAAGCAACTGACCGTGCCGCGCAGCATGTTCACCCAAGGATCGCGCCGGGTCAGAACCCGCCGCGCCGTGGTGGCGTGCAGGCGCATGGCGCGCGACGGCTCGCTGGCCCCCGAGGCTTCAAGAACCCGCGCCCACAGCCGGCGGGCGGCGCGCAGCTTGGCCACCCCCAGGAAGATATCGGCATCAAGGGGCAGCGAGAACACCATCTGCGCCGCCGCCTCGTCGATGCCAAGTCCCGCCGCCTCCATCGCCCGCAGATAGGCGACACCGGTGGACAGAACGGCGGCCAGGGTCTGAACCTCATTGGCGCCGCCATCGTGATAGGGCGCGCCATCGACCATCACGGCGGTCGCCTGCGGATAGCTCCGCGCCGTATGGGCCGCCAGGGCGCCCAGACGCGACAGCGCCCGCGTCGCGCTCATCGGCAGGCTTCCGGTGGCGGCCAGGGTGCCCAAAGGATCGGCGTTGAAGGCGCCAAGGGCGGCGGCGGGGGCGATCTGACGGCGCGCCCACAGGGCGGCCAGCAAGGCGGCGGCCGGTTCGAAGGCGGCGCCGGCCTGCAGCCCGACCACCGCGCCATCAAGGAAGACCCCGGCCAGGGCCGTATCGAGATCGTCAAGCGAGGCGATCATCATCCCCTCGACGCCGGCCAGATCGGCAGCCTCGGCGTCATCGCTATCGAAGCCGGCGCGACCGGCGGCATCGAACCGCAAGGTGACGCTCGACGCCCCGCGCTCGAGATCGGTCAGGATCTGGGCGTTGGCGGCGGCGGGATCGGGATGGGCGTGCTCCTGGCGCACATCCCAACCGTGCAGCACCGCCCCGGCGGCGGTCCCGCCGCGGGTGAAGGGCATCACCCCGGGAAAGCCCGAGGGATCACCCGTCGAGGGCCAGTCGGCCCGGGTGTAAAGCGGCTGGATCGAAAACCCCTCGTGGGTCTTCGTCACCATCTTTTTCTCAAACGGCGCGCCCTTCAGCGCCTTGTCGACAAGGGCCAGCCACGCCTCACGGGACAGGGTCGGAAAATCGCCGGCGAGCGCGAGAATATCCTGGGTCATTGCATTCGGTCGCTTTGCGGTCGTGCTTCACATGGACGGTAACGGGCGTCGGGCCGTCTCCCCAGTCTGAAGCGAACGGGGGAGCGCATGCGACGCCTTTCCTCCCGGGGGTTGCTGACGACGGTCCTCCCCGTCCCCGGCCCCCAAGCCCGCCGCGTCCCGGCCCTTCCGGCTGCAGTGTGACGCGGTCAGATCCGCAGGATAGCAAATAGACGGCAAAACCGGCAACTTTCCCGGAGAGGATGTTTCATTACGGTTGTGGAGGCGCTTATCATCGGCGACGAATGTTGTGGAAAAATCGGAAGGCTCCCACATAGGCCATGCGGATCATCGCCAAAAAAGTCCTCCGAGCCTTCTGGGACCGTCAGCCCGATGCTGAGGATCCTTTGCTTGCATGGTATCGAGAAGTTTTAACAGAAGATTGGGATAGTCCAGCAAAAATTAAGATTAAATATCGCAGTGCAAGCATCATTCGAGGAAATCGGGTTGTCTTCAATATAAAAGGAAAATCTTATCGACTTGTTGTAAAAATAAATTACGCTTATCGCATTGTCTATATTTGGTTTATTGGAACCCATGCCGAATACGACGAGATCAATGTCGAAGAGGTGTAAAATGGGTATTTTGAAGCCAATTCGGACGCCGGCGGACCACGCCGCCGCTCTTGCCCGCCTTGAGGCCTTGATGGACGCGGAGCCCGGAACAGCCGAAGGGGAAGACCTCGATGTCCTTGCCGACCTGATCGAGCATTACGAATCCAAGCAGGTTCCGATCGGCTATCCCCCCCCTCATGCCGCCATCGCCTTTCGAATGGAGCAAGCCGGCCTGTCGCCCCAGGACCTTGTTCCGCTTATCGGCAGTCAGGCCGAAGTTCTGGAGGTTTTGGCGGGAACGCGCCCCCTCACCCTGGCGATGGCCCGGGCGCTTCATATCCACTTGGGCATCCCGGCCGAAGTTTTGCTTCAGCAGCAGGAGGAGCGACCGGCCCTCGCCCCCTGACGCGAGAGGAGGATGCGAGGCCGGGCACATCGGCTTCCCTCATGGCGTTTGACACGGTTTCCTTCGCGCGCCTTTGCCCCCACAGTGGGGCTCTCGTCTAGTCTCGGAGGCGCGTCATGGCTTTTTCCCGCTGGCTTGTTGGTTTTCTGCTTGCCCTGTCGCTGGTCGCACCGGCGATGGCCGAGGACGGTCGGCCCGCCGTCACCTTGCGCCTTCTTCATCTCAACGACATCGCCGAAGTCGGCAATGGCGGCGGGTCGGGCGGATTGGCCGAGATGAAGACGCTGATCGAGGCCGAGAAGGCCCGCCCCGGCGCCACGGCGGCGCTGGTCACCTTCGGCGGCGATCTGCTCTCGCCCTCGCTGCTGTCGAGCATCGACAAGGGCGCCCATATGGTCGAGGCGATGGGGCTGCTTGGCGTCGATCTGGCGGTGCCGGGCAATCATGAATTCGACTTCGGCCCCAAGGTCTTCGCCGAGCGGCTGTCGACCTCGCCCTTCCCTTGGCTGGCCAGCAATCTGGACGGCCCGGCGCTGTCGACCGCCGAGGGCGCCCCGATCACGGGGCTGACGTCCACGGCGATCCGCGCCGTCGGTCCCTATAAGATCGGCTTCCTGGGGCTGCTCACCCCGCAGACCACGGTCTTGTCCTCGCCCGGTCCCGAGGTGCGGTTCGCCGAGCCGCTGGCGGCGGCGCGCGCCGCCGTGGCCACGCTCAAGGCCGAAGGCGCCGATGTCATCATCGCCCTCACCCACCAGGGGCAGGCCGAAGACCGCGCCCTGGCCCAGGCCCTGCCCGAGGTGGCGGTGGTGGTGGGGGGACATGACCACGACTCGCTGTCCTGGCGCGAAAGTACGGGACTGGTGCTCAAGGCCGGGGCCAATGCCCGCTATCTGGGGGTTATCGATCTGCGGATCGACGAGCAGATCACCAGCGCCGGCAGCGCGGTGGTGGTTCTGCCCGAATGGTCGTTCCGCGCCAATGTCGGCCTCGCCCCCTCCCCCGCGGTCGCCGCCCGTCTCGCCGCCTGGGAGGCCCAATTGGCCAGCGATCTTGATCAGCCGCTGGGGGTGACGACCACGGAACTCGACAGCCGGCGCTCGGTCGTGCGCGGGGCCGAAAGCACGATGGGCAATCTGGTCACCGACGCCATGCGCCTGGCCACCGGCGCCCAGGCGGCCCTGACCAATGGCGGGGGCTTGCGCGGCGATCGCCTGTATAACGCCGGAACCGCGTTGACCCGCCGCGACATCCTGGCCGAACTGCCCTTTGGCAATGTCGCCGTGGTTCTGGATCTGACCGGCGCCCAGGTGAAGGCCGCCCTGGAGAACGGCGTCTCGCAAATCGCCCAAGGGGCCGGGCGCTTCCCGCAGGTTTCGGGAATGGAGGTCCTGTACGATCCCGCCTTGCCGGTCGGCGAGCGCGTCGTCGCCCTGCAAATCGACGGACGCACTGTCGAGCCCGAGGGCCATTACACGGTGGCGGTCAATGATTACATCGCGCGCGGCGGTGACGGCTACGACGCCCTTGGCGGCGGGCGGCCGATCATCGATGCCGCCGCCGGTCGGCTTCTCGTCACCCTTGTCGCCGATCATATCGCCCAAGCCGGCCGGATCGGCGCCCAGATCGAGGGGCGGCTGGTTTTGCGAAAGTAAGCCGCCTTTGGCCTTTGGTTAGATATATCCTAAAGGGGATTGCACGCCGGTATGTGAAGGGCAAAATAGCCCGGAAACCCATCCGAAAAGGTCCATTCTGGAGACGACCCCATGCTTGCGAACATCCGCATCGCCGGAAAGATCGGCATCGTCATTGCCATCATGGCCGTCGCGGCCATCATCATCAGTACCGTCGGCTTCATGGGAATGCGCACCCTGGGCGAGGCGGCCCGACAGATCGATGGCTACGGCGACATGATCAAGACCGGCGCGCGGATGAACCAGAACCTGCTGACCATGAGCCGGGCGGAATATCGCATGGCGGCCAATCCGGCGGAGTTCGAGGACGCCTACGGCTTTTTTTCGAAGAACAAAGCCCAGTTCGAGGAGCGGATCACCACCTTGGAAGGCATGCTGCCGGCAAGCCATCTTTCCGAGATCGCGACCTTGCGCGAAAACTTCGTCAACTACCTTGCCGCCGCCGAAAAAACCATCGCCACCGCCCGCGCCAATCAGGGCGCAACGATTGGCGAGGCGCAACGCCAGATCTATGACGCCGTCACCGTTTCGCGGGCGATCTCCAACCCCTTGCTTGACAGCACCCTGGCGCTGTCGGACGACCTTGACGACGAAGGAACCAAGGTGGGCGATGCCGCCGACGCCACCTTCCAGACCCTGACCCGCTGGATGTTCGGTGTCGCCTTTGGCGGCATCGTGCTCGGCGTCATCGCCGGTCTGCTGATCGCCCGCCGCGGGATGGTTCAGCCGATCGGCTCCCTTGTCGGCTCGTTGCAGGCCCTCACCGCCGGCGATCTGGAACGCGCCATCGATGGCACCGAGCGCAAGGACGAGGTTGGCGATATCGCCCGCAGCGCCTTGATCTTCCGCGACAATGCGCGCAAAGCCCAAGAACTGCGCGAGGCCCAGGCCGCCGAGCAGGTGGCCCGCGCCAAGCGCTCCGCTGCCATCGAGTCGCTTACCCGCGACTTCGACCATGCGGTCTCCGACGTGCTGGGCGTGGTGGCCGGCGCTTGCGCCGAAATGGAAACGACCGCCGGCGGCCTCTCGGCCACCGCCGACCAGACCAATATCCAGGCCTCCGCCGTCGCCACCGCCACCGAACAGGCTTCGGCCAGTGTTCAGACCGTCGCCACGGCGGCCGAGGAACTCAGCGCCTCGATCAGCGAAATCGGCCGGAGAATGGAACAATCCTCGCACGTCGCCCAGATCGCGTCCCAAGAAGCCGCGCAGACCAACGCGACGGTGCAAAGCCTTGCCGACACCTCGGCCCGTATCGGCGCGGTGATCGGCTTGATCACCGACATCGCCAACCAAACCAATCTGCTGGCGCTCAACGCCACGATCGAGGCGGCCCGCGCCGGAGAAGCCGGCAAGGGCTTCGCCGTGGTCGCCGGCGAGGTCAAGCATCTCGCCAGCCAGACCGCCAAGGCCACCGAGGATATCGGCACCCAGATCGGCGCGGTTCAAGAAGCGACCGAGGGCGCGGTCAAGGCCATCGCCAGCATCGTCCGCCGCATCGAAGAGATTAACACGATCTCGGCCGCCATCGCCGCCGCCGTCGAAGAGCAATCCGCCGCCACCGCCGAGATCGCCCGCAATGTCCAGCAAGCCGCGGCGGGCACGCAGGAGGTATCCGACACCATCGTCGGGGTCAGTTCCTCGGCCGGCGAAACCGGCAACGCCTCGCAACAGGTCCTTTCCGCGGCGCAAGCGCTCTCAAAAGAAGCCGTCGCCCTCAAGGGGCTGGTCGAGCGGTTCCTGGGCGGCGTGCGCGCCGCCTGATCCCCCCGGGGGGGCGCTCCCTGAGCCTTGGCGCCCCCCCGTCGCTTCCGCCCGACCCTCCCCGCGCCTTGGCGCCCCGGGCCGCTTTGCGGGAACCCCCTCGCCGGTTGAGCCGTTTTCCGGCGACTCAATCTTTTAAAGGGGGTGGAATCGCGTGGCTCGTCTTATCGTTGTCTCCAACCGCGTGGCGCTTCCCGAGGATCAAGCCGGCCGCGCGGGGGGATTGGCCGTGGCTTTGCGCGAAGCGCTGGTCTCGTTTGGCGGGATCTGGTTTGGCTGGAGCGGCAAGGTCGCCGCCCAGACATCGGACCGGCCGCGCTTCATCGAGGAAGGCCCGGTCACCTATGCGGTGCTCGATCTTGGCCGCAAGGATCACGCCCAGTATTACAACGGTTTCGCCAATCGCACCCTGTGGCCGCTTTTTCATTATCGCATGGGGTTGGCCGAATTCACCCGCCAGGACTACGAAGGCTATATGCGGGTCAATACGGTTTTCGCCGAGCAGCTTCAACCGCTGCTGACCGATGATGATCTGATCTGGGTCCATGATTATCACCTGATCCCGCTGGGGGGAGAACTGCGCCGCCTGGGGGCGCGCCAGCGCATGGGCATCTTCCTGCACACGCCCTTTCCGGCGATGGAGGTATTGCTGGCCCTGACCCACCATCGCCGACTGGTCGGTTCGCTGTGCGCCTATGATGTCGTCGGCTTCCAGACCGAAAACGACCGGCGCTCGTTCTTCGATTACGTCCTGCATGAAGCCGGCGGCTGGATTGGCGAGAACGGCCATGTCACCGTCTGGGGGCGCTCGCTGGTCGCCCGGGTTTATCCCATCGGCATCGAGAAAGGCGCCTTCGCCGAGGCCGCCCAGCGCGCCCAGCGCACGGTCGCCTATCGCCGGCTGCGCGCCAGCCTGAACGGCCGCAAGCTGATGATCGGGGTCGAGCGCCTGGATTATTCCAAGGGCCTGCCCGAACGCTTCGAGGCTTTTTCGCGCCTGCTCGAAAAGCATCCCGAGCATCGCGCCAAGGTCAGTTTCATGCAGGTCGCGCCAATTTCCCGCTCCGAGGTTCCCGAATACCGGCGCCTGCGCGAGGAACTCGAAAGCCTGTCGGGCCAGATCAATGGCCAGTTCGGCGATTACGATTGGGTGCCAATCCGCTACCTCACCCGCAACTTCGCCAGATCGGTCCTGGCCGGTTTCTACCGACAAGGGGCCGTCGGCGTTGTCACGCCAATGCGCGATGGTATGAATCTTGTGGCAAAAGAATACGTTGCCAGCCAGAATCCCCAGGACCCCGGGGTGCTGGTTCTTTCGCGCTTCGCCGGGGCGGCCCGCGAACTGACAACGGCGCTTCAGGTCAACCCCTTCGACCGCGAGGATATGGCCGATGCCATGGACAGGGCCTTGGGCATGGCTTTGGACGAGCGCAAGGAGCGTTGGGTTGAAATGATGCGTATGGTCGATGAAAACTCGCTGGAAGCTTGGCGCGAGAAGTATCTGGCCGATCTGAACGCGGCGCCGTTCAATGGCTGAGCCGTTCATTCCCGGATTGATCGCCGATATCGGCGGCACCAACGCCCGCTTCGCCCTGACCACCCCCGAGGGCGGCTGGCGCGACGAACGGGTTTACCGCTGCGCCGCCTTTCCCGGCCCGGCCGAGGCGGCGGCCCATTATCTGGCCGAGGTGCTGACCGCCTTTGAACCGCGCCCCGATCGCGGGGCGATCTGCGTCGCCTGTCCGGTCAACGGCGATCATCTGGCTTTGACCAACCATGGGGCGTGGTCGTTCTCGATCAGCGCGGTCGCCGACCGCTTGGGTTTGGCGCCTTTCCATGCGGTCAATGACTTCATCGCCAACGCCCTGGCCATCCCCCGCCTTGGCCCCTCCGGGCTGATCGAGATCGGCGGCGGCGCCGGACTTACCGGGGCGCCGATCGCCGCAATCGGCCCGGGCACCGGTCTGGGGGTGGCGATCCTCATCCCCGGTCGCGGCGGCAACCGCACCAGCCCCCTGGCCACCGAGGGCGGCCATGTCACCCTGCCCGCCGTGACCGACCGCGAGGCGGTGATCATCAGCGCCCTGCGCGCCATTCACGGCCACGCCTCGGCCGAGCGGGCGATTTCCGGCCCCGGTCTGGTTTGGCTGAGCGAGGCGATCCGCGCCGCCGATGGCTTGGAGCCGGTTGCCGAAACCCCGCCCTCGGTGATGGAAAAGGGCTTGGCGCGCAGCTGCCCGGTTTGCGCCGAAGCCGTCGACACCTTTTACGCGCTGCTGGGCACGGTGGCGGGCAATCTGGTGCTGAGCACCGGCGCCCAGGGCGGCGTTTACCTGATGGGAGGTATCCTGCCCCGACACCCAGAGGCCTTGCGAACCTCGGCCTTCCTGGCGCGCTTCCACGAAAAGGGCCGCTTCCGCGATTACCTTGATGTCGTCCCCATTCGCTTGGTCACCCACCCCTATCCGGCCTTCATCGGTCTGGCCGGGCTGGTCAGCGATTAGAGCAGCTCGGCCAGGGTGCGGGGATCGCCGGCGCTGTCGTGCAGGCGCAAGAGCCGCTCGGGCTCGGACGCGAACCAAACGAAGCCGCCCCAGCCCAATTGGCCGACGGTCTTGCGAAAGCCCGGCGACTGGCGGTCCTGATAGGCGGTCAGGAACAGCACCTGGGCGGGCGAGAAACCGGCGGCTTCGGTCAGGGCGTGAATGGCCCGCTGGCGCTGGGGGCTGAGCGCGCCATCGGTGGCGACGACCTCGACGAAAACCAGCAGCGGATCCTTGGGGCCAAGGTCGGCCAGGATCAGGTCGGGCAGGGTTTTATCGGCTTCGATGCGCAGGCCGATGGCATGGGCCAGGGCGTCGTCGCGCAGCACCACCTTGTTGCCGCTTTCGCTGAGCCACAGCACCGCCGGCGCCGCAAGAAAGCGCGGGGCGAAAACCTCGACCACCGCCTGGGCGATGATCGAACTGGGGCCGGGCGCCAGCTGGCGGGTCTCGCCGCTGGGAAAGCGCACCAGCACCCCCTCGGCCCCGGCGGTGGCGCCAGCGCGCATGATCGCCACGCGGGCCAGGGCGCTACGGCTGAGGTGCGCGGCCTGGAAGGCGGCGATGGCGGCGTCCAGGGCCGGGCCGTCAAGCGCCGGATCGAACAGGGCGGCGAAGGCAGCCTTCAGGGCATAGCGCGGCTGGCCCGAGGTGGTCGGCAGATCGCCCCGGCGGATCACCGCGCCGATCGCCACCAGCCCGTCGCGCAGGGTTTCATCGCGGATCGGCTCGCGGGTGTTATCGGCATACCAGCGGCTGCCGCTGATCCCGCCGCCCTTGCGCAGCACCGCCAGACCATAGGCGAGGCGATCGGCCTCGTCCGCCAACAGCGCCTGCTCATTGGTCATCCGGTAGACATGGACCGGCCCCAGGAAACACCCGCGTCCCTCGACCGCGCCGATATAGAGCGCGGCGAACACGGTGCTGGCGGCCAGATCGCGCACGCAATAGGTGCGGTTGGGCGTACCGGCGGGAAAGATCAGCGGCAGGCGCGCAGCGATCAGATCACGCGACGCATAGGGCGGTAGCGGCGCGGCCGGGGTTTCAGGAGCGAACGCCGGAGGTTCCTTGGCCTCCTTGGTCTCCTTGGGTTCCTTGGGTTCCTTGGGTTCCTTGGGTTCCTTGGGTTCCTTGGGTTCCTTGGCCTCCTTGGTCTCCTTAGTCTCCTTGGGTTCCTTGGCGCCCTCGAGCCGCGAGAACAGATCCATGGTCAAAGCCCCTTCCCATAGAGCCGGGCGCATTCGGCTTCGATGTCATCGCGCGGGGCGCCGGCGGCCACCAGGGCCGTCAGCGGCCCCAGATCGCCGGCGGCGGGCAGCGGCAGGGCTTCCAGTTCAAAGGCCGATACGGCGACGCTACCGCTCATGCAGCGAAACACCTGATCGACAACGGCGCTGTTGAGCAGGGCCGCCACCACCGCCGGCGCCACCCGGGGGGTGCCCTTGGCGCGCACCATGTTCAGATGGTTCTCCACCACCACCCCGCCATGGCCGGCGACAAAAGCCGCGGGCAGTTCGGCGGCGATCAGCCGGCGGTGCTGTTCCTTGGCGGTGGTGCGCTGGACCAGCACGCAGGGCTCGCCGACCAGAAGCGCGTCATCGCCGGCCTGCAGCTTGAAATAGGGCGCATGGTTGCGTTTGGCGGCGCGGAAAACAAAGCGGCCGTCCGCCGTGACCGCCTCGGCCCAGATCAGCGGATGAACCCGCTTGCCCGTCGGCCGGTCGCGGAGCTGGCCCTTATAGCGGTTCCACACCAAAGGCCCGGTCGACACCCCATAGCCCCACTCGGCCAGTCGATGGCCCATGGCCTCGACCCGGGCGACTAGGTGCCCCTGGCCGGGATCGCGCGGCGCCAGCCAGGGGGCGCCGGCATCGGCGGGCAGGCCAATGGTGCCATTATGGGCGATCCGCGCCCGCCCCTCGCCGTCCAGGGTCAGATAATGAATGCGCACCCGCCCGGCTTGCCCGCCACGGCGATAAAGCGCCAGCAGGGTTTCTTGCAAAACATCCTCGAACACCCCCTGGCGGGCATGGACGAAATCGATCGACAGCGGCGGCGCTTCCGCCGCCAGCAGTCCGCGCAAGGCGCCATAGTAGCGCCCGGCCAGAAAACTGGTGGGGGTGAGATAGGCGATCAGCCCGCCCGGCGCCGTCCAGCGCAGGGCGATATCGGTGAACACCCCATACAGATTGGCATGGCCATACAGCCCGCGACCAAAGCGGGCGCGCTGGGCCGGGGTCAGGCCGACCCGTCCATAGGGCGGATTGCCGACCACCAGATCGAAGCTGGGATCGGCGGGGATTTCCAGGGTATCGGCCACCCGCAACACCACCGGCGGCGGCCGTCCGGCGGCTTGGGCCAGATCGGCCAGAAGAATATCGAGCGCGGCCTGGGCCAGGGCGGCCGCCCTCGCATCGACCTCGAGCCCCAGCACCCGGGCGCCGATCCGCCCCAGGATGAAGGCCGGTTCGCAGCCGGCCAAGGCGGCGCGGATGCGGGCGACGGCGCCCAGCAGAAAGGCCCCGCCACCGGCGGCCGGATCAAGCAAACGCAGCCCGGCCCAATCGGCGCCCTCCTCGGTCGCGCGATCAAGCAGGCGCTCGACCAGGGCGATCGGCGTGTAAAAGGCGCCCAGGGCGCCGCGCTCGCGGGCGGGCAACAGCGCCGGATAGAGGCCGGTGATCAGATGCAGCGCCTCGGCCAAAGGCAGCAGGGCGGCGTCCTCGCCGATCGCCTGGGCCACCCGGGCGCCGGCGTGATCGAGGCGGCCGCGCGGTCGGGCGAAACCGGGGCGGGCAACAGCCTCGACGCCGATCCCCTTGCGCAGGGCCGCCATCGCGGCGGTGGTGAACAGCAAGGCCTGATCGGCGCGCCGCGCCGGCGTCAGGGTTTCAGCCCAGGCCCGGGCGACGACGCGGGCGCGCGCCAAATCGGACCGCGTCCCCTCGACCCCGGGCGACGGCGGCCCGGCCAGGATCGCGGCGGATTTTTCCGGGGACGTGGAAGCGGTCCCGCACGGCGTCACGACGTCATCTCCCAAGCCAGTCCCCACCCCGTTGCCAGCCCGGCCGCCAGCCGGGCCCGCAGGCTACAAGCGCCGCCCGCGATCCGCCACCAGTATCCATCGTTTCCGCTTTGTTCGCGCAAACGAAGCCCGCCCTCCCCCTCAAGAAGCCCGCGCCTCCCGGGTATGGCGCCACCCCAGCTTGCGTCTTAATTCTAAAGACTATAACCTAAAGGTTCTACTTTGGCTAAAATATGATCGATTTAGTCACTCGAATAACCCAGTAAAGTTATGTATTTCCGCTGATAGATCGCCTCTAGGATGAGGGGTATCGGATCACGCCCTTAGCGCCATCCACTTTCGGGGAGAAGCCCATGACCACGCGCCTGACCACCACCGCCGGTGCCCCGGTCGCCGATAATCAAAACAGCCTGACCGCCGGACCCCGGGGGCCGGTGCTGCTGCAGGATTATCAGTTGATCGAGAAGCTGGCCCACCAGAACCGGGAACGCATTCCCGAACGCGTCGTCCACGCCAAGGGCTGGGGCGCCCATGGCACCTTGACCATCACCCATGACATCAGCCGCTATACCCGAGCCAAGCTGTTCTCGGCGGTCGGCAAAACGACACCGGTGCTCGCCCGCTTTTCGACGGTGGCGGGCGAATTGGGGGCGGCCGACGCCGAACGCGACGTGCGCGGCTTTTCGCTGAAGTTCTATACCGAGGAAGGCAACTGGGATCTGGCGGGCAACAACACCCCGGTGTTCTTCGTGCGCGATCCTTTGAAGTTTCCCGATTTCATCCATACCCAGAAACGCCATCCGCGCACCCATCTGCGCTCGCCCACCGCCATGTGGGATTTCTGGTCGCTCAGCCCGGAAAGCCTGCATCAGGTCACCATCTTGATGAGCGATCGCGGTCTGCCGCTTGATCCCATGCATATGAACGGCTACGGCAGCCACACCTATTCCTTCTGGAACGACGCCGGCGAGCGCTTTTGGGTGAAGTTCCACTTCAAGACCCAACAGGGCCATGCTCATCTGACCAATGCCGCCGCCAAGGTCGTGGTCGGCGAGTCGCGCGAAAGCTATCAGGAGGCGCTGTTTGGCACCATCGAGTCGGGTCACTTCCCGCGCTGGACGCTGTTTGTGCAGATCATGGCCGAACGCGAGGCCGAAACCACCCCCTATAACCCCTTCGACCTCACCAAGGTCTGGCCGCACGGCGATTTTCCGCTGATCGAGGTCGGGGTGCTGGAACTCAACCGCAACGCCGAGAACTATTTCGCCGAGATCGAGCAGGCGGCCTTTTCGCCGTCGAACGTCGTCCCGGGCATCGGCCATTCGCCCGACAAGATGCTTCAAGCCCGGGTGTTCGCCTATGCCGACGCCCATCGCTATCGCCTGGGCACCCATTACGAGGCCCTGCCGGTGAACGCCCCGCTCAGCCCGGTCAATCACTACCACAAAGACGGGCCGATGCGCTTTTTCCCCAATAATCCCAACGCCGACGCCTATTACGAGCCCAACAGCTTCGGTGGACCCAAAGAGGACCCCTCGGTCAAGGAGCCGCCGCTGCGCATCAACGGCGATGCCGATCACTACAACCACCGCGAGGGCAACGACGATTACGTCCAGGTCGGCGCCCTCTTCGCCCTGTTTGACGAGGGCGAGCGCCAGCGTCTGTTCTCCAATATCGCCGAGGCCATGGCCGGCGTGCCCGAGGAGATCATCCGCCGCCAGTTGGTCCATTTCCACCGCGCCGATCCGGCTTACGGCGAGGGCGTGGCCAAGGCGCTGGGACTGGCCCCGGTTTCCCAACCGGCCTGACCGGCCCCTCCATCCCACCACCATCTCAAGGGAGCGACCCGCCCGGGCCGCTCCTTTTCTTAGCGGAAATAGGCCCCCGGCGTCGTGCCGAGCAGCCGGCGGAACATGGCGATGAAGGCGCTGGGCTGGTCGTAGCCCATATCAAAGGCCACCGCCGTCACCGCCTCGCCGGCGGCCAGTCGCTCCAAGGCGCCCAGCAGGCGCAGCCGCAACCGCCATTGGCCGAAGGTCAGCCCGCAGTCGGCGCGGAAGGTCCGGGCCAGGGTGCGGGCCGAGGCCCCGGCCTCGCGCGCCCATTCCTCAAGCGGCCGGCCATCGGCGGGATCGGCCTCCAGCGCCCTGGCCACCGCCAGGGCCCGGGGATCGCGCGGCCAGGGCAGATGCAGCGGCTGGGCCGGCAGGGCGGCGATCTGGTCAAGCAGCACGCGCACCAAGCGGCCATCGGCGCCGTCCTCATCGTAATCATCGGGACGACGGCCGAATTCCAGGATCAACTCGCGGGTCAGCGGCGAGACCGCCACCACCTTGCAGCCCTTCGGCAGACCGGCCGCTTGCGCCGCCTCGATGGTGACATAAACACTGCGGTTCTGGCCGCCGCGCGCGGCGCGCACGCAATGGGTGATGCCGGCGGGAACCCATACGGCGCGATCGGGCGGCACCACCCAGCTTCCCTCGGGCGTCTCGACGATGGTGACGCCGCCGATGGCATAGACCAATTGGCACCAGGGGTGGCTATGGGGAACGATCACCGTTCCCGTCGGCCATTCCGAGGTGCGGGCGCGGACCGAGCGGATCGGCCGCATGGTTTCCCAGGCGGCAGACTGCGGGGTTGTCCATTTCACGCTATTCATTGTCCCAATATCGCAAGACAGGCGTTTCCGGCCCTTTTATCCTGCGCCTCCTTCCTTTGGCAACCGAAACGGGCTTCCCCATGCGTCTGCCTTTTCTCTCCCGCTTTTTCGCTGGTATCGATCCGCGCGGTCCCGAGGCCTTTTTGCTGCTGTCGGCGGCGGCCCAGCCGGTAGCGTTTTCCACTTGGCAGGCCTTGCTCAATAATTTCGCCATCGAGCGGGCAAGTTTCAGCGGCGCCGACATGGGGCTGCTGCAAAGCCTGCGCGAGGTGCCGGGTCTGCTCGCCCTGACCGTCATCTTCTTTCTGCTGGTGCTGCGCGAACAGACGCTGTTGATCGTCAGTCTGGTGCTGCTTGGCGTTGGAACGGCGATAACCGGGCTGTTTCCCAGCGTTTTGGGCCTGTTCATCACGACGATCGTCATGAGCATCGGCTTTCACTACCAGGAAACCCTTCAGCAATCGCTGACCCTGCAGTGGATCGACCGCGAGCGCGCCGCCCCGGCCATGGGCCGCCAGATCGCTGCCCGCGGCGCCGCCGGACTGATCGCCTTTGCCGGGGTCTGGCTAATGCTCGATGTTTATGGCCTGGATTACGCCTGGGTCTACGCCTTTGGCGGCGCCTTGACGGTGATTTTGGCTTTGGCGGCCTGGATGGCCTATCCGCGCTTCCCCGATGCCGCCTTGCAAACCAAGAAGCTGTTCCTGCGCAAGCGGTACTGGCTGTTTTACGCCCTGACCTTCATGAGCGGGGCGCGCCGCCAGATCTTCACGGTCTTCGCCGGCTTCATGATGGTCGAGAAGTTCGGGTATTCGGCCGCCCAGGTCACGCTGCTGTTCATCGTCAATCAGGCGATCAACATGGTCTTCGCCGGCCGCATCGGCGCCGCCATCGGCCGCTGGGGCGAGCGCCGGGCTTTGAGCCTGGAATACGCCGGGCTGATCGGCGTTTTCGTCGCCTATGCCGTGGTCGAGAACCCTTACGCGGCGGCCGGGCTCTATATCATCGACAACCTGCTGTTCAGCATGGCCATCGCCATCCGCAGCTATTTCCAGAAGATCGCCGCCCCGGCCGATATCGCCGCCAGTTCGGGGGTGAGTTTCACCATCAACCACATCGCCGCCGTCGGCATCCCCGGCGCCTTCGGCCTGCTGTGGCTGACCAACCCGGCGGCGGTCTTCCTGACCGGCGCGGCGATGGCCGCCATCTCGCTGACCCTGGCCCGCCTCGTCCCCGAACACCCCGAACCGGGCCACGAAACCCTTTTCGCCCGCCGCCAGAAGGCCGTCGCGCATTAGGGGGGTACTAAGGATCCAGGGTCTCGCTGAGCAGGGCTTCCCATTGGTCGCAGATGCGTTCGATGTGGAATTGGCCGGCGATGGCTTCGCGGGCGGCGGCGCCCATGGTTTGGCGCAGGTCGGGGTCGCTCAGCAGGCGCCACAGTCCGGCCGCCAGGGCGGCCGGGCGGTCTTCGCCGCCAACCAGCAGGCCGGTGCGGCCGTCCTCGATCAGGGTGTTGACGCCGGGACAGTCGATGAAGCCGATCGCCGGCCGCCCGGCGGCCATCGCCTCGGCGATCACCAGACCGAAGCTTTCATAGCGCGAGGCCAGGGCGAAAACCGCGCAAGCCTGCCATTCGGCGGCGATGTTGCGGACGATGCCCGGCATCGCTACGCGCTCGGACAGCCCCAGGGCGATGGCGCGTTGGCGCAAGGCCTCGCGCGTCGGGCCGTCGCCCACGATCCGCAGGTCCCATTCGGGAAAATCCCGGGCGATGCGGGCGAAGGCTTCCAGCAGCACGCCGTGGCCCTTGGCCTCGTCAAAGCGGCCGATCGACAAGATCCGCCGCGCCGGCCGCCCGGGCGGGGCATCAAGGGCGGGTTCGGGAACGGCGGCGGGTAAGGCGACGGGATTGGGCATCACCACCATCTTGCGGCGGATCACCCGGGGAAAGCGCTCCTTTACCGCCTGCGAGACGACGGTGATCGAGCGCAGCAGCGGCACCGACAGCGCATAAAGCGCCAGTTGCCCCAGGCGCTTGCGGTAATGGGTGATCACCGTGTGCTCGCTGGCGACGACGGGAATGCCCGTGCCGATCAGGGCCAACGCGGTGGGCACGAAACAGCTGTGCATGAAGGCGATGACCACATCGGGCCGCCGGGCCAGGATCTCCCGGCGCAGGGCGCTCACCCGGCGCTGGAAGATCAGCGGCGAGGTCGGGCGGTGAACATCGCCGATCGCCAGACCGACCACGTCGTCAACGCCGCTCAGATCGTAGAAGGGCTCCTCGCCCGGGCTGTCAAACGACAGCACGCCCACCCGATGGCCGCGCCCGGCCAGATGATTGGCGACATCGCAGAAGATCCGCTCGGCGCCGCCGGCGGTCTCGTGCAAGCCCTTGATGACCATGACGATCTTCATGGCGCGCTCCGCCGCTTGGCCACCGCGCGGAACAAGGCCTCCCAGCGATCGAAGATCGCCTTGGGGTCATAAGCCAGGATCGACCGGGCGGCCTTGCGCCCCATCTCGCGCCGGGCCTCGTCATCCCGGATCATCCGCGCCAAAGCCTCGGCGAAAGCCCCTTCATCAGGCGCGCTCAATAGCCCGGTCTCGCCCTCGACGATCAATTCGTTGACGCCCGAGGTGGTGCGCAGGCCAACCGCCGGCAGCCCGTGGGCGAAGGCCTCGACCAGGGCGTTGGGGAACCCCTCCCACAGCGAGGGAAAGGCGAGAAAGGCCGACCGGGCATACCACGCCCCGACATCGCGGGTGGCGCCGGGGAACAGAACCCGGTCGTCGAGATCCAACTCGTGGCACAGCGCCTTCAGGGTTGCGCCGGCATCGCCATCGCCGACGAAGGCCAGGGTCCACTCGGGGTGGGTGGGGGCGACCCGGGCGAAGGCGCGCAACAGAAAGGCTTGGTTCTTCTGATAGGACAAGCGGCCCATGTTCAAGATCAGCCGCGGCGGATCGGCCGCCTCGTTGGGATAGGGCGGTTCGGCCAGCGCCGGGACCGGATTGGGAATATCAACGATGCGCCGGCGCAGGAAGGCCGGATAGCGGGGCCGGTAGCTGGGCAGTTGCACGGTGATGCGCGAGGCGGTGGCCAGGGCCAGTTCGGTCATCCGGCGGGCGCGGACCCCCTGGCGCAGGAAATCGTAAAGATCGGGGGCGTTGCGCTCGGCGGCGATCATCGGAATGCCCAAGCCGACCAGGGCCGTGCGCAGGGCGATAAAGGCGCCGGCCTGGAAACCGATGACCACATCGGGGCGGAAGCCTCGGGCCAGACGGCGGATGGCCCTTTGTCGACGCAAGCGCAGCCCCCAGCCCGCCCGCTGGCTGGCCTCGCCCATCGCCAGCTTCATCCAGGTGATCGCCGGATCCATCGGATAATGGGCGGTGGCGTCCTCGGGGTCCCAGGTCAAAAGACCCACGCGCAGCCCCCGGGCCGCCATGTCGTTCATCATCATTGTCGCCATACGCTCGATGCCACCGGCCATACGGTCGAAATTCCGGCAAGCGAACAAGACGGAGGGAGCGGAAGGGGGAAGGGAAGGCATGCTGTCAGGCTCTGATCGAACGCTCGTGTTGAAACCGCCGGCTGGCGGAAAGGACGAAATGGCGGGCCGTGCGCAGGGGATAGCGGGCAAACAGCCCGATCAACGCCAGGGCCGCCCGGCCGTCCTGCCCATTGAAATGACGAAAGCGCACCCGCGACCACCCCATCATGTAATGGAAGCGCCCCTTGGCCACCAGATAATCCCGATGCTTGATCAACAGGGCCTGGAAGCTGTCATGCTCGACCCGCGCCGCCTTGTCCACCCCCTCGCTGGCATATTGGGTTAACAGGGGTTCGGCGGGGCCGATGAAATGCCCGCCCAGACGGCCAAGCCGCACGGCGAAGTCAACGTCCTCCTGGCGGCGCAAGCCTTTGTCGAAGCCGCCAACCGCGCTGAAAACCTCGGCCCGCGCCATCAGCGAGGCGGTCGGGGTACCGCCACCATAAAACACCCCGGGCCGGCGGTCGAAGGACAACAGGTAATCCGAGACCTCCTCGCCCCGGGGAACGCGCGGGCGCGCGCCGATCGCCTGAAAGGTCATGACATAGCCATTGGCATAGATCCGCTGACCAGACAGGTGACAGGCGATCAAAGCCGCGCCGCTTTCCCGCTCGTAATCCAGGATGAGCGCCCGCTGGCGGCGCAGACGCTGGGGAGCGCTGACATCGTCATCGTCGAAAAAGGCGATGAAAGCGCCCTTGGCGGCGCTCAGAATGGCATTGCGCGCCGCGGCGCAGCCCTGATTTTCGGCGTGGCGGATCAGGCGGATCCGGCCATCGGCGGCCGCCCGCCGCGCCAGGATATCGGCGCTGCCATCGCTTGAGGCGTCATCGACCACCACCACCTCGATCAGGGGCCAGTCCTGGGCCAGGGCGCTGTCGAGCGCCCGCTCGATGGTGGCGGCGGCGTTATAGCAGGTCAGGCCGATGGTGATCAGCGCAGGGAGAGCCTCGGCGGGGGAAGTCGCGGTCACGACGTGTCCTTGCGGTGCTGGCGGTGATAGGCCGCCCGGGTGCCGGCGGCGGGCAGCGACCAAACGATCTTGCGCGCGAGTTTCAGCGGATGGCTCAGGCCGAGCCCGACCAGCCCGAGAACAACCCGCCCCGTGCGCCCCTCGAGATGGGCCAGACGGATATCTTGCCAGCGCGCGTAAAAAGTCAACCAGCCGGTCTTGGCCAGGGTGGCGCGGTGCTTGTTAAGCAGGGCCTGATAGGCCCGATGATCCTCGCGCGGCGTCTTGTCGCCGCCCAGGGTCAGGCGCTGGGTGACCAAGGGGGCGGACAGGCCAGCGAAGACCGCGCCACCCAAAGCGGCGCGCAGGCACAAATCCGTATCCTCGGCCCGGCGCAGCGTCGGATCGAAGCCGCCCAGGGCGCGATAGCTGGCGGTGCGCGCCATCTGCGAACAGGTGGCGCAAGAGCCGCGCACCCCCGGGCTCAGGGTTCCCAAAAGGATGCGCCGGACCACGGCGTCGCCCCCGGGGATCGGCCCGCCCTCCTCACCCATCGTGCCTTCCAGGCGCTCGCCGCCGTCGGGCAGGATCTGGCACCGCGCGGCGTGGCAGAAAACCAGCCCGGCCCCGGTCTCGCGCTCGGCGGCGATCAACCGCGCGTACTGGCGGCGCAGGCGGTCGGGGGCGCTGATGTCGTCATCATCGAAAAAGGCGATCACCTCGCCTTTGGCTTCGGCGAGCAAGCGGTTGCGCGCCTGGGCGACGCCGCCGTTTTTATCAAGGGCGATCAGGCGGATCGGCGGGCCCTGGTCGCCGCGTTCGGTGATAACGGCCTCGATGACCTTGCGCGTGCCATCGCGCGAGGCGTCGTCGAGGATCAGAACCTCCAGGCTGGGCCAATCCTGGGCCAGGGCCGAGGCCAGGGCGCCGGCGATGGTGTCCTCGGCGTCATAGGCGGTCAAGGCCGCAGTGATCAGGGGACCGCCCGCCGTCAAACGACGAACCCCCGCAACACGCGACGCCAGTAGAAATAAATACTAGCAAGAACGGTGGCCTGACAGAGCGCCACGCCAAGCACCCCGAAAAACAGCGCTAAGGGATAGACCGTGACCACCAGCGTCAGGGTCGAGAGGATATCGGCGCGCAGCGAAATATTGGGATTGGTGGCATGGGACAGCGGCCGGCACCACCACATCGTGCTCGTCACCACCGCCGTCAGCGCCATCAGGCCGAAGGCCAGATAATCGGTGGCGGCCAGCGGCACGCCAACCCACAGCGTATAACCGACCAGCCCCGGCGCCAGAACGGCGATCAGCGGCAGGGCCACCAGACGCAGCTTTTGATTGACCTGGGCGATGGTGGCGGTGATCTCGGCCCGTTTGTGCTCGCTGACCGCCTGAACGAAGCGCGGATAGGCCTGACCGTTGATCGGCGCGGCCAGAAAGGGAAAGGGGGCGAGGAACTGGCGCAGGATATTGACCAGCCCCACCGTGGCCGGATTGGTCACATAGCCCAGAACCACCGTATCGATGCCGCCAGCGGCGCGGATGGTCGAAGACAAAAAGGTGCTGAGGCTGAATTTGGCGTAGTCGCGCAAGGCCCCCCAAGCCGCGGGGACAGGCCGCAGGCGCCCGAGCAGCGGAACCAGCACCAGGATATAGGCGATCAGGCTGAAGGCGGCGGTGGGCAGCAGAACGGCGGTGATCACATCGCGAAGGGTGACCGCCGCCCCCGACAGCACCACCAGCCCGATCAGGGCTATGCGGACCACCGGCTCGCCGGCGTTCATGGCGTAGATCAAGGGAAAGTGCTCGCGCGCCGTCAAATAGCCGATCGGCGTGCCGCGCAGGAAGGTCGCCAGCAGGATCCAGCCATAGAGCGCCACATCGGAGGCCAGATCGGGGCGCTTGAGCACGGCCTGGGCGATCCACGGCGCGCACAGCGCGAAGGCGCCAAACAGCAGGCCGCCGATCAGGATATCCAGGCAAAGCCCAACCAGCAGGGCCATCTTGCACAGCCCGGGATCCCCGGTCGCCGACCCGCGCTTATAGAAAACCACCACGGCGTCATTGGTGCGCACGGTCATCAGATTGGTCAGCATGGCCGAAAAGGCGACCAGGATGCCAAACGAGCCGTAGACATCGACGCCGCCGAAGCGCGTTACCAGGGTGACATGGGCGAAGCCGGCGGCGACGCTGATCGCCGTCGCGCCGTAATTGACGAGCACGTTTCTTTTGAAGCGCCTGTCGACAAGACCGGACATCGGCTGCGGATCCGAAAAAGGGAAGGAACGCGGCGGGGACCGGCGGGCCCCCGCCCCGTCACACCGCCTGTTCTTTGGTCTTATGGAAGACGATCAGCGGGAAATCCTCGGCGGCGCGGTCCAGGTGCCAGGCGTTGCGGGCCAGGAAGACCGGATCGCCGTCATGATCCTCGGCCAGCGAAGCCTGATTGCCATCGAGGAACTTCTTGAGAACCAAAGGATCCTCGGCCGTCACCCAGCGCGCCGTGTACAGCGCTGTCGATTCGAACAAAACCGGCACATCGAATTCGGTGCGGATGCGATCGGCCAGAACCTCGAACTGCAAGGGACCAACCACGCCAACGATCCAATCGGCGCCCATGATCGGCTTGAAGACGCGCGCGGCGCCTTCTTCGGCGATCTGCTGCAAGGCCCGCCCCAGATGTTTGGCGCGCAAGGGGTCCTTGGGCCGCACCTTCTGAAGCATTTCCGGCGCGAAGCTGGGAATGCCGGTGACCCGCAGGTTCTCGCCCTCGCTCAGGGTATCGCCGATGCGCAGCTGGCCGTGGTTGGGCACGCCCATGATATCGCCGGCGAAGGCCTCTTCGGCCAGTTCGCGCTCGCGGGCCAGGAACATCACCGGATTATGCATGTTCATCTGTTTGCCGGTGCGCACATGGAACAGCTTCATGCCGCGACGGAACGGACCCGAGCACAGGCGCACGAAGGCGATGCGGTCGCGGTGCTTGGGATCCATATTGGCCTGGATCTTGAAAACGAAGCCGGTGACCTTGTCTTCCGTCGGCTGGATGTCGCGGGTGGTGGTCGGTTGTGGGCGCGGCGACGGCGCCAGATGGGCCACGCCTTCGAGCAGTTCGCGCACGCCGAAATTATTGACGGCGCTGCCGAAGAAGACCGGGGTCATCGTGCCGGCGCGATAGGCCTCGGCATCGAAAGCCGGACAGAGACCGCGCACCATCTCGACATCGCCGCGCAGCTTGGCCACCGCATCGGCGGGCAGCATCTTGTCAAGCTTGGGATCGTCCAGACCTTCACAGCGTTCCCCTGGCGTCGGCAGGCTTCCCTTGGCCCCCTTGGCCATCAGCGCCAAACGATCGTTGAACAGGTCGTAGCAGCCCAGGAAGTCACGGCCCATGCCGATCGGCCAACTGGCCGGCGTCACGTCCAGCGCCAAGGTCTGTTCGATCTCGTCGAGCAAATCGAAGGGATCTTGGCCTTCGCGGTCGAGCTTGTTGATAAAGGTGATGATCGGCACGTCGCGCAGACGACAGACTTCGAACAGCTTGCGGGTTTGCTCTTCGATGCCCTTGGCGGCGTCGATCACCATCACCGCGCTGTCCACGGCCGTCAGGGTGCGGTAGGTATCTTCGCTGAAGTCCTCGTGGCCGGGGGTGTCGAGCAGATTGAAGGCGCGGCCGGCGTATTCGTAGCTCATCACCGAGGAGGCAACGGAAATGCCGCGCTCCTGTTCCACCTTCATCCAGTCCGAACGCGCGCGGCGCACCTCGCCCCGCGCCTTCACCGCACCGGCGAGCTGGATGGCTCCCCCGAACAGCAAAAGCTTCTCGGTCAGCGTGGTTTTGCCCGCGTCCGGGTGGGAAATGATGGCGAAGGTACGCCGGCGCTGGACTTCATCTTCGATCGCGGTCATGGATCCGTGGTCTGACGACAGGAAAGAGGGGCTGGACAAGGGGCCGGACTCTGCTTCCCCCGGCCGCCGAAAGCCAGAGGTTTTTTTCCGCCCCCCCGTCACCGGTCGGGACGGACTTTGTCGACAAGGGGCAGAAAACTTGGAATTGTTCCAGAAGACCGCTAGCATGGCGCCGCGCTCCACTCCCCCGCTTTGTCAGGCGGACCCCCGACCCGGTGGCGGCCCTGGCCGCATGCGCCCCATCGCCCCGCCGCGCCCCGTTCCCGTCTTGTCCGTTCCGTCGCTGGAGCTTCGAGTCCCGTCATGATTCGCATCGACGATCTTTCCCACGCCTACCCCGGCCGCCGGGGAAAGCCCGCGCGCCTCGCTTTGCGCGATCTGACGCTTGGCGTCGCCGAGGGCAGCTTCACCATTTTGGCCGGTCCCAACGGCAGCGGCAAATCGACGCTGTTTCGCATCCTCTGCGGCCTGTGCCTGCCCAGCAGCGGGCGGGTGCGCATCGGCGGCCACGACCTGCTGGCCGCCCCGGCCGCGGCCAGGGCGCTGATGTCGGTGGTTTTCCAGTCGCCCGCCGTCGACAAGCAACTGTCGGTGGCCGAAAACCTCGCCCTGCATGGCCGGCTTTACGGCCTGTCGGGCAAGGCCCTGGCCGCCCGACGCGACGAGGCCCTGGCCTGGAGCGGGCTGGAGGGTCGCCTTGGCGACCGGGTCGGCACGCTGTCGGGAGGGCTCGCCCGTCAGGTCGAGCTGGCCAAATGCCTGCTGACCTATCCGCGCGTGCTGTTGCTCGACGAACCGACCAGCGGTCTTGATCCGGCGGCGCGCCGGGCCTTTCTCGATGCCCTGACCGCCATTCAGCGCCAGCGCAAGATGACCGTGCTGATGACCAGCCATGTGTTCTCGGAAGCCGAGGACGCCGATAAGGTGGCGATCTTGCGCGATGGCGACTTGCTGGCCCATGACAGCCCGGCGGCCCTGCGCCGCCAGCTTGGCCGCGACATGCTGGTGGTCACGGCGCGGGACGCCGAGGCCCTGGCCCCGCGCCTGGGGCAAACGCTTGGCCTCGCCGTCAGCCGTCACGGCGCGGAAATCCGCATCGAGGCCATCCCGGCCAGCGGACCGGTGCCGCTGATCGACGCCATCTTGTCCGCCTTCCGCGGCGATATCCAAAGCATCGCCGTCCGCCAGCCGACGCTGGAGGACGTCTTCATCCACATCACCGGAACCACCGCTTCCCGGCCCCGGCCCGGATCGGTTTCCGCCGCGTCCGTCGAGGCCGCCCAATGACCGCCCTGTCCACCCCCCTCTCCGACCCGCCCCGGGTGTCCGTGCCCTCGGTGGCATTCGCCCTCGCCAAGCGCGAATTCACCCGCTTCGTGCGCCAGCCCGCCCGGCTGGCCGGCTCGATCGGCCAGCCCTTGCTGTTCTGGCTGGTCCTCGGCTCGGGCCTGTCGCCCAGCTTCCGCCCCACCGGCATGGCGGCGATGAGCTACACCGAGTATTTCTACCCCGGCATGCTGTTGATGATGGTGCTGTTCGCCAGCGTCTTTTCAACGATCACCGTGATCGAGGACCGCGACCAGGGATTCCTGCAAGGCGTTCTGGTCGCCCCGGTCTCGCGGCTGGCCATCGTGCTGGGCAAGGTCGGCGGCGCCGCCGCCATCGCCTTGTTCCAGTCGATCGTCTTGCTGTGCGCCGCGCCGGTGCTGGGCTTTTCCACCGGACCCTTGGGTTATCTGCTGATCCTGGTCACCCTGACCTTGCTGTCGCTCGGCTTCACCGGCCTGGGATTCCTGACCGCCTGGGGCATGGCCTCGACCAGCGGCTTCCATGCGGTGATGATGCTGGTGCTGATGCCGTTGTGGTTCCTGTCGGGGGCGCTGTTCCCGGTTCAGGGAGTTCCCGCCGTGCTCGAGGGGCTGATGATGATCAACCCGGTCACCCATGGCATGACCATCCTGCGCGCCCCCTTCTATGAGGCGCCGGGCGCCCTGCTGAGCGACGGCTCCTATCTGGGATCGCTGGCCGTCGTCGCGCTATGGGTGGTGCTGGCCCTGGGGGCTTCGGCCTGGCGGGTCGGCCGGCGCGAACGCGGGGCCCCTAGTCCTTCTTGACCGCCCCGGCCGCCCCATCGTCGCGGCGGCGGATCAGATAGCGCAAGACCTCGTCCTCCTGGCCGCTTTCCACCAGAACATCGCCGGTATGGCGGCAGAAAGCGGCGAAATCCTTGATCGACCCCGGATCGGTCGCCAGAACCTCGAGCAGGGCGCCGGGCTCCATGCGGTTGAGCATCTTGCGCGCGCGCAGCACCGGCAGCGGACAAGCCAGCCCACGGGCGTCCAGAACCAGGGGCGCCCGATCGGCGGCGGCGGGCGGGTCTTGGGTGGTCATCTTTCTTCCTTTGCACTGTGGGACGCGCAGTTTGACAATGCCCCGTCGCGCCCGCAATGCGCAAACCGCCTCGTCTTGTTCTTTAGAAAGACCCAACGAGTGGAAGGAGCCACCCCCCGTGTCCGGATTTGAAGTCACCATCGTCGACGCCGAAAGCGTCATCGCCTGGGTCAAGGCGGGCAAGGTCACCGTTTTCGATGTCCGCGAGCCCGAGGAATTCGCCGCCGCCCATATCGAAGGGGCGATTCCCAATCCCCTGTCGCGCTTCGACGCCTCGCTGATCCCCACCGACAGCCCGGTTCCCGTCGTCTTGCACTGCCGCAGCGGCGTGCGCTGCGGCCATGCCGCCGATCGCCTGCGGGCCAGCGGCTTCCAGGGCAAGATCAACCGCATGGCTGGCGGCATCATCGCTTGGCAAGCCGCCGGCGGTCCGGTGGTCAGCGGGTGAGGCCGGAACGCAGGGGTTGATGGAGTGCGCCGCAACACTAGTCGCCTTGGTTGATTTGGTGCGCCGCAGCAACCAAGACCCGTTGCCATCCCTCCCAAGGGTCGCCATCATTAGTTCTATAAGAAGGCCCCCTAAAGGGGACCCGATGGGAGAGACCGGCGATGTTGCTTCGTAAAGAGACCGCGGAAAGCCAGCGCGCCAGCGCCAGTTGGTCGGCGGCGACCCAGCGCACGTTCCTGGTTGTCGTCGACAACTCGGCCGAGATGCGGGTGGCGTTACGCTACGCCAGCCGCCGGGCGCAGAACACCGGCGGCCGGGTGGCGCTGATGATCGCCATCGAACAGACCGAATTCGAGCAATGGATGTTCGTTGGCAATCTGATGCGCGAAGAGGCCCGCGAGGGCGCCGAGCAAAGCTTGCAACGCCATGCCGCCGCCGTCGGCGCCGTAAGCGGCGAAAGGCCGTCGCTGTTCGTGCGCGAAGGCGACCGCATCCGCGAAGTGTTCAAGCTGGTCAACGAAGAGCCGTCGATTTCGGTGCTGGTGCTTGGCGTCGGCGCCGATCCCAATAATCCCGGCCCGCTGGTCCGCGAACTGACCGGCCGTCAGGCCGGCAAGCTGCGGGTTCCCGTGACCCTGGTGCCCGGTGGCCTGAGCGATGCCGAGATCGACGCCCTGGCCTGAACCGGGCCCCGCCGCTTGGCGAGAATGCGACAAGAAAACACGGACGATCCAACGTCCCCCCTTGTCGGGCTCTGGCCGCGATCCGATTATTTATCCCTCGCCGCTGGTGAAACCCCACTGCGGCCGCGAACAAGGGATGAGCAAGCGTGACCAACGGCAAGCGGATCGCCCTGCTGGCATTGGGCCATGCCTGCGTGGGTTTGGGGGTGATCGGCGCCTTTCTCCCCGTGGTGCCGACCACGCCGTTTCTTCTGCTCGCCACCTGGGCCTATGGACAATCAAGCCCGCGCCTGCGCGCTTGGCTATGGACCCATCCGCGCTATGGCAAGGCCATTCGCGGCTGGCATGAGCACGGGCTGATCAGCCGGCGGGCCAAGGTGCTCTCGATCGGGGCGATGGCCTGTTCGGTCGGCATCACGGCGTGGCTGATCGGCACTATGACCGTTGTGGCGATCCAGGCCGGGGTGCTGGTGCTGGTGGCGGCCTTCATCGCCAGCCGCCCCGAACACCCGCCCGCCGAACACCCGCCCGCCGAAAGCATGATGACCAAGCCTCCGCCAGCCTCCCCGGCCGCTTCCCCACTGATCACGCCGCCGGAGCGCTGATCCCGAAATCCCGCGCCCAGCGCAGGCCGGCCTCGGTGCCGGCGCGCGGGGTGTACTCGCAGCCGACCCAACCGGGGAAGCCGTGGGCATCGAGCAGATTGAACAGATAGGGCCAGTTGATCTCGCCATTGGCATCGGGTTCGCGCCGTCCGGGAACCCCGGCGACCTGGACATGGGCGATGCGCTCGATGTTGGATTCCAGAAAATCCGTCAGCCCGCCCTGAACGATCTGGGCGTGATAAAAATCGTAAAGCACATGCAGGTTCTTGTGGCCGACCTCTTCGATGACCTGCAAGGCGTCATCGGGACGCGACAGGAAATAGCCCGGCATGTCCTCGGTATTGACCGCCTCGATCAGCACCTTCACACCGCGCTCGGCGAACAGATCGGCGGCATAGGCCAGATTTTCGACATAGGTTTCCAGGGCGACGGGCCAGTCGTCCTCGGCGACCACCCCGGCCATCACGTGGACGCGCTCGCAGCCGGCCAGTTCCACATAGGGCAGCACGACCTCCAGGCTGTCGCGGAACTCGCTCTGGCGGCCCGGCAGGGCGGCAAGGCCGCGCTCGCCGGCCGCCCAATCGCCCGGCGGGGCGTTGAAGAGCACGACATCAAGCCGGTTCATCGCCGCCAGATCGCCCAGCCGTTCCGGGGCCAAGGTATAGGGAAACTGCAGCTCCACCCCCCGAAAGCCGCAGGCCGCGGCGGCGGCGAACCGCTCCTCGAGCGGGCGGTCGGTAAAGAGCGTGGAAAGATTGGCCGCGAAGCGTGGCATTGGGTGCTTGTCCTGGACAAAGGGGGGGTGGCGGGAGTATGCACGATTCTCGCCTTGCGCTATATCATGGCGAGCGAAGGTCGTTTGCGTTATGTCGCCCGCCATTCTAAAGCAAGTTCGGCGCCGACAGAACCAATCGGCGCCAAGGATTTTGCTGGCAATCACAAACTAGAGCTTTGCCGCCGGATTCTAGCGAACGCGAAAGACTCTAGCGGTTGGCTAAACCGTTGACGAGGGCGCGCGAGACGCCCCGACCAGGAGAGAGCGGCCCCATGGACGGCGAGACGAACACCCTGCATCCCGAGGCGTCCCAGGCCAGTGCGATCAGCGCCAAGACCCAGGCCCTGGCGTCGAAATACGATCTGCGTCTGCCCCGCTACACCTCCTATCCGACCGCCCCCCATTTCCATGGCGGCGTCGGGGCCGAGACCTATGGTCAATGGCTGGAAGCCCTGGAGCCGGGTTCGCCGGCCTCGCTGTATCTCCATGTCGCCTATTGCGCCGAGATGTGCTGGTTCTGCGGCTGCCATACCCGGGTGACCAAGCGCTATGATCCGGTCGCCGATTACCTCGACGCCCTGCTGAGCGAAAGCGCCATGGTGGCCAAGCGCCTGTCCGGGCCGCTGAAGGTCACCCATGTGCATTTCGGCGGCGGCACGCCCACCATCTTGACGGCCGATGATTTCGTCCGCACCATCGATACACTGCGCGCCGATTTCGGTCTGGCCGATGTCGCCGAGATCGCCGTGGAAATGGATCCGCGCACCGCGACCCTTGATTACGTCAAGGCGATGGCACGCGCCGGCGTCACCCGCGCCAGCATCGGCGTTCAGGACTTCAAGGATGACGTTCAGAAGGCGATCAACCGCATCCAGCCCATCGAACTGGTCGCCCAGGTGATCGACTGGCTGCGCGACAACGGCATCAGCGATATCAACATGGATCTGGTCTATGGCCTGCCCCATCAGACCACGTCGAGCGTCCTGCATACCATCGATCAGGCGATCGCCATGGCGCCGCGCCGGGTATCGCTGTTTGGCTATGCCCATGTGCCGTGGATGAAGAAGCACATGCGGCTGATCGACGAGGCCAGCCTGCCCGATGTGCCCGAGCGTTGGAGCCAGTATCTGGCGGCCACCGCCCACTTCCAGGCCTTGGGCTATGTCGCCGTCGGCCTGGATCACTTCGCCGCCCCCGATGACGAGATGGCCCGCGCGCTCAGCGAAGGCATCCTGCACCGCAATTTCCAAGGCTACACCACCGATACCGCCCCGGCGCTGATCGGCCTGGGCGCCTCGGGCATCGGCTATCTGCCCCAGGGCTATGTCGCCAATGAGGGCGAAATCGGCGCCTATAAGGAGCTGATCCGCGGTGGATCCTTCGCCACCAAGCGCGGCATCGCCGTCAGCACCGACGATATGGTCCGCCGCTCGGTCATCGAACGGCTGATGTGTGATCTGGCCGTCGATCTTGGCGCCGTCGCCCGCGAATACGGCCTGCCCGACGACACCTTCGCCACGGAACTCGCCGCCATGGACTCGCTGGAAGGCGACGGCGTGCTGGTGCGCGAGGGCGGGGTCGTTCACATCACCGAACTGGGCCGGCCGCTGGTGCGCGCCGTCTGCGCCAAATTCGACCGCTACCTGAAAATGGGCGAGCAGCGCCATTCCCGCGCCGTCTGATCCCTGATGCCCCTCGGCCCGGGAAACCGGGCCGAGGGAGCCGCGATCTATTTCTTTCGATATATACCTTTTTTTAATTTTAGACCTTAGGCTACAATAGCCTGGGTAAGAGATAACCCTTTGCCCGGCCTCCACCCTATAACGATACTCATTCTTAACTGTCCGTCCGCGACAGAAGGCCGCAGGGGATGATGCGATGACAGAGGAACCCGCCACTCCGGGACAGGGCGACCTCAGCCTATTTAACTGGTCGGAAGAGCGGCGCCTGGGCGTTCGCCTGATGGACCGCGATCATCAAGTGGTGTGCCATCAAGCCGGCCTGCTTGCCGCGGGCGTCGACCGCGGCGACGGCGCGGCGATGGCGGCGGGCGCGCGGTTTCTTCAGGATTACATCCCGCGCATGTTCGAGCGTGAGGATCGGCTGATGGCCAATACCAACCATCCCGAGCGTGGCGCCCATCAAGACGCGCACAGACAGTTGCTGGTTGGCCTGATGACGCGGACCAGCGGCCCGATCGAGACCGCTGCTTCGGTGCTGGCCGCCGTCGAGACCTGGATCCGCGGCCATATCGACGCCCACGACCGGCCGCTGGCCCGCCATGTTCTCGAGGCGGCGATCGATCCCTTCGCCGCGACGGGGGGGCGACGGCTGCTTGGCTCGGTTCAATGGGACCGTTTGTCGGTCATGGTCGTCGACGGTCAGTTCGCCTTCCGCCGCACGGCGCGCGACATGCTGGTCGCCTTGGGCGTGGCGACGGTGATCGAGGCCCGCGACGGCGTCGAGGCGCTGAAACAGCTCCCCAACCACAAGATCGACGCCCTGCTCGTCGATCTTTACATGGCGCCGATGGACGGGGTGGAGTTTACCCATTTGATGCGCAACATCGCCGACAGCCCCAATCCCCGCGCCCTGATCATCCTGATGACCGGGGCCGAGGTGTCCCAGGGGCTGATCAACCGGGCGCTCGATGCCGGCATCCATGATCTTATGAAAAAGCCGATCAGCCAGGACGCCCTGCGCGCCCGCTTGGAGCGCCACCTGCTCGCCCCTTTGCCCTTCCACGAGGTCGGCCGCTACCTGCTGCCCGTCCACCCCGACCGCAACGCCACCTTGCTGCGCCGGCAGGCCGCCAGCCTAAGCCGTTAGCGCCCCTTGAAGACCGGCGGCCGCTTGGCCAGGAAGGCCGCCACCCCTTCTCGGTAGTCTTCGGTTTCCAAGAAGCGATAGCATTCGGCCATCTCGGCCTCGCCCGGCGGCGGCCCCTCGGCCAGCAGGCGGGTGACGAAGGCCTTGTGGCTGGCGTTGACCCCGGGGGCGGCGCGGACCAGACGGCTGACGGTCTCGTCGAGGTGGGCGGCGAACGCCCCATCGGCGACGACCCGATTGACCAACCCCATGCGCAGCGCCTCGTCGGCGCCGAAAACCCGGCCTTCCAGCAGGATCTCCAGGGTGTTTGCCGGACCGGCCAGCCGTAGCAATCCGCCGATCTCGGGATAGGCCATCACCACGCCGATGCGGTTGATCGGCACGCCGAAGCGCCCCGAGGCGTTGGACAGGCGGAGATCGGCCATGCAGGCCAGTTCCAGACCGGCGCCGACGCAAGCCCCCTCGATCGCCGCGATCACCGGCACGGGGAAGGCGCGCACGCCGTCCAGGGCCCGGCGCATCACCCGATCATAGTCTTGCGCCTGGGCGGCGGTGGCGCGCAGGGTGGCGAATTCGCCGATATCGGCGCCGGCGGCGAAGGCCCGCCCCCCGGCGCCGCGCAGCACCAGACAGCGCAGATCCTCGCCCTCGGCCAAGCGCCCGGCCAAGACCGCCACCGCCTCGCCAAGCGCCCGCCACAGGGGCAGATCCAGGGCGTTCAGGCGATCGGGCCGATTAAGAACCAAAGTGGCGACGGCGCCTTCGATGGTGACGAGCACGCTTGCGGACGGCGCGGCCCCGACAGGACCCGACTGGCTGGCGGTCATCGATCGGCTCTCCTTGCTTTCCCGGCGGCGGCGCTCTTGAAAAGAGCGGCCGGGGACAGTTGTGGAGCGTTGGTTTTACCGTTAAAAAGCGGTCATCGGAAGCTGGGGCGCATCCTCTGTCCGTCGCCACCCCTGCCCGTTCCCCGTCAACGGAAAGAAGGCCATGCGCAATGGACCTTGATACCCTGGCCAACGCCGAGGCCGGCCGCACCGTCGCCAGCATCCTGTTGGAAATCGGCGCCGTCAATTTCCGCCCCCAGCAGCCCTATACCTTGACCGCCGGATGGGCGAGCCCGGTCTATATCGACTGCCGCAAGATCATCAGCTATCCGCGGGCGCGGCGGCGGATCATCGATCTCGCCACCCGCAAGATCGAACGCGCCATCGGCTTTGAAAGCCTCGACTCCGTGGCCGGCGGCGAGACGGCGGGCATCCCTTACGCGGCGTGGCTGGCCGATTCCCTGGGTCTGCCCATGCAATACGTGCGCAAGAAGCCCAAGGGCTTTGGCCGCATGGGCCAGATCGAAGGCGATCTCAGCGAAGGCCAGCGGGTGTTGCTGGTCGAAGACCTCGCCAGCGACGGCGGCTCCAAGCTGGCCTTCGTCGACGCCCTGCGCCGGGCCGGGGCCCAGGTGAACGACACCTTCGTCGTGTTCTTCTATGGCGCCTTCCCCGGCGCCACCGACGCCCTGGCCGCCGAGGGCATCACCCTGCATTGGCTGGCCACCTGGCACGACGTGCTGGCCGTCGCCGAACGCACCGCCGCCTTCCCCGAAGACAGCATCGAGGGCGTGCGCGCCTTCCTTGCCGACCCCGTCGGCTGGTCGGCCGCCCATGGCGGCAAAGGCGCCTGACCTCATGATGCGGCAAAGGCGCCCGAGCTAAAAGGGGTGAGGTAAAATAATCCGCTCCGCAAACCGGGCGACTCGGCGGCGGCCGAGTCGCCGCCGCCCCTCGCGCTAGCCGTTTTATGCGCCTTGAAGGCGACCCGGGCGGGTGCCGAGGGTCGCGAAAAGCGTCAACTTGGCGAGACAGGGGGGTGCGTAAATTGGTTTTGACAAAAAACGCCCTGTTCGCCCCCTTCCAGACTGGACATCCCGGTTTGGAGGATTATCCTCACAGTCCTGAGATGTTCAGCGAGCGGTCGCGCTGATCGTGCCTTTTGGCAAACCATGCCCGGCAAGGCGATCAAAAGCGACACTACCGAACCCCGTGGCACTCAAGACGGGGGCGGCGCTCGAGGGGGGCGGAGCCAGGAGAACGGCTCCCGAGGGGGTCTACGAGACTCCCAACCTGCGGGTTTGAGGGCGCCCTAGTCCCTTCTGCCCAAAGAAATTCGCCGACGGCTTGGCGCCGGCAGGGGAACTGTGATCAGGAGAGACCGATCAATGGATTATGAGGGCTATTTCGCCGAGCGACTTCACAGTCTGAAGCGGGAAGGGCGCTATCGCGTCTTCGCCGATCTCGAACGACAGGTGGGCCGGTTCCCCTTGGCGCGCAATTACCGCGACGGAGAGGTTCACGAAGTCACCATCTGGTGTTCGAACGATTACCTGGGAATGGGCATCCATCCCGTCGTCCTCGAAGCCACGAACGAAGCTTTGTACACCTGCGGCGCCGGCGCCGGGGGCACGCGCAACATCAGCGGCACCAATCACTACCACGTGCTGCTCGAGCGCGAACTGGCCGATTGGTACAAGAAGGACGAAGCCCTGCTGTTCACCAGCGGCTATGTCGCCAATATCACCACGCTGATGACCCTGGGCGCCCAGATCCCCGATCTGGTGATCTTCTCGGATTCCGATAATCACAATTCGATGATCGAGGGGATCCGCCACTCGCGCGCGCCCAAGGAGATCTTCCGCCACAACGATCTCGCCCATCTCGAAGAGCTGCTGCGCAAGTATCCCAAGGATCGCGCCAAGCTGATCGCCTTCGAATCCGTCTATTCGATGGATGGCGATATCGCCCCGATCGCCGAGATTTGCGATCTCGCCGATAAATACGGCGCCATGACCTTCCTTGATGAAGTCCATGCCGTTGGCATGTATGGCGAGACCGGATCGGGCGTGGCCGAGCGCGATGGCGTGCGCGAGCGCCTGACCATCATCCAGGCGACCATGGGCAAGGCCATCGGCTGCGTCGGCGGCTTCATCTGCGCCTCCGCCTCGCTGATCGATTTCGTCCGCAGCTTCGGGGCCGGCTTCATCTTCACCACCTCGCTGCCGCCGACCATCGCCGCTGGCGCCCTGGCCAGCGTGCGCTACCTCAAAGAGCACAACGAGCTTCGCGTCCGCCACCAGGAGCGGGCCGCCACCACCAAGTGGCGCCTGCGCGAGGCCGGGCTGCCGGTGATGCCCTCGGTCAGCCATATCATCCCGCTCGCCGTCGGCGACGCCTCGCTGTGCAAGCAGGCTTCGGACATGCTGCTCAGCCTGCATGACATCTATGTGCAGCCGATCAACTTCCCGACCGTTCCGCGCGGCACCGAACGGCTGCGCCTGACCGCCACGCCGCTGCACACCGACGAGCATCTCGACCATCTGGTCCATGCCCTGTCCGACGTGTGGCGTCGCCTGGGGATTGGTCGTCAGGCCGCCTGATCGCGCCCGACACCCTACTCTCCCCGATCATCCCGCTTGCCAAGCACCCCCTCCTCCCCTTGTGGGAGGAGGGGTTTTTCTTTGCCTGGACGGACCGGTCCGAGCAAAAACGGGGTCCCCATCGCCCCACCGGCCCTTTCGCCGGCCATTCCCTTGCCCCATATCGCCCAAGAGCGGCAAGCAGGAGAGGCCCCATGCCCACCATTACCCCGACCGTCAAGCGCATCTTGGATGCTTACGAAAGCGACAATCCCGGCACCAAGGCCAATCTGGCCCGCATTCTGATGCACGGAGCCTTGGGTGGCACCGGCAAGATGGTCATCTTGCCCGTCGATCAGGGGTTCGAGCATGGGCCGGCGCGCAGTTTCGCCGTCAACCCGCCGGCCTATGATCCCCATTACCATTTCCAACTGGCCGTCGACGCCGGGCTCAACGCCTTCGCCGCGCCGCTCGGCCTGATCGAAGCCGGGGCCGACAGCTTCGCCGGGGCGATCCCGACCATTCTCAAGGTCAACAGCGCTAATTCGCTGACCGTCGACAAACAGGCGCCGACCCAGGCTCTGACCGCCGGTGTCGCCGATGCCCTGCGCCTGGGCTGCTCGGCCATCGGCTACACGCTTTATCCCGGTTCGGACAACGCCTATGACATGATCGAAACCCTGCGCGAACTGGTGATCGAGGCCAAGGAGGTCGGGCTGGCCGTGGTGGTGTGGTCCTATCCGCGCGGCGGCACGCTGTCCAAGGACGGCGAAACGGCGCTTGATATCTGCGCCTACGCCGCCCATATCGCCTGCCTGGCGGGCGCCCATATCGTCAAGGTCAAGCTGCCCACCGAGGCCCTGGAACTTCCCGAGGCGATGGCCGTTTACCAGTCCGAGGGAATCGTCCGCGAGACCCTGGCCCAAAGGGTCGCCCATATCGTGCAAAGCTGCTTTGCCGGACGCCGCCTTGTGGTGTTCTCGGGCGGCGGTCACAAAGGAGTGTCGGGGCTGTTGGACGACGCCCGGGCCATTCGCGATGGCGGCGGCAACGGATCGATCATCGGGCGCAACACCTTTCAACGCCCGCGCGACGAAGCCCTGGACCTGCTGAGAGATTTGATCGACATTTACAAAAAGAAACCCTGAGTTTCGTATCCTCACGCCGTATGAGAGGTATTCTTATTTACCGCAGTTGCGCAATGCGATATCATTCCAATAGACCGCTAGGGGAGGACTGACCGATGTTCGCTGATAACACATTGACACCTAGGGAAGCCGTTCGTCTCTGCGCGCTTGGCACCATCGCCCGCGGCCCCCGGCGTTATAGCGATCTGGCCGCTTCGGTCCGCCATTTCGTCACCCGCATCACCGGCCCGTCGCTCGACCTGTTGGGCAGCTCGATGGAGCTGCTGCGCCATGAGGGTCTGGTGGAACCGATGGACGGCGAAGGGATGGAAGACGATGCCCTGCTTGCCATCACCGAGGGCGGTAGCCAGGAATTCATCCGCTTGATGACCGCCAATCTGCGGGCGTCGTCCGATCTGTCGCGGCTGGTCACCTCGCTGAAATTCCGCTTCCTCGACCTGCTGCCCGAAGCCCAGCGGACCATGCAGGCCGAATTGATCCTTGAAACCGCCGAAACCGAATTGGCGCGTTTGGTGGATCTGCGGGCGGCCTGCCGCGAGGAAGGTCCGTTGATGGAAGAATGGCTCAACCAGGAAATCGTCCAGGCCGAACAGCGCCTGCAATGGCTAGAAAGCCTCGCCTCGCGTATGGCGACGGGCGAGGCGGCCTGACCTTTTCCCCCTTCGTCTTTTGGTGAATGCGGCCGGCGGCTCCCCTCCCCGGCCGCTTTTTTTTGTCGCCCCGCCGCCGACCAGAGAGTCCGGCCCTTCGCCGCCCTTGTCTTGGTGATAGCGGGGATGTCATGCTCTCTACGCCTTTTTGAGTGTAGAGGTTGTCTTCATGCAAGCCTTTCCGGCATATCCTTCCCGTCGAAAATGGCGAAGGCGGCTTTTCCTTCTCGGCGTCATCGGCCTGCTTGCCTGCGTGAACGGGGCACTCGCCCTGGCCCAAGGCGCTCCTCCTCCCCAGGATGAGCCCCTCCACCTGCGACTGAAATGGAAGCACCAGTTCCAATTCGCCGGCTATTACGCCGCCCTTGAAAAAGGTTTCTATGCCGGCGAAGGGCTGAGCGTCGTTCTTGAAGAAGCCTCCGACAGCGAGGACGCGGTAACGGCGGTGCTCGCCGGCAAGGCCCAGTATGGCATCGATTCGACCGAGCTTCTGGTCGCCTATGGCCGGGGCGAGCCGGTTGTCGCCCTGGCCGCCCTCTTCCAACATTCGCCCGAGGTGCTGCTGGCGCGAACCGACTCGGGAATAACCTTGCTTCACGATCTGATCGGCCGGCGGATCTCCCTGCCGCCCGCGTCGCTGTCCCTGCTGGCCTATCTTGCCGCCGAGGGTATCGGCGCCAACCAGATGACGATCGTCAGGAACCCGTTTTCGCCCGATCCCCTGCTCCAGGGCGAGGTCGACGCCATCGGCGCCTATTCCAGCGACGAACCGTATTCGCTGCGCCGCCAGGGCATCGATTTCCTGATGTTCTCGCCGCGTTCGGCCGGCATCGATCTCTACGGGGATATCTTGTTCACCACGGCCGCCGAGCTGCGCAGCCATCCCGACCGGGTGCGGGCCTTCCGCCGGGCGAGCCTTCGGGGCTGGGAATACGCCCTGGCCCACCCCCAGGAAATCGCCCGGCTTATCGCCGATCGCTACCCCGGCCAGCGGACCATCGATCATCTTCTGTTCGAGGCGGCGGCCATGCGCCAGCTTATCGCCGCCGATCTGATCGAGCCGGGTTATATGACCCGGGGACGCTGGCAGGCGATCGCCGATCTTTACGCCGGCTTTGGCATGATCGGCCGCGATCTCGACCTGGGTCCCTTCCTCTATGGCCTTGCCGAGACCGACAGAACGCCAAGGATCCCCCCGGGCCTGCTTCCGGCCTCGGGCCTTATCGGCGCCTTCGGTCTGGTCGCGGTGTTCGGCCTGTTGCGCTATCGCAAGATCAAACGGGCCCTGACCCGGGAGATCGGCGAGCGGCGCATCGTGGAAAGCCACCTGCGCCAAAGCGAAACCCGCTATCGGATGATGATCGAGGCCGCGCCCTTTGGCGTGCTCATCAGTTCGCTGAGCACCGATCACATCGTGCAGATCAACGCCCGGGCCGAGGATCAGCTACAGGCCATGCGCCACTGGGTGATCGACAAACCCTTTGCCGATCTTTTCGTCGATCCCGCCGATCACCGACGCCTGCTTGACACCTTGAACAAGACCGGAAGCATCGCCAATTTCGTCGCCCTGTTGCGCACCGCCACCGACAATGACTTCTGGGCGGAGCTCTCCGCCGCGGTGATCGATCTCGACCGCTCGCCCGCCGTCTTCGCCAGCTTCAACGATATTTCCCAGACCAAGGCGCTTGAACGGGAATTACGCGCCCTCGCCGAGCGCGACTCGCTGACCGGTCTGGCCAACCGCCTGCGGGTGATGGACGCGCTGCGCTCTGAATTCGACCGCGTCACCCGCTATGGCGGGGCCTTATCGGTGATGATGCTGGACCTTGATCGCTTCAAGGTGCTCAACGACCGCCATGGTCACGTCTGCGGCGACGAGGCGTTGCGCCATTTCGCCGCCTCCGCCCTGGCGACCCTGCGCACCAACGACCTGCTTGGCCGCTCGGGTGGCGAAGAGTTCATCGTGCTGTTGCCCGGCGCGGCCTTGGGCGCAGCCAAGCTGATCGGCGAGCGCCTGCGCGCCGCCGTCCAGGATAAGCCGCTGTCTTGGCAAGGCCGATCGGTGGCCCTTTCGGTCAGCATCGGCCTTGCCAGCCGCCAGATCGGCGATACCCCCGACAGCCTGCTCGGCCGGGCCGATCAGGCCCTCCACCTAGCCAAGGCCAACGGCCGCAACCGCCTGGAAACCGCCGATGGCCCACCGACGACGGCGACGGTCATTCCGCTGTGAAGGCGATGCCGGCCGACAGGCTTACAGCAGGTGCTGGCCGCCGGTCACATAGATCTCCGTGCCGGTGACATAGCCAAATTCCTCGGTGCACAGGCGATAGACGCAAGACGCCACGTCCTCGGTCGAGCCCATGCGATCAAGCGGAATACGCGGGATCAAGGCTTCGTATTCCGGGGCGATCATCTCGGTCTTGATCTCGCCGGGCGCCACGGCGTTCACCCGCACCCCCAATTGGGCGAATTCCACCGCCATCTCGCGGGTCAGCCCCGACAGCGCCGCCTTCGAGGTGGAATAGGCCGAGCCGGCGAAGGGATGAACGTAATGGCCGGCGATCGAGGTGATATTGACGATGGCGCCCCGGCTTTTGCGCAGGGGCGTGGCGAAGGCCCGGGCCAGCCGCAGGGGGGCGAAAAAGTTCAGCTCGAACACCTCGCGCCAGCGGTCGATCGAGCCGTTCAGCACGCCCAGCCGCTCCTTGAAGGTCGTCTTGGGCGACACGCCGGCGTTATTGACCAGGGCGTGAAGGGGATCGCCGTTCAGATGCTCGACGATCTGGCGGGCAAAGACGTCGATCGCCGCCGGATCGGACAGATCGACGGGGAAATGCGCCGTCCAGTTCTTGTCGCGCTTGCATTCCGGGGGCACATCGGCGCGGGCGCAGGTAATCACCCGCCATCCTTCGTTCAGAAAACGAACGGCGGTCGCATGGCCTATGCCCCGGCTCGCGCCGGTGATGATCACGGTATTCATGGCGAGCGTTTCCTATTGGAGGATCGATGCGCGAAGCGGACCCTTTCCCCCTATCATTTTCCATCTAGAGCTGCGAGCGGAAAAGGAATTACCGCTTTTCCGAAAAAAGCCCCGCTGGCCCTCTCGGGGTCTGGAGCGAGCGATCCTCACAGCAATCCGGTCGCCCGGGCTTCCTCGAGAAGCGAATCGCGGAAGCGGGGATGGGCAAGCTTGACCAGGCCGCGCACCCGCTCGCCGATGGTCATGCCCTTCAGGCAAACGCAGCCGAATTCGGTGACCACATGATGGCTGTCCATGCGCGGATCGGTGACCGGGCCGTTAAGCTGGCAGACGATGCGCGAGATCGCCCCGCCCTTGGCGGTGGAATGCAGGGCGACGAAGGATTTGCCGCCCTTGGACGCATAGGCGCCGCGAATGAAATCAAGCTGGCCGCCGGGGCCGGAGAACTCCCGTCCGCCCAGGCTTTCCGAATTGATCTGTCCGGTCAGATCGACTTCGATGGCCGAATTGACGCTGATCATGCCGTCGTTCTTGCGAATCACCGAGGGATTGTTCACCCAGCCCACCGGATAGCCGACGATGCTGGGGTTGTTGTCCATGAATTCGTACATTTCCTTGTTGCCCAAGGCCAAGGTGAAGACATGCTTATAGGGCAGCACGGATTTCCGCCGGCCGTTCAACACGCCTTTCTTGATCAGGGTGACCATCGCCGGGCTGAACAGCTCGGAATGCAGGCCAAGATCGGAATGGTTGGACAGGTATTCCATCACCGTATTGGGCACGCCGCCAATGCCCATTTGCAAGGTCGCGCCATCGGGGATCTGCTCGGCGATGATGCGGGCGATGATGACGTCCTCTTCGGTCCCCTCCTTCTGGTGGACCTCCATCAACGGCGCGTCGTGCTCGACCACCGCATCCACATCCGAGATGTGGAGCAGGCTTTCCCCGAACACCCGGGGCATCTGCGGATTGACCTCGACGATCACCCGCCGGGCATGGCGAACCACCGTCGCGCCGTAATCGGAATTGGTGCCCAAGCTGAAGAATCCCGCCTTGTCCATGGGCGAGACGGTCAGCATGAAAACATCGGGGGTGATGTGTTCGGTCAGCAGCCGGGCCGCCTGATGGAACAGCGAGGGCACGTAATGAACCCAATGCTGGCCGACGGCATAGCCTTTTTGGGCCAGACTGCGGTCGTGGGCGCTCATGAACAGCGGACAGGGGCGCACCACCTCCATCAGTTCGGGCACCAGCAGGGTCTGGAGCGCCGCCTCATTGGCGTGCATGTAGTAGAGCTTGATGTTCTCGAGCGATCCGGACCGCGCCCGGTCGGCGACCGCCCGCATCAGGGCCGGGGGCTGGGAGACCCCCATCGACAAGATGACATTGCAGCCCGAGCGAATGGGCGAAACCGCCTCGGCCGGGGTAACCAGCTTGCGCCGGTAATCATCGTCGTAAAAAGACACGGGGCGGACCTCCTCTCCAGGATGGGAGCTGGTGGCGCCGACACTTGGATCCAGACGATACACATCTGGTATGTCAGTCGATTCCGCAAAGCAGTATGGTCGAAACCGCCCGGCCCGCAAAGGGAAACCCCCACCGTCCCGGCGGAGAAAAGCCGCAAAATAAAAAAAGGGCCCAAGGGCCCCTTGTCGTCCGTCGCCATCCGAGGACGCCGGCCCCGTCGCCGGCGCGTCCTCGGATCGCGGGACCCGTCTTGGCGGCTACCAGGAGCGCACTTTGCCCACATCGACGTGAACGAAGCCGCTTTCGGGGTAATAGCCCACCCCACCCCGGCGCAACCCCAGGGCTCCCCGGCGCAATTGGGAGATCGTGCGGTCCTTGAGGGCGATATCAATCGCCATGCCGCGCATGTGCAGGCTTTGTTTGGCCACGCCACCACCGCCGGTCTCGCGCAGCAGGGCGTTGGTCCGCGGCGAGCGATAGCCGCTGATCACCCGGAAGGGCGCCCTGGTTTCCATGGTGGCGTGAAGTTCATACAGCAGATCGAGCAATCCGCGATCGATCGGCAGAACGTCGCCGGTGCGGAAGTCCCGCAAGACGTGGTCGATTTCACGCAAGGAATCGGGCACATAGCGCCCATTGGCCCAATAGACCCGCTTGATCCTCTCCCCCGTGTGGAGGTTTTCCAGGGAAAGCGAGCGTTCGATGGTGCTCCGCCGGCTGGCGAAGGCGGCCGGAGCGTGAAGAGCCGCGACGGCCCCGGTGCAAAGCCCGATAAAACTCCGACGGGTAACGGATGGACAGGCGAGTCCCTTCATCGGCACGGATCCGATCTCCTCATCACACGAGAGCGCGTCACGTTTCTTGGTCTTGTCACATCGGCGTGTTGGCAAGGTTTCTACACGTCCGCCCTAAGGCGGTGCAATCCAAAATCTCCACCCAAAACGGAAAAATCCCGGTCGTAATTCACCCCCAGGATGGGTTTTTCCGGGTTATTTCAGCCGTCTTGAGGGCGATCTTGTCCCTTTCACCACCCCGGAGGCGACGGAGTCCTCGTCCCCGATTGCGGCGTTTTTTCAGCCGATGTCCCATCCTTCGCAGCAAGGCCGATCGCGACGAAAGAAGATTTTGCCCCTATCCTGATTTGTGCGTAGATGACCAGGATCGCTTGCTATGGGGGGGAGCCTATGAGCCTTTCGCGTCCCTTGGGCCAAGACCCCGCGCCTTGGCCGGTCCCGCCGGCAAGCCGGCCCCCCTTTTGGTTTCAAGGCCGATCGCCCCGCCCTGGTCTGGCCTTCGCCTTTGGCCTTGTCGCCGCCCTGACCCTGGCCGCGCCGGCGCTGGCCGCCAATGGCGACACGTTGACCTCCATCCGCGACCGGGGCAGCGTGACCTGTGGCACCAATCCCATTCCCGGGTTCGGCTTTCCCGACTCAGACGGCAATTGGCGGGGCTTTTTCATCGATTTTTGCCGGGCCCTGGCGGCGGCGACCCTTGGCGACCCGACCGCCTTCGAGGTCGTTCCCGTCGAGTCAAACAGCCGCTGGGAGGCCCTCAACAGCCATACCACCGATGTGAACGTCGATGGCTCGACCTGGACGCTGAGCCGCGATACGGCGCTCGGCTTCGATTTCCCAGGGGTGCTGATCTACGATGGCCAACGGTTTCTGGCCAAGCCCTCGGTGCCGGAGGGATCGGTGAAGGCGGCGGCCGGTTTGCGCGTGTGCATCATCATGGGCACGACGGCGGAAGTGAACCTGCGCGATTTCCTTAAGAAAAACGATCTTGAGATGACGGTGATCGCCACCGAATCCGACGAGGGCGCCTGGACCTCCTTCCTGAAAGGCCGCTGCGAGCTGTTCGTCAATGACGGCATCGGCCTCGCCCTGCGCAACGCCCTGCATATGACGCCACCGCGCGTCAACCACCTGATGACCGAAGCGATTTCCAAGGAGCCGCTCGGTCCGGTGGTCCGCGGCGATGATCATCAGTGGTTAGAAATCAACAGATGGGTTCTTAACGTGCTGATCGCGGCCGAAGAAGCCGGAATATCCTCGACAACCCTTGTCGATCCGTCCCCCACCGCCGACTTGTCTTCCGAGGATCGCGTTTTTGTCGGGGGCCCGGAGGACAATGCCGCCGCCCTTGGCCTGGAACCGGGATGGGCAAGACGGGTTATCGCCGCGGTCGGCAATTATGGTGAGGTGTTCGACCGCAATTTGGGAAAAGGCTCGGAGATCGGCCTTGACCGGGGCGTGAACGCGTTGTGGTCCGAAGGCGGGTTGATGATTTCACCGCCGCTGCAATAGCCGCGGCCAGACACGATGAGGGACCTTTGGCAGGACTGAGGTTTGGCGTCCGCTCCCGTCTGGTCCTCGCCTTTTCGGCGATGGCGGCAATGACCCTGGTCACCAGCGCCGTCGCCATCTTGTCCTTTAGCGAAGTCGAAGCGCGCTTCATCGAGCTGACGACGACACGCCTTCCGGCGATGGCGGCGGCGACCAAGCTGAGTCAACAGGCCGAAAGCATCGTCGCCCAGGCTCCGGCCCTGGTGGCGGCGAGCAGCCCCACCGAGCTTCATACCATCGATTTCCGCATCCGTGATCAGCTGAGCTGGCTTGCCGAACTCATCGAGAGGGTCCGCAAGACCGATGGCGAAGCCATCGCCATGGCCCGGGTCGACGACCTCGCCCGCGAACTGGAACGCCGCTTCGTCGATCTGGCCACCCAGGTCGAACGCCGGCTGAGCATGGAGGCCCTTGATCGCCAGACCCTGGGGCGGCTGCTTGTCCTGGGCAGAACGATCACCGGCATAAGGGACCAACGCGAGACCGAGGGCCCGCCGGAAGACGCCGCCATCGCCCGGCGCTGGGCGGCCGGCGCCCAGGATGCCAACACCGTGCTGATCGCCGCCCTGGCCACCACCGACGCCGCGATCTTGCGCAACCTGGGCGAGGCCTTTGGCGACCTGCTCGAGACGGCCGAAACCGAGAGCGCCAGACTGAGCGACCCCTTGTCGCAAGACATGCGCCGCTCGACCGCCGAATTGCGCCACCTTGGGCTTGGCGAGGCTGGGATCTTCAACCGGCGCCAAGCCCATATGGACATCACCCGCGGCATTCAGGGAACACTGACGCGCAACCGCCTGAGCGGCGATCTGCTATCGGGTGCCTCGTCCCAATTGGCCGACCGCATCGCCGAAGAGGCGGTCAAAAGCGCCCTTGTCTTGCGCGCGGAACTGCACAACCGGGGCGCCATGATGATCGTCCTGTCGCTTTTCGGCGTGTTCGGCGCCGGCATCGTCCTTCTTCACCTCCAGCGCACCGTGCTGCGCCGTCTGGCCACCCTGCGGGCGGCGATGACCGCCCCGCTCTCGACCCGGCCGCTGGTATTGGAGGGCAGCGACGACGCCGACGAGATCGGCGATATGGCCCGCGCCCTCAAAGGTTACGCCCAGGCCATCGCCGACCGCGAACACGCCTTGCGTCAAAGCGAGGGCCGCTTCCGCGCCATGGCCACCAATGTCCCCGGCGTGCTGTTCCAGTGGTTCTGGCGCCCGCTTGGCGAACCCCGTTTCCTCTATGTCAGCCCGCGCTGTCAGGATCTGTTCGGCGTTTCACCGGCCCTGGTCCTGGCCGATTGGCGCAAGCTGGGGTTCAGCCTGGAAGACCAGCGGGCCTGGGTGGTCCGCGCCGCCCAAGCCGCCCGCGACTCCCGGGACTGGATCCAGGAAGGACGGATCGCCCTGGCCAATGGCGGCGAACGCTGGTGGCGGGTGGTCGCCGCCCCCACCCCGGGGGAAGAACCCGACACCATCATCCTCAATGGCGTGCTGATCGACATCACCGCCCTCAAGGACAACGAACGCGATTTGAGGGCCGCGCGCCAGCAGGCCGAACAGGCGTTAAGCGATCTGCGCTCGACCCAGGACACCCTGGTCCAGGCCGAGAAGCTGGCCTCTCTCGGCCAGTTGGTGGCGGGCATCGCCCATGAGATCAACACGCCCCTGGGAACGGGCATCACGGGGGCGACCTTCCTCGATCAGGAGACCCGCCAAATCGCCGGGCGCTTCCGCTCGGGCACGCTGCGGCGCTCGGAATTGGCCGATTACATGGAGCGGGCCGAGGAAACCGCCCGTCTGATCTTCACCAATCTCAGCCGCGCCGGCGATCTGGTGCAGAGCTTCAAACAAGTCGCGGTCGATCAGGTGAGCGATGACCGCCGCACCTTCGCGCTTGATACCTACATCGACGAGATCTTCCAAAGCCTCAATCCCCGGCTGCGCCAAACCCGCCTGACCGTCGAACGCGCCATCGAACCGGGGTTGATGGTTGATGGTTATCCCGGGGTGCTGTTTCGCATTCTGTCCAATCTCGTCATGAACACCCTGATGCATGGCTTCGAGCCCCACGAGACCGGCACCATCCGCGTCGAAGCCAGACTGCTGCCCGACAGCGCCCCCGGGCGCGTCGAGCTGGTCTATTTCGATACGGGCAAAGGCATCCCCCACGAGATCCAGGGCCGGGTCTTCGATCCCTTCTTCACCACCCGCCGGGGCCAGGGCGGCACCGGCCTCGGCCTCAACATCGTCTATAATCTGGTCACCCAGTCGCTAGGCGGAACGATGACGCTGAGCAGCCACCCCGGCACCGGCACCACCTTCACCGTGGTTTTCCCGATCAAGGCCCCCCGGGGCGTTCAAGCCGTCCCGTCTCCCCAGCCGATCAAGGACAGCGGAGCGGCGACGGCCTGACCGCCTTATCGGGCGATCAAGCCGGCCGCCAGCTCGGCCAGGGCCCGGCGGTCGATTTTCCCCGTCAGGGTGCGAGGCAGGGCGCTAACGCCGATAATCCGCCGCGGCCGTTTCTCCGGGCGCAAGGCCCCCAGGGCGGCGGGATCGACCACGCCTTCGCCCTCCACCAGGGCGACCAGCAAGGCGCCGCGTCCGGCGTCGGGCAGACCGACGACCCCGGCATCGAGGATCCCGGGCAGGGCCTTAAGCGCCGCCTCGACCTCCTGGGGAAAGACATTGACCCCGCGAACCACCACCATGCCGCCCTCGCGCCCGGCCAGGGTCAGGGTTCCATCCTCGCCCAGCCAGCCGAGATCGCCAACGCTCGACCAGCCGTCCTTGCTGGAAAAGCCTCCCCGATCAAGGCCTTCAAGATAGCCGTCGAAGACCATCGGGCTTTTCACATGCAAGCGGCCCTGGACCCCTGGGGCGACGGGCCGACCCTCGGCATCGCGGATTTCGGCCTCGACCCCGGCGAAGGGGCGGCCGACCGTGCCCCGGGTCGCCTCCTCGCCCACGGCGCGCCAAGCGATGAAGCTCTGTTCGGAGGTTCCATAGAAATCAACGAGGACGGCCTTGGGAAAGCCGCGACGCAGCACCGCCTCGGTGGTGGGATCAAGGGCTTGGCCCGACGAAAGAACCGTGCGGATCGCCGAATGGGGGCCGGTGCGGGCCAGGGCGGCCAGCAGCGGCGGCACCCCGATCACCACCGTCGCCCCCTGATCGACGCCCCATCCCCCCATCCCGTCGACGATCGCCGCCCCGCCCAGCCAAAGGGCCTGAAGCGCGCCATAGAGCGCCAGGGAATGGACGAGCGGCCCCAACACCAGAATGCGATCCGCGGCGTCCAGGGCGAAGCCATCGCGCCCGGCCACCATCGTTTCGATCCACGAGCGATGGCTGCGCGCATAGGCCTTGGGCAGGCCGGTGGTGCCCGAGGTGAAGCCGACATAGAAGGGCCGGGAGGGATTGGGCGCGAAGCGCGGCGGGTCGTCGGCCGCCTCTCCGGTTGGGAAAGCCGGAAGGGACTCGCCGATCAACGGCTGACCAAGGGCGGCGACCACCCGCGCCCGCACCGCCTCGGACCACCGGCGATCGCCCACCGCCGCCGTTCGCCCCAGGGCGCCGGCGGCGATGAAGGCGGGCAGCAGGTCGGACGCGGCGGTGGCGCTCAGCAGCAACGGCCGTTCGGCGGGTTGATCGGCCAGCCAACGCTGGACGGCGCCCACCCGGCGCCGCAGGGCGCCATGGGTCAGGAGTCCCTCTTCACTGATCAGCGCCGGTCGTTCGGCGTCGATCTCGGCAAGGGGGGCGAACAGATTGGGGGTCTTGCTAGGGCTTGTCATGGGGCTCTTTATCGGCCATGCACTGGCAGGCTTTCAACCCCCGGCTTGCCTCGGCCCTCCCCTCCCCCCACTTGCGGGGAGAGCGTCACTCCCGCTTCGGATTCCCCCATGATCGATTCCTTGTTATCGCAGATCACCACCTTGCTCGTTCTTGTCGATCCGCTGGGTCTGCTGGCGATTTTCGTCGGGCTGACCGCCGGGCGACCGGCGGCCTATCGCCGTCAGGTGGCGATCAAGGGTACCTTGCTCGCCACCTTCGTGCTCGTCGCCTTCGCCGTGGCCGGCGGTAAATTCCTGCATTTGCTGGGGATCGACATCTCGGCCTTCCGTATCGCCGGCGGCCTGATGCTGCTGGTGCTGGCCCATGAGATGATCTTCGCCAAGCGCACCATCCGCCGCAACGAAAGCGCCAAGGCCATGGACAAGGAGATGGGCGGCGAAACCTCCGATCCCAGCGTCTTTCCCTTGGCCATCCCGCTGATCGCCGGTCCCGGGGCGATCACCGCCGTGTTGCTGTTCTCGCGCGAAAGCGATGGCACCGCCATTGGCCTGATGTGGGTGATCGTCGCCATTCTGGCCGTGACCTTGCCCACGCTCGCCCTTCTGCTGACCGCCGGGGCGGTCCAGCGCATGCTGGGCGAAACCCTGACCCATACGCTCGACCGCCTGCTCGGCATTATCCTGGGCGCCTTGGCCGTCCAGTTCATCATCAGCGGCGCCAAGGAGGCCCTGGGCGCCCTGTAACCCCCCCGGCCGGGCCTCCGGCCGCCGTCATCAGTACTTGGCAATCACCCAGATGGCATGCACGATACCGGGGATATAGCCCAGCAAGGTCAACAGAACGTTGATCCAGAACTGCTTTCCCAATCCGACTTGCAAAAACACGCCAAGCGGCGGAAGGAGGATGGCGATAATGATGCGGACGATATCCATGGCGACGTCTCCAGATGAGGTATTTCCGTCGCCTAGAAACCCAGACCGCCCGGAAAGGTTGCCCTAGGACGGCCATGGTCTTTGACTTAGGCTTGACCGCCACCCAAGCCCGCCGTCTCCTCTTCCCGGCCCGAAAGCGGCCACACGCAAGGCCCGCCCATGATTCCCTCGCCTTCTGATCGCCTGTCGGGCAACCGCCGTCCCGAAGACATCGACCCGCCCGAAGCCCCCCGCCCCCCTCGCCGACCGGCTTTGCGGCACCCGGGACGGATCGCCCTGGCGATCGCCGGCGTGGTTCTGGCGCTTGGCGTCCTTGTGCTGGCGATCAACCTCTACACCATGCCGCTGTCGCCCAGCTTCCAGGAGCCCGAGCGTTCGGGGTTTCTGATCGCCGACGCGGAAGGCACGGTGGTGGCGACGCGGGGGGTCACCGCCGGCCGGCCAGTCGCCCTGGCCGAGATGCCCGCTTCGCTGGTCAACGCGGTGATCGCCTTCGAAGACCGCCGCTTCCGCGACCATTGGGGCGTCGATCCGAGGGGCATCGCGCGGGCGATCTGGGTCAATCTGCGCTCGGGCGGACGGACGCAAGGGGCCAGCACCCTGACCCAGCAACTGGTCAAGAACACCCTGCTCACCCCGGAAAAGACCTTCACCCGCAAGATCCAGGAGGCCATGCTCGCCCTGTGGATCGAGCGCAAGCTGACCAAGGACGAGATTCTAGAACGCTACCTCAATTCGCTGTATCTCGGCGCCGGCTCCTATGGCGTCGATGCCGCCGCCCGGCGTTATTTCAACAAGCCGGTGACCGATCTGTCGCTGGCGGAATCGGCGATGATCGCCGGATTGATCCAGGCCCCGGCCCGCACCGGCCCGACCACGGCCCTTGATGTCGCCCGCCAGCGCGCCGAACTGGTTCTGGACGTGATGCGCGACCAGGGACTGATCGGCGCCGACGAGGCGACCTGGGCCAAGGCCCATCCCGCCTCGCTCGCCGTTCCGCCGGTCGAACTGCCGGCCTATGGCGCGGTGTCGGACTGGATCGCCGATGAGGCGCGCAAGGCCCTGGGGCCGCTGTCGGGCGACTTCCTGGTGGTCAGCACCCTTGATCGCCGGCTGCAGGTGCTGGCCCAGCAGACGATCCAGGAGGGAATGGCCGCCGAGGGCGCAGGCCTGCGCGCCACCCAGGCCGCCCTGGTGGCGATGGCCCCCGATGGCCGGGTCCTGGCCATGGTCGGCGGTCGCGACTATCAGGAAAGCCAGTTCAATCGCGCCGTCCAGGCCCGCCGCCAGCCCGGTTCGATCTTCAAGCTGTTTGTCTATCTTACGGCGCTGTCGAACAACTGGCGCCCCGATGACCCGATCGACGACACGCCGCTGACGATCGACGGCTGGAGCCCCGAGAATTATGGCGGCGGTGCCGGCCATGGCAGCGTGCCGCTGCGCGTCGCCTTCGCCCATTCCTACAATCTGGCCGCCGTCCGCCTGCAAGAGGCGGTGGGCCGCGAGGCGGTGATCGCCACGGCGCGATCGATGGGATTGAAGGACGATCTCCAACCTTTGCCCAGTCTGGCCCTTGGCACCTTCCCCGCCACCTTGCTTGATCTGACCAGCGCCTTCGCCGCCGTCGCCGCCGACCGTGCCACCGTCCAGCCCCGGGTGATCGAGGTTCTGCGCACCCCGGGCAGTGGCGAGATCCGCCCGCCGGTGCGCCAGTCGGGCCGGGCGCCCTGGCCGCGCGCCAGCGCCCTTGATCTGCTCAACGCCGTTGTCACCCAAGGGACCGGACGGGCCGCCGCCCTGGGGGTGCCGACCTACGGCAAGACCGGCACCACCCAGGACAACCGCGACGCCTGGTTCATCGGCTTCGCCGGCAATCTGGTGATCGGCGTCTGGGTCGGCAATGACGACGAAACGCCGATGACCGGCATCAGCGGCGGCGGCCTGCCGGCCAAGCTGTGGCAAAGCTTCGCCGCCCGCGCCCTGGCCGGCGGGGTCGCGGGCAGCGCCCCGGCCGCGCCGATCGCCGCCGCCACCACCGCCACCCTCCCCGCCGCCGCTCCGCCCGCCCCCACCCCGGCGCCGGCCGTCCCGTCGCGCCAACCGTTCTCGGCCGTGCCCGAGGCGGTGGTCGATACCGGAACCTTGCGCCTGGGCGGGCGGGTGGTTCGCCTTGAAGGGGTGAAGGGCCTCACCGGCCGTCCGGCCCGCGATATGGCGGGCTATATCGGCGATCGCTCCGTCACCTGCCGCCCGGCGGGACGCGAGCGCTGGCGCTGCGATGTCGAAGGCTGGGATCTGTCGGAAGTGGCCTTGTTCAACGGCGGCGCCCGCGCCACCGCCGACGCGCCGGCCGATCTGGTCGCCGCCGAACGCAAGGCCCGCCAAGCCGGCCGGGGTGTCTGGGGGCGCTGACCCCCGCCCCCCTCCCGCCGGCGGGTCCTTGGCGTCCACGATCACGCCCTTTTCCCGACATCGCGCTTTCCTGCCCCCTTGGCCTGCGCTACATCATTGGAATACTTGGAGCAAATCCCGAGCGCTGTGGAACAGGGCGCGACGACGATTTGCTAGATCAGGATGATTTCAGGTCTGATCGACCTGAAATCTGAATCCTGATCTAAATCTAAATGTTAGAGCGGGATCTTAGGCGAAAACCGCGCACACTTTTCGCCATCCCGCTCTAGCGGTTGGCTTGGCGTAAGGGACGAGGTGGATGGACGCTCTCGCGAAAACCAAGAAGGATCTTGGCAATCTCCTTCGATATACCGAGGAATTGCTGTCCTTTAACGACAAGGTGGTTTTCGACCTCACGCGCGAAAAATATCCGCGGTTTCCCGAGCACGTCGTCGTTGGCCTGGAGGGGGTCGACATCGCCGTCGACGCCGAAACCTGGGTGCGGGCGCGACGGCTGCGCGAAACCCCGCCGCCGCCTTGCGATGCGATGTTCGACGGCTGGGTCGACGTCGCCTCCCATCCGTCGCCGAACACACCGCCCAAGCTCGTGGCCGAGCGCATGCTCACCTTGCCGATCGAGGAGATCTCCGATCTGGCGGAGGCGGGCCTGCTGCCCGACCTCGAGGACGTCATGGTCCCCGTCAAAGCCGACACGGCTTTGCCCGAGCGTATGGATGTCATCTTGCGCACGGCCAATATGGTCGATTTTCGCAGGCTCTGGCAGGACTACATCGACGGCCCCTGGACCGCCTGGGCCCAGGTCGAACGCCCCCGGCGCCAAGCCATCGACTTCTACAACAAGATCTACGCAATCCACCTGAGCTTATTGTCGATGGGGGACGACACCCCGATCGAATTGGTTTTCGGCGCCGGCATGGCGCGTTGGGCGACCAAGACCGAGCGCGTCAGCGCCCCGCTGATCGAACAATTGGTCGAGACCGAGCTGGAAGAGGACGGAACTCTGCTGATCCGGCCGCGGCGGACCCTGCCCCATTTGGCCCTACGCCCTTTTCACGCCCTGGAGATCGAGGGCTGCAAAGCGATCGAACGCGATATCGGCGCGCAGTTCGACGCCCTTGTCGACGACCCGGACCGGGGGTTCACCCCCTTTGACACCTCGAGCTTCGAAAGCGTCCTGCGGGTCTGCGCCGCCCGGCTCTCGGCCACCGGCATCTATCATCCCGACACGCTGGGCGACCCGGGCGACCGCACCTTGCCGGCCGTCGACGGTTTTTTGCGCATCACCGACACCTGGGTTCTTTACGTCCGCCCGCGCGGGGAAGACATCCGCAAGGATGACATCAGCCGCCTGATCAAGAAGCTTGACGCCGTCACCGACGAAAGCGACCTGCCAAGGCCGGCCCGGGGCTTCGTCGAGGCCCCCTCCGACACCTTGCCCTTCGCCGGCGAGGACAGCCTGATCGACCTCAGCGGGGCCGACTTCGACCTGCCCGACCGGGCCCTCAGCCGCAGCCTCGCCCCCGGGGCGGGCGAGGCCTTTCAGGGCGTCCGGCCGGCCGAGGAGATCCACTTCTTCCCGCTGCCCTATAACGACGACCAGCAAGAGATCATCCGCCGCCTGCAAGACGACGACACCGTGGGGGTGCTGGTCCAGGGGCCGCCCGGCACGGGCAAGACGCACACCATCGCCAATATCATCTGCCATTATCTGGCGACGAAGCGGCGGGTGCTGGTCACGGCGAAAACCCCCGAGGCCCTGACCGCGCTGCAGGAGAAGATCCCCGAAGGCATCCGCGACCTGGCCATCGCCGTCATCCACAATGATCGCGAGGGCGCGCGCCAGTTGGAGAACGCCGTCCGCATCCTGGCCGACGAGGCCAAATCGATCAATCCACGGATCGTCAACGAGGAGATCCGGGAAAAACAGGCCCGCATCGCCAGCCTGCGCGAGACCATCGCCACGGTCGACCGCCAGCTTTTGGCCTTCGCCAACCATAACCTCGCCCCGATGGCCTATGGCGACGACACCGCCTTGCCCATGGAGGTGGCCAAGGCGGTGGTCGAGGAAAGCCCGCGCCACCTGTGGTTCGAAGACCGCCTGACGACGCAGGCCCGTCACCAGCCACGATTCAGCGAAGCCGACATCGCCGAAATCCGCGCCCTTCGCCACCGCCATGCCGGCGACCTCGCCTATCCCCACGAGGCGCTGCCCAAGCCGGCCGACCTGCCCGAACTCGCCCGGGTGCTGGCCGCCCATCGCGGCCTTGCCCGCATCAATGAGATCGAGGCCTACGCCAACGCCGGGGAGATCCCCGCCCTGTCCTTGGACAACGCCATCGGCCTCGATGGGGCGCAGACCCTGGCCGAATGGCTCCAGGATCTCGGCGAAACCCTGAACGACCTCGAAAGCGAGGGCTGGCTGTTTGACGTCTATCACGGTCTGCTTGGTCTCCGGCGCATGGACGAGAGGGCCCTGGCGTCCCTCAAGGTGGTCCTCTCGAACTGGATCGCGCTGTGTGAACGGGGCCGCGGATTTGCCCTCAAGGGCGTGATCCTCGAGGGCGGCGCCGAGGACCCGGCTTTCGACAAGGCCCTGGAGGATCTGGCCGCCGGTCGGAACCCCTTCGGGGTGTTCTCGCTGTTCAAGGGCGGCCTCAAATCGCGGATCGAGGCGGTGCGTCTCGAGGGTCATCCGCCGGCCACCCGGGAAGACTGGGCGACCATCCAGGCCTATCGGGTCTGGCGCCAGCAGCTTGGCCTGTTCCTGGGGCGGTGGAACGCCATCGCCCAGGCCCTGGACCTGCCGCCCCTTCCCGCCGAAGGGCGTGGCGCCGAAAGCGCGGTCCTGAGACTTGGCGGCTTGGTCGAGCGGGTGTGGAGGCTCCACGAAGAGGTCGAGCCTTGCCGCGACGCGCTGCGCCTGTTGTTCCCCTATGACCTCGACATCGATGAGGCGCTCTACCATGGCCGTACCGCGCGGCTGGCCGAGGCCTTGGCGGTCAATCTGGAAAAGGCCGATCTGGCCGACGCCGAAACGGTGAAGGCCGAGGGGCTGGCGATCGCCCAAGATCTGCCTTTGCCGTTCCATGCGGCCCTGCGGGCGATTTGCCACTCCCTCGGCCTGACCGATATCCCACAAACCGCCATCGCCGAGGCGTGGCGCAGCATTCTATCGGAGGCGGTCCGGCTTGAGGCCATCGCCGACGATATCGCCCGCTTAGATGCCCTGGTCGGCAAGGTTTCCGCCTCCGGCGCCCCGCTGTGGGCGGCCAAGCTGCGCACGGAGCCCCCCCGGGGCGGCGACGATCCCTGGACTCCCGATGACTGGCGCAAATCCTGGGATTGGGCGCGGGCGAAGGGCCATTTGCGCTCGCTCGGCGACAGGGAAACCGTCCGCGCGCTTTCCGAAGACCGCGCCAGGGCCGAGGCCGAGCAAAGGAAGCTCTTCGCCGAGCTCGTGCGCCTGCGCACCTTCCTTGGCCTCAAGCTTGGCATGTCCAATAAGGTGGAGGCGGCCCTGGCCAAATTCGGCGCGGCCATCGCCCGCCTGGGCAAGGGTACGGGCAAATCGGCCGGACGGCAGCGCCGCATCATCCGCGAGGCCGCCATGGAAACGGCCCAGGCGGTGCCGTGTTGGATTCTTCCGGAATGGCGGGTCGCCGAACAACTGCCGCCCGACCTTGCCGCCTTCGACCTTGTCATCATCGACGAGGCCTCGCAGTCCGATATCACCGCCCTGCCCGCCATCCTGCGCGGCAAGAAGGTACTGATCGTCGGCGACGACAAGCAAGTCAGCCCGACGATCATCGGGCTCAACGACCGCAAGATCATCCAGCTGCGCACCACCTTTCTCAGCGGCTTGCCCTTCGCCGATCAGATGGACCCGGCGACCTCGCTTTATGAGCTGGGCGGCATGGTCTTCCCCGGCAAGGCGGTGATGCTGCGCGAGCATTTCCGCTGCGTCGAGCCGATCATCCGCTTCAGCAGCGGCTTCTATCCCACGCCGCTGATCCCCTTGCGCCTGCCCAAGGCGTCCGAACGCCTCGATCCGCCACTCATCGACATCTATGTGCCCCACGGCCGCAAGACCGGAGAGATCAACCGGGCCGAGAGCGATGTCATCGTTGATGAAATCACCAAACTGACCCAGGACCCGGCTTTCCAGAGGCGCTCCATCGGCGTGATCTCGTTGATCGGATCGGCCCAGGCCAGGTTGATCTACGAGCGGCTGGTCAGAGACCTTGGCACCGAGGTGATCGAAAAGCACCGCATCCTCTGCGGCAGTTCCGCCACCTTCCAGGGCCAGGAGCGCGATATCATGTTTTTGTCCATGGTCGCGTGTCCGGAAACGGCGATCATGCAGGCCGAGCGCAAATGGGAGCAGCGCTTCAACGTCGCCACCTCGCGCGCCCGCGACCGCCTCGTGCTGGTGCGCTCGGTCGCCGCCAGCCACCTCAAGCCGGGCGACCTGAAGGCGAGGTTGATCGAGCATTTCCGCAATCCGATGGCGGCGGGCAAGGTCATCGAGCCCACCGAGGTGCTCGATCTCTGCGATTCCGGCTTCGAGCGCGACTTTGGCAGATGCCTGCTCGATCTCGGCTACCGCCTCAAGCCGCAGGTTCCCGTCGGCGGCTACCGCATCGACTTCGTGGTCGAAGGCGCCGATGACCGCCGCCTTGCCATCGAACTGGACGGCGACAAGTATCACGGCCCGGACCGGTGGGCCCACGACCTCCGCCGCCAGAAAGCGCTCGAACGTCTGGGCTGGATCTTTTGGCGATGCTGGGGATCGTCGTGGATCTCCGACCGCCAGGGCTGCCTGGACGATCTGAAGGCGACAATGACCCGCTTGGGGATCGAGCCGCTGGGCATGGCCGGCGCCGGGGATGTCCATACCCTGCACATCGAGGTGGCCCGGCCGGCGATCGCAAGCGAACCGCCGCCCGCAGACCTTGTCGAGGCGCCCCCCACGCCGACCGAGGCCCCCCTGCCGACCCCGGGCATCGGTCTGGATCTGGGGGATGGCGCCGTTCTGGCGGAGGGCGAGGAGATTTTCTGCTTCCTGCACAAAAAGGACGCCGGAACCCGGCCCGCAAACGGCGTGGCCGTGGCCCGGGGCGGCGCCCTGCACATGAACGATGCCCCCCTTACCCCGCAAAGGCGGGGGGCTTGGCTTCAGGCCGCCCTGGTTGTGGTCCAGAAAGCGGCCAACGACCTCAATCCGACCACCGGCGAGCCGCGCGTTCTGAACGCCTGGGCCCATTGGTTCGTTCGCCGCGAGGCGACGCTGGTGGCTATCGCCGACATCCGCAAGGGGGTCAAAAGCCGCGCCAAGCGCGCAAAAGCCGGCGAGGAGGCGGCGGAACCGATGCTCGAAGGCATCGACGGATAGGATCGCCCGCCCCCTGCTCCCAGGGTCTTTGATTTAATAGCCGACGGTGAACCGCGCCTTGGGGTGGCGCGGCGTTTCCACCTCGTCGACCAGGGCGATGGCGTAATCCTCAAAGGAAATCCAGCTACGGCCGTTGGCGTCGACCAGCAGATCATCGCTGCCCAAGCGGAAAACCCCGGTGCGCTCGCCGGCGATGAATTCGGCCGAGGGCGACAGGAAGGTCCAATCAAGGTCCTCGGTGCCGCGCAGCAGATCAAGGAAGGCGGCGCCCTTGCCCGCTTCTTCCCGATAAACGGCGGGGAAGCCCGGATCGTCGATCAGCCGCTTGCCCGGCGCCACGGCCAGACTGCCGGCCCCGCCAACCACCAGATAGCGCCCGACGCCGGAGGTGCGCACCGCCGCGATCAGGGTTGGGGCATCGCTGGCGGTGAAATGCACCGACGAAATCACCGCGTCGTGACCTTCCAGCAGCTTGGCCAGGGTTTCGCCGTCGCCGACATCGGCGGCCTGGGCGGTGACGCCGGGCAAGGCGGGAATGGCTTCGGGATGGCGGACCAGGGCGGTGACGCGGTGACCGCGACGCGACAATTCGGCAAGGATGCGCGACCCGGCATTGCCCGAGGCGCCGATTAGGGCGATAGGCATGATGATTTCTCCGATGAAGCAGGTTACTGTCGGATACCAGATGCCCCTGTTTCACAAATCCCGCAAGAAGGCACTTTCCCCCGCGCAGGTCACCGCAGGGAAACCGCAAGGGGCGTCCTCGAAGGTCCCTTGCAAAGGAAAATCGCCGCGATGAACGCGCTCGTAGCCGCCCTTGCCCAGCAGGCCGATCCCTATGTCGCCCAATGCCCGACCCGACAGGTTCTTGATCGCATCGCCGATAAATGGACGGTGCTGATCCTTGGCTTGCTGGTGGAGCGGCCCTATCGCTTCAACGAGATGCGCCGGGCCATCGACGGCATTTCCCAAAAGATGCTGTCGCAAACCCTGCGCCGGCTGGAACGCGACGGGCTGGTTCTGCGCACGGTGATCCCGACGACGCCGGTCAGCGTCGATTACGCCATCACGCCGCTTGGCCACACCCTGGCCGCCGCCCTTGATCCGCTGTTTGCCTGGATCACCGCCAATTTCGCCCAGATCACCGTCGCCCAAAGCCGTTTTGACGCCACCACCGCCGCCCTGACGGCAAGGCGGCCATGAAAAAGGACCGGACGGCGCTCCGTTGGGAACGCCCTCCGGCCCTTACCGTCAGGTGCGTCAAGCCGCGAAGCTGGAGCCTTCGATGCCGTAATAGAAACCGTTGGCCACCGCCCGATCGCCAAGCAGGGTGATCAACCGCTCCTGGGCGACATCGGCCTCGAGCGCGCCATCAAGCAAGGCGCGGTAGATGCCGGCGACCGCCCCCATGTCCATGTTCAACGGCGACAGGCGCAACCGCCCCACCCCGGCCTCGACCAGCGAGGCGATTTCCGAGACCAGCAGGGTCACGGCATCGGCCTGGGTCTGCAAACCGTTGAGGGTGAGAAAGGCCTCGCCATCAAGGGTATCGACGGGCATGCCCTCCAGATCCTTGCCGCAAACATATTGGCAACCGTCCTTGGCCAGACCATAGGCCCGGGCATGGTGGCAGCGCGCCGAAATAGCCAGCGGCGCCTTGCCGAAAACCTCGACCTCGGCGACCATGCCGTGGTGACGGGCCCGCGCCGCCAGCCGCTCGATCGAGGCCCGCTCCAATTCCCAGGGCAGGCAGATCGAGGTGGCGCCCCGGGCAGCCAGAACATCAAGCGTGCCTTCGTTATAGACGTTCACATGGGGGCCGACATGGTGGGGGCGGCCGGCGCAGGCGCGCAGGGCACCCGCGTCATTGCCCTCAACCAGCAGATCCCGATCGGCGGCCACATCGGTGATCGCCTGACGCTCGGGATCGGTGATCGCCAGCGACAAGGTGGAATAGACCACCGTGCGGCCCGCCGCCTCCAAAGCCAGCACGCTGTCGGCCATCGCTTCGCCAACGATCGCCGACCGTTTGGCGCAAATGGTTTCGCCCATATAAACCATGTCGAAGACCGGCTGCTTGGCGATGTCTTCATAGAAGGCGCGGCGCTTGTCGGCGGGCCAGTTATAGGTCAAAGGCCCGAGCGCGATATCAACGCGAGTCATTCTTTCCACCCTTCTTATCGCCAGTCGCGCCGGTAGGCACCTTCGGTGGCGCCGCCACCTTCCATCAGCTTGTTCTTGGCAAGCCCGGCATCGACGCCGTCAAGGGCCTGACGCAAGGCGCGGATGACCTGGGCGACATAGGCCTTGCCGCGCTGGCGGCCTTCCACCTTCAGGGCCTTGACCCCCGCCGCCCGCAGATCGGGCAGGATGGCCGAGGCGTCAAGGCTGGTCGGATCCTCGAACAGATGACCGGTGCGCGCCGGCGAACAGAACCGCCCCTTGCACAGGGTGGGATAGCCCGCGGACTCGCCGGCTTCGAAGCGGTTGATGGTGAAATCGCCCAGACGCGACACCATCACGTCGCCTTCCTGCTCATAGCGCACATGGCTGGCCGGCGAACACACGCCGTCCTTGTTGGGCGATAGGCCGGTGGCATAGGACGACAGGGCGCAGCGGCCCTCGGCCATCACGCACAGGCCGCCGAAGACGAAAACCTCGGCCTCGACCGGGGCGATCTCGGCGGTCAGGCTGGCGATCTCGGCCACCGACAGCACGCGCGGCAGCACGACGCGGCGGATATTGAAAGCCTCGCGATAAAAAGCCACCGCTTCCGGGTTGGAGGCAGAGGCCTGGACCGACAGATGCAGGGCGAGATCGGGATGCTTCTTCGCCGCGTAATCCATTAAGCCGATATCGCAGATGATCACCGCCTCGACATCGAGGGTGGCGACGAAATCGATATTGCGCCGCCACAGCGCCTCGTCGCCGGCATCGGCATAGGTGTTGAGCGCGATCAACGGCTTCACGTTGGCCTTGCGGCAGGCGTCCACCGCTTCGGCGGCTTCGTCGAAGGTGAAGTTAAGGCCGGGGAAATTGCGGGCGTTGGTGCGGTCGCGGAAGCCAAAGTAAATGGAATCAGCCCCAGCCTCGATCGCCGCCGCCAGGGCGGCGGGGGTGCCCGCCGGGCATTCGAGTTCGATGGAGTCGTCTCGAACCGGACGACACAGCGTTTCAACCATGGGCGATATCCCCCTTCGAGACGACGCGCGGGCGCCGGGCCGGGCCCGCCGCCTCCAAGCGCTGCACCCGGGCCGTCAACCGCGCCAGATCGCCGCGCAAGGGGGCGAACAGCAGGGTCTGCGCCCGCTCCAGATCCTTCATCGCCCGTTGGTGCAGGGGGGCGAGCCGCCCCGACAACAGGGCGATCACCTTGGCCAAGGGCGCGGGAACGTCGCGCGCCAGGGTTTCCAGGTTCAACCCGGCGTCTTCCATGGCATAGCGGAAGGCCATGACCAGCCCGGTATCGCCTTCCATGCGCAAGGCGCGCGAGAAAAAGGCGCCGTCGCCATCGGGGCCGTCCTTGGCCGCCATCAGGTCAAGCAGAACCTCGGGCGCGGCACTGATGATCGCCGTGGCCAGACTGGTTTCCGGGGTAGCGAGGGACATCTCGACCCGACCCTTGGGATCGGCCGCGTCCGCCGGAAAAAGGCTGATCTCGACGCAGACCGGCCAGCCAACCGGGCGGATCGACAAACAGCCGGTTTGACCCGACAGCCGGTTGCCGAGCGCCGGTCCCCAAACCTGGGTCCAGTGACGGAACACCGGGGCGGTCAGCGCCTGCACCACGGAAAACGGCAGCGGCCGCGTTAATTGCCCAGCGATCATCAGCGGGGTGAGACCGGTCATTTCGGTCATCAAAGACTCCTTCTCGGCTCGATGGTCCGGCGGACTTTAGCCAACGGAAAATCGCCCGTCATTGATTCAGGTTACGCTCAGACATGACCACTCCCGACGGCCAGCGTCAAGGCTGGCGCGCAGGCGTCTGAACCGGTCGGTCCACTTTCGCCGCCCCGCCGGTTTTATCGGGCGGCGAGAGGCGCCGAGGGCGCGATCACCTTGATTTCTTGAACTGCATCAAGGCGTGATGGCAAGAAACGGCGCAAGGTCGCTTTTCCATCGCTTCGGCATGAAGGTTTCATACTATGGGCACCACTCTTCCCGCGTTGCGTTGGGATGTCGATATCGCCTTTCTCGGCCGGCGGAGTCTGATTGGCGGATTATCGCGTGTCGCCATCCTGGTCTGGCTGGTGCTGGCTTTCGTCACCACCATGGCGCTTGGCGTTCAGGGCAAATGGGCCGGCCTGCCGCCGCTGCTCGCCGCTTTGGCGGCCGTGGTCTGCGCGCCGGTGGTGGCCGGGCTGGTCGCGGCGCTTTTGCCGCGCGGCGATCGGCTGCGCCTGCGCTTCACCCTGACCGAGCGCGGCCTGATGCGCGAAACCCTAGACCAAGCCCCCCCGGCAACCGGGCGGCTGTTGCGCTGGCTGACCCAGATGTCGGGACGCCCGGCCAGCGCCGGCCCCGGCCTGCTGGTCGCCGACCAGCCGCACCAAACCCTGCCGTGGAAGCGGGTGGACGGTTTGGCCGTCGACCCCGCCAACCGCACCTTGGTGCTGCGCGGCGGGCGGCGGACCCTGGGGGTGATCTTTTGCACCCCGGAGACGTTTGACGCGGCCTGCGCCTGGGTCCGCGCCCGCGTGCACGAAAACGCCCGGCCGCGCCCGCCCTTGCCGCTGCTAGGCGCCTGGACGGCGGTGTTCGCCGCCCTTCACCTGCCGATTTTCGCCATCACCCCGCAAGCCGGCGTCGAACTCTTCTCGCCCGTGCTGCTGCTGCTGGTCACCTTGGCCGGCCTGTGGGTGAGGGCGCCGCTATGTGGCTGGATGCTGGTGGGCGGCGCCCCGGCCTTGGCGGTGGCGATCGTCCTCGGCATCTTCGAAAAGCGCCACGATCTGGTCGGAGCCCTGGCCCAGACCCGCACCTATGAGACTTTCGTGACCCACGACTGGGTGATGCTCGGCCTGTCGATGGCCGCCCTGGCGGTGGTGACGACGCTGGGCTGGCTGATCGCCCACGGCCGCGCCCCCCTGGGGCGGAAGGCCGAGGGCTAAGCCTCGGCCCATACCGGCCCCGCGTCCCGGCGGGGCCGCCCAGCGCCGGGATCAGCGCAGGTAATCAAGCAACGACAGGCTGATCATCGACGACAGGGCCGAGAACGAGGCCTTGAGCACCACGCTCCGCTCGGAGGCCTTGGCGGTGGCCTCGGCGACATCGACCTTGGTCAGGCTCTCCAGGGCGCTTTCGGCGAAAAGCTGGAACTCGGTCTGGGTATCGACCAAAGCGGTCAGCCGATCCGATTGCGCCGAGAGGGTTTCCAGGGTTTTGCCAAGATCGGTGGTGGCGGCGCTAAGCGCTGTGGAAGCCGACTGCAAAGTCGCCAGAGTGGGCGGATTGGTATTGGCAATATCGTAAAGAGCTTTCAGCGTATTGGCGAAAGCCGGATCGTTGGCGAGGGTGCCGTATTCGATGCCGCCTTCAGCATCGACCATCATCTGCGTAGGTGTTGTCGTTCCGCTATAATAGCTGGTGTCGGTGCTGGAGGCGCCGCCGTATGCCGAAAGATCGACCGGCGCTCCGACGCTTCCCGCCCCGGCGAACACATAGGTCCCGCCCACTTGGGTATTAAGCATCGCGGCGATATCGGTCAACCAGCCTTCGGCCGAGGCTTGCAAGCCGGTGGCCTTGGAAACATCGCCGCTGATCGCCGCGGTGATCGCCACCTGGGCGGTTTTCACGAGGTCGGCGATTTTGGAGACCTTGCCATAGGCGACTTCCACTTCCGACTGGGCGGTGGTCGCCTGGGTGACCAGATGATCGGATCGTTTCAGGTCGCTGGCCAGACTAACGGTGGTGCCGGCTAGGCCGCCCAGGCCGTTCAGGCTGGGATCTTTCAGACCCGAGCTTTGCTGGTTCAAGGCGCTGTTATAGTCCCCCTGATTGCGCAGGGCCTGGGTGATCAGCGAGGAACTCATGGTTGACGTGGCGACACGCATCGGAAGCCCCCCTTATTTCATCATCGACATTAAAGTATTGAACATCTCGCGCGCCGTGGTGATGACCTGCGAGGTCATCTGGAACGACTGCTGGAAAACCAGCATTTTCGCCGTTTCCTCTTCGACATTGACGCCATAGGTGTTGTCGAATTTGTCGCTGAGCGCCGTCGCCGTCTTGGCGCTAAGCGAGGCTTTGGAATTGGCCGCCGTCGAAAGATCGGCGACATTATCCACAATGGCCGAGACCCGCGAGATAAGGGTGGTTTTGGAGGCGCCCATAGTGCCATCGGTGGAGGCCGAGAAGGTGATTGGCTCGCTCAGCGCGGTCCACAAACCCTTCATCTTGTCCGTATCCCCCGAGGTGATCGCGGTAGGATCGGCGACTTTGATTTCGGAAGCGCCCGCTGGTGTCGTCGAAATCAGCCCCGGGTAAACCGTATTTATGATGGTGGTCAGATCCGTCGCGAAGGCATCCAGATCCTTCTGCAGCGCCGGCAGCGTGGTATCGCGCATGGTCAGCAGCGCGCCAAGGGTTCCCCCGGTCAGTTCTTTGATCGGCGGATCAACTGTAGGATCGACCACCGTCTGTCCATCAAGAGTGATCTTCGCACCTGGGTTACCCGCCTTAAGGATCCCCGTCGGCTCGGCTGCCAACTTATGCACGCTTGACGTCAGAAGCGATTTTCCACCCTTGGTGAAGACGTTCAACTCGCCCGTCGCGGTGGTGTAGTAGTTGATATCGACATGGGTGGCGAGCGAGGTCAGCAGGGTGCGTTGCTGGTCTTCGATATCGGCGGTCGGGTTGCCCGCCGCCTTGGCCTTGGAAAACTCGCTGTTGAGCTTGTCGAGATCGCCAAGAAGGCCGTTGATGGTTTCAACTTCCTCGGCCACATGCTGGTCAGCGGCGGTGCGCGACGACTGGATCGCCGAGGACAGGGTATTGAGGCTTTTCGTCCAGGTCTCCAGCGTCGCGACCACCTTGTCAACCGAGTCACTGTCCGCCCCGGCCGTCACCGCGTTGCTGACGGCGGTCTGCAAGGCGGTGGTGGCGCTTTCCAAGGGCGATCCCTTGGCGGTGGTGCCATAGCTGTTGAGGACCGAGGACAAATAGCTGGCGATGGTGTCGTCATAGGCGGCGGTCGAGGCGGATTTGACCACATCGGCGGCCAGGATCTGATCGACCGAATTACCGTAGCCGACGACATTAACGCCAACCGCCTTGCCGCCATAGACCTGGGTAGAGGTCGAGGCCGATTTGGCCGTGTAGCCGGTCGCCCCGGCATTGGTCAGATTGGTCGAGGTGACGGCGATCTGCGCTTGGGCGCCCAGAATGCCGCTGCGGCCGGTGGCAATGATCGAAGCGATGGACATGGGCGCGTCTCCTTGACCTTACAGGCGCTGAAGCGTCGACGAGGCGCCGCGCGCCGGCCGGTCGCCGGGCGTCGCGTCTTCCTCGCCAAGATCTTCGGCGCCATCCTCATTGGCGGGGGCGCCCAGGGCGCTGGCCGCCTCGCGCTCGGCGATCGCCCGCATCACCACCTCCACCCGCAGGGCGGTGGCCGCCTTGCGGGCGTTCATCAGCCGCTGGTTCTCCTTCATCAGGGTCACCAGATAAACGATCTTGCGTTCCATCTGCGCCGGGTCGAGCAGGCTGGCGCCATAAAGGGCGCGGGCGCGGGCCTTCAAGCCAATGGTCAGCGCCGCATAACGCTCGCCCAGGCGCTCCTGGCGCGCCGCCATCGGCGGCGAGATCTCCCCGTCGCGGCTGCGCAGGATCATCCGCTCGGATTCGGCGATGCGCGTCAATTCCCCCAACACCGACGTATACTCGGCCAGCAGGGCGCGATCGGCGGCCAGGGCCGTGACATCGGCGGGAAACGGGGACGGATCGGAGGTCGTCATCGGCTTTCTCCTGGCTTGGCGGTGCCAAGCGTCGCCGCCCGGGCATAGGCCCGTCCGGGGGCCTTGTGGCGCTGGACCGCATCCAGCCGACCGGCAAGCTCGTCGCGCAGCCCCTGCAACCCGGCGAGGTCCTGGCGCAGATCGACGATCATCGCCAACAGATCCTCGGGCGTCGCCCGCGCCAAGCCCTCGCCACAGCGGCGAAGTAAAGCGCTGGAGCGATCCAGGATCTGTTCATCAGGCAGGGGCCTGGCCGGGGAACCCGGCTGCGGGGAATGGGGCATGACGGGCGGCCTTAGCGCTTGGCCGAGATCAGGTTCTGGAACATTTCCTGGTTCGAGCTGATGATCTGGGTGGCGGCCGAATAGGCCTGCTGCGAGACGATCAGCTTGCTGAACTCGGCGGCGGTATCGACGGTGGAGGATTCAACCGATCCCGACGACACCCCGCCCGAACCGCCGGTGCCCGCCGTCACATAGGTCGGCGTGCCCGATTTCACCGTGGCCGAATAGGCCGTGCCCGAGACCGCCTCCAGACCGTTCACATTGGAGAACATCGCCAAGGGAACCTGATAGATCGGATAGCTGATGCCATTGGTGAAATTGGCATAAACCAACCCGGCCTTGGAAATCGTGTTGCTGTAATAGGTGCCGTAGGTCACGCCGTCCTGCACGACCTTCTTCAAATCGACCGCCGGCTTGCCATCACTATCTTCGTTAGAATAGGTCGAGAGGCCGTTGGCTTTGCCAGCCGTGCCGAGATTAAGGGCGATTTCGCTGATAGCCGCTCCCGTGCCGTTGGAGGCATCGGGAGTTATCTTCAAAGCCAAGACCGATGGAGTCTTCAGCAATCCCTGATCCGTGAACTCCACATCCACCGCAATACCATGAGAAGTAGCCGGCGGCCCAGCATTCGCAGGAACGTCTGTAACCCCAGTAGTCGTTGAACTAATCGCACCAGTAGCATCACCCGTCATATCGCTTGATAGTTTCGGGTCATACAAAGTCATTGTCCATTTTGTATCGCTCATTTTCGTCCATTTCACAGTCATGGTATGAGCGACACCCAAACTATCATAGATTTCGACATCCGAAGACGAAGTATAGGCAGCGACAGGTGGCACGGCCGTCGAATCCCCCGCCGTCGCCTGGGCCGGCAGGACCGCTTGGATGCTCATCTCCGAGGTGGCCTTGGCGGCGCCCGTGGCGCCCGCCAAATTAATCGTCTCAAGAGAAGCGCCGGAATTGCCCGTATTGGTCAGCGGCACCCCGTTTCGATCGGTGGGATACCCCTGAAGATAATAGTTGTTGGAATTGACCAGATCGCCGTCGGCGTTGGGATAGAAGTCGCCGGCGCGGGTGTAATACAGCTCGTTGCTGCCCGAGCGATCGGTGACGATGAACATGCCCTTGCCGTCGACCGCCAGATCGGTGACGTTCTGGGTGCCAACGATCACCCCTTGATTGATCACGTTCTGGGTGGCGCTGGCGACGACGCCGGCGCCGGTGAAATTGCTGGTCGACCCGGTTCCCGTCACCAGGGAATAGAAGCTGGCGTTCGATGTTTTATAGCCAATGGTGCTGCTGTTGGCCAAGTTGTTGGAAATCGCCGACACCGACGACGATTGGGCGTTCATCGCGGAAACCGCGACATTGAGGGAACTGCTCAGGCTGCTCATGGTGGTGACATTGAGGGAACTGCTCAGGCTGCTCATGGTGGTTTTCCCCCGTTAGGCGGCTTTGGCCGCGGCGACACGCGCCGTGACAATGTTGGAGAGTGAAATCAACGACCCATTGGCCAGCTTGAGCTGGGCCGCGCCCGAGGACCAATCGACCTCGGCGACGGTGCTGGTGCTTTGCAGATCGATGGTTTTGGTCTTGTCGTCGGCCAGAGTGGCCTTGGCGGTAAGGGTGTAGGACCCATCAACGGCTTTGCTGCCGGCGGTGGTCGCGCCATCCCAAGTGAAGGTGTAAGCGCCGCTTTCAGGCGTTTCGGTCTTAGAATAGATAACGTCGCCCTTGGCGTTGGTGACCACGAAGGAAACCGACTTGGCGCTCTCGGGGACGGTCATCTTCCAGTCGATTTTTTCGCCCGAAAATTCCCGATTATCGCTGGTGTAAACCACTTCCTTGCCAACAAAGGCCAGGGCCGTTTCGGCCGTCTGGTTGTTGGTCGAAAGCACCAAATTCTCCAGGTACTGATTGCCCAAAATCTGCTGCTCGACCTGCGAATACGAGATGAGCTGCTGGGTCATCTCGTTGGGATCTGTGGGATTAAGCGGATTCTGGTTTTTCAGCTGCGTGGTCAACACCGTAAGAAACAACTTGTAATTCTCGTCGAGTTTGCTGAGCGACTCTGCCGAGGTCGAGGTGGCCTTACCGCTCGTTTCCGTTGAAGACGTGGAAGTAATCGTGCTCATCGTCATCCGTCCTTTTCGGGGGAGCGGCCACATACCCTTGGGGGACTGGCCCTTGGGGGACGGGACACCGCCTGTCGAAAGGCAAACGGAAGAGCGCCGGGAAAACTGGCGCGAAAAAATGCGGGATTTTAGGGATCGGTGAAATTTTCGGGCTGGCGACGTTTTTTATAAAAAACCGCGCCAGTAACCCGCCCGCCGCGCCGTTCCACCCCACAGAGCGGCAGGTGACAGGTTCACCCCAGCCGGTACTCGCCCGGGATCAGAAGGCTCCCGCGACAGTCCCTTTCACGGGTACTCCACCAGAAGGATCAAACAGATGCCCGTCATCACGACGAATACCTCGGCCAACTCGGCGCTGCGCTACCTCAACATGAACGCCGCCGAACAGACCAACTCCTTAAACCGCATCGCCAGCGGTTCGAAAATCAACCGTGCGTCGGACGACGCCTCGGGTCTGGCCGTGGCCACCAAGCTGCAGACCAACGTCAGCACGCTGAACCAAGCCGCCACCAACGCCTCGCATGCCACGTCGATCCTGCAGACCGCCGATGGCGGCCTGTCGCAGATCAGCGACATTCTGCAGCGTATGAAGACCCTGACCGCCCAGTCGATCTCGGGCGCCGTGACCAACACCGAACGCGCCTACATCAACGCGGAATACGATCAGTTGGTTAAGGAAATCGATTCGATCGTCGCCAGCACCACGTTCAATGGCGATCAGCTGCTTAAAGGCACTGGCGCTGGCTATTCGGGGTCCTTCTTGGTGGGAACCAACGCCGGCACCTCCGGCAGCACCGCCAATAGCGACATTATCGATATCAAAATCACCTCGGGCACCACGCTGGGCGATGGCACGTTCAACGCTGTCGCTGGTTTGGACCTGGAAACCACGCTGTATAAATCCGGCGCCACGACGAATAAGGAAGACATCGACGCCGCGCAGCTCGCCGCCACCGCGATCGACAAGGCCATCAGCGCCGTAGCCGGTGCCCGTGCCGATGTCGGTGCGCAGATGTCGCGCTTCCAGTTCCAGGCGGCGCAGATCGCCAGTTCGACCGAAAACCTCGATGCCGCCCAGTCGGCGATCACCGATGCCGACGTCGCCAAGGAGCAGTCGAACTTCTCCTCGGCTCAGGTGAAGACCAATGCGGCCATCGCCGCGCTCTCCCAGGCCAACCAGATGCCCCAGCAGCTTCTCCAGCTGCTGCGCTAACGGTTAGCCTTAAGGGGATGAGGGGGGTGGAGCCCACGACCAACCACCCACCCCCCTCAGCCTTTTTTTATGTCGGGGAGGCGGTCGATGAGCACTTCGGTTTCAAGCAGCACGGTCACCACCGCCACCAGCGGCAGCGGCACGACCTATATTTCGGGCACTTCGGGATTTGATAGCTCGGCGCTGATCAAAGCCGCCGTTAACGCCCGTATGCAGCCGGCCTATACCCTGGATGCGGCGATCAAGGATGCCGGCACCAAGGTTACGTCGTGGCAGGAGATGCTGACCGATCTCACGGCGATTTCTGACTCCCTGAAGCCGCTCTCAAGCGCCAAGGGCGCGGTGTATTCAACCTTTACCGCTTATCTCAATTCATCGACGCTGACCACGCCAAGCAGCTATGTGGCCGCCACCGTCACCGATGGCGCCGCCGCCGGCATCTACGATGTGAAGATCGAGCGACTGGCCACCACCCATAAGGTCGCGGCCAATGCGGTGGCGACCGCGACCACCGTGGGGCCGGGCAGCTTTACCTTAAAGGCGGGCACGGCCGAAGGGGCGACGATCACCCTGGACAAGGCCACCTCGCTGAGCGATCTGGCCAAGGCGATCAACGCCCAAAGCGCCACCTCGGGCGTCAGCGCCACTTTGGTGAAAACCAGCGACAACCAATCGACCCTGGTACTCTCGGCCACGACAACCGGCGTGGCGATCACCGCCACCGATACCGATGGCCTGCTGGCGGGACTCGGTCTTGACAGCGGCGATTTCACCGTCGATGGCGAAAGCCTGAAAGCCAAACTGACCATCGACGGCGTGACGGTCACCAGCAGCACCAATGACATCAAGGACCTTGTTCCCGGCGTCTCCCTCAACCTTTACGCCGCCACCGGCACCGGCTCCATCACCTTGGAAATCGGTCAGGATCTGAGCGCGCTGAAGAAACAGGTCGAGACCTTCGTCAAGGCCTTCAATGCCTATCGCACCTTTGCCCTGACCCAACAGGCGACCGACGAGAACGGCGCCGCCGATACGGCCATTCTGTTCGGCGACGGGCTGCTGCGCAGCGCCAATTCCGCGATCTTCGACGCCATCAACGCCAATACCAAGGTTGGCGGCGTCACCCTGGCCAATTTCGGTATCACCATGGGTACGGGCAATATGCTCGAGATCGACGACGCCGCTCTGCAAAAGGCCTTGCTCCAGGATCCCAAAGCCATCCAGGCGTTTTTTCAGACGTCCAGCACCTCGACGTCACCCGATCTCGGCGTCTATCAGGCCGGGGGAAAGGTCGCCACGGGCGATTACACGGTGAACGTCACGGTCGACGGATCCGGCGCGGTGACCGGCGCCACGATCAATGGCGTGGCCCTGGCCGTCAATGGCACAACCCTGACAGGAACCACGGGAAGCGCTTATGAGGGGGTAACCCTGGTCTATACCGGCAAGGAAGCGGGCACCCATACCGCGACCTTATCGATTAGCCGAGGTTTGGCCGACACCATGCTGTCGAGCCTGGAGACCTATACGAATTCCTCGACGGGATTGATCGCCAACAAGGTGGCCAATCTCAATCAAACGATCGCCACCAAGCAGAGCCGCCGTGACGAAATCGCCACCTCGGCCGCAAGTTACGAAGACCAGCTCGTCAAGTATTACGCCCGCCTTGAAGCCCAGATCCAGGCTTCAAAGACTACGCTCCAAAAAATCGAAGCCCTGTTCTTCTCGAAAAACAACGACTAACCCCGGACCCTGGAGAGACTAAAGATGAGCACTATGAGCCAGGCGATGGCGGCCTATGGAACCGCCCGGCGCGCCCAGACCCCCCTGAAAATCGTTGTCGATCTCTATGATCTGGCCTTGACCTCGGTTTCCCGGGCCAAAGCGGCGCGGATGACGGAAACCTTCGAGGCCGAGTTCGAGGCGATGAGCAAGGCGACCCTGATCCTCAGCGAGCTTGAGCGCTGCCTGAACACCGAAGACCCGCGCGCCCAATCGATGAGCAAAACCCTGCGCCAGTTCTATAAGCGGACGATCACCCAGCTTCACGCCGCCAAGCAGGCGCGGGGCGGAGACGAGGCGATCGGTACCTATGCCAGCGTTCACAGCCAGATCATGACCATGCGCGAGGCCTGGGCGGAAATCGCCGGGGCGCCGTCGCTGGTCGCCCGCTCGGTCGCCGGATGACCGGCGGAGCATAAGAGCGTAAAGAAAGGGGGGTGGTTCGCTTGGCCGCCCCCTTTTGATATCGAAACGAGCACACCGAAGAAATACAGTCTTTCCGCCCTATAGTCGGCCACCTATACTTTACGCGAACCCAGGACCGTAAATAGCCTTATCTTTTTTCTACCATTCGGCCTGAGCCCAGTATCTAATAGGGATTGGAAGACCTCCCCCCACTCCTCCCCTGCGACGTGGTATTTCGTATGACGGCACGGCTCAATCCCGCAAGCGTGACGGGACTCCCGGAGAAAAGCTCCTTGATGAGCGAGCGTCCCGAGGGCAAGGCCTCCCTTCCCCGCCCCGAGGATTCGGCGGACGAAGAACTGATGGCCCTGGTCCGCGACAATGACCGCGAGGCCTTCCGCACCCTGGTCACCCGCCATATCGACCGCGTCGTCGGCGTCGCCCGCCGCGTCGTCGGCCCGACCGAGGCCGAGGACATCGCCCAGGATGTTTTCCTCAAGCTGTGGACCAACCGCGATCAATGGCAGCCCGGCGCCGGCAGCTTTCGCACGTGGCTATACCGGGTAGTGACCAACCGCTGTATCGACCATACCCGCAAGCGTACAGCAATTCCGATTGACGACGCCCCCGAAATTCCCGACGATGCTCGGGGGCCCTTGGAGAATTGTCACGCTTCCGAAACGGCAGATCGCGTCAGGCAAGCATTGCGCTTTCTCTCCGAGCCCCAGAGAATGGCCATTACCTTGTATTACAACGAGGACCTGACCGCCGCCGAAGTCGCGACCGTGATGGACCTGAGCTTGAACGCCGTGGAATCCCTGCTGAAACGCGGACGGCACAAGCTGCGTGAGTTGCTTGCCGAAAACCCGGGGCCTTAGGCTTTAAGAGCCCGACGCATTCCGAGAACGACCGCTCCGGTCTTCTTATTGATTTGGTCAGCACAAGGATTATGTGACATCTAACCGTTCCCCGGCTCCTCGCCTCAGAATCGACGGCGATTTCGGGAAACGAAGGCTTGAAGACCACCGAAGCCCCCTGGGAGGGACTTTATATGACGCCAGAAGAATTCAGGGCGTTTCTTGATATCTACGGGTCGGATCTGACGAAATGGCCCGCCGGCCGCCGCTTGGCCGCCGAACGGCTGTTGAAAACCTCCGACAGCACCATTGATATCTTCGCCGAAGCCTGCGCCTTCGAGGAACTGTTGCGCCAGCCGGCGCCACCGCTGGCCAATGCCCGGCGCGCCGCTCTGGTCGATTCGATCATGGATCGCCTGGATCCGCCGACGGAGCCCGCCAGCAAGCCGCCGCCCCTGCCCCGGCTTGTCGTCTCCGCCCCCTCGGCCACCGCGCCAAGGAAGCCCGCGCCGGTTTTGCGCGAGTCTTGGGCCTTTGGCTTGGATCGGCTTTTCTTGCCGATGCCGGGACTGATGGCGGGCTGCGCCATGGCCGGTTTGCTGATCGGCGTCGGCCTTGGACAGATGGCGGCCGGAGGGACGCTGTCTTTCATGCCGGCGATTTATGGCGGTATCGACCTTTGGTTGCGCTAACTTGCGGATCAGCCATGGCTCTTCCATCATAAACGGCGTAAACCTTGTCCATCCTTCCCCTTTGGGTCGGCGTCCGCGCCGCCACGGATCGAGCCCCCATGACTCGCTGGTTTACCGTTTCCATCGCGGCCAATCTGGTCCTTGGCGGCATCCTGCTCGGGTTGCTGATGTCGGATGGCATTCTCCATTACCGGGCGCCGCCTCCCCCGCCGCTCGGACGAGCCGATATGATCAGCGCCCTGATGCGCAAGGTGATCGTCGATGAATTCGACGAGCCGACCCGGCGCGACGCCCTTGAGGTGATCGACCAGCGGGCGCTTGACATGAAAGACGCGGTCGCCGAGATCGGCGAAGACGACCTGATGGCCACGCCCGGCCGCGACAAGGTGTCGCGCCAGTTCATCGAGGGCACCCTTGACCAGCGGGCGGTCGAGGACTGGATCGCCACCCGCCAGACCATCGGCGGCGCCCAGTTGCGCTTTATCTCCGGGGTGTTTCTTGATCTAACCTCCACCCTGGACCAGCCGGCGCGCCGCCGCCTGATCGACGCCCTGCGCCGGGAGATCGACCACGGCCCGCCGTCGCCGCCTCCGCACTCCGGCTCCTGAGTCCCCCGCCCGTCCCTCCCCCGCCTGATCGCTTTTTTCAGTGCTTGTTGCCAAAAAGATCGTCTCGATGCCCATAGCCGTGGTTGCGCTGACCTTTGCCACTTTTGGTATCTGTACCAGCGAATATGTCATCATGGGCCTGTTGCCCGAAATCGCCGGCGATCTGGCGATCAGCATTCCCCAGGCCGGGCTTCTGGTTTCGCTTTATGCGCTTGGCGTCGTCGTCGGCGCCCCGGTTCTGGCGGTGCTCACCACATCCTGGCCCAGGCGCAAAACGCTGATCGGCTTGTCGCTGGTTTTTCTGATCGGCAATCTTCTCTGCGCCATCGCCCCGACCTATGGGCTGCTGATGATCGCCCGGGTGATCACCGCGCTGTGCCACGGCACCTATTTCGGCATCGCCTCGGTGGTGGCGAGTGGATTGGTCGCCCCCGAGCGCCGGGCGCGGGCGATCGCCCTGGTCTTCATGGGCGTCACCTTGGCCAATATGCTGGGCGTGCCCTTCGGCACCGCCGTTGGTCAGGCCCTGGGCTGGCGGGCGACCTTCCTGGGCATTTGCGCCATCAATCTCGTGGCCATCCTCGCCCAGGTCTTGTGGATCCCCAAGGCCCTGCCCACCCGCCCCTCAAGCCTGGGGGCCGAGTTCCGCAGCCTGATCGATCGTCGGGTGGCGCTGTCGCTGCTGCTGTCGATGCTCAGTTCGGTCAGCCTGTTCATCGTCTTCACCTATATCACGCCGATCCTGCGCGCCGTGACCGGGGTGTCGCCCCAGGGGGTGACCTATATTCTGTTGCTCTATGGGGTTGGCCTGTCGATCGGCAGCGTCATCGGCGGCCGCCTGGGCGATCGCAGCCTGATGGGCGCGCTCGGCTGGTTGATGATCGGACTGACCGCCATTCTGGCCACCTTGCCGTTCACCCTGGGCCTACCGGTCTATGCGGTGGCCAGCCTGTTCCTGTGGAGCGTGCTGACCTTCGCCATCTGTCCGATGCTTCAAACCCTGGTGATCGATCACGCCAAGGGCGCCCCCAACCTCGCCTCGACCTTCAATCAAAGCGCCTTCAACCTGGGCAACGCCATCGGCGCCTGGGTTGGCGGCCTGCTGCTCAACGCCGGCGTCACCCTTGACGCTCTGCCCTTCGCCAGCACCCTTGTCGCCGCCTTCGCCTGCCTGATCATCGTCGTGCTCAAGGGGGCCGATCGCCGGGCCTTGGTGGTGCCGGCCCAAAGCTAGTTACCCCAATCGCCGGGCATAAGCCCGGGTCAGCGGGTCGCCGACAGGGGTAGGGGCGAACAGATCGGCCGGCTCGGCGCCAACCAGGGCCAGCAGACGCGCCTCGAAGTCCGCCTGGGTTTCGATGCGGCCGTCATCGTGAAGATGGGCGACCGCCACCCCATGCCCCTGGCTCAACACCCGGCCGACCAGCAAGGCGCGGTGACAGTCGATCGGATCGCGTTCCGCGCACATCAGGGCGATGCGATAGCGGGCCCGGCCGGCGATCACCCGATCGATCCCCCGACCAAAGGCGGCGCTTTCGGCAAGCCGATCGAAATCAACCCGCCCCCCGCCCCTCACCGGCGGATTCCCGGGCGGGGTGCCCATCTCGGGTCGGGCGCCCAATTCGGCCCCCAGGAACACATAGGCCAGACCGCAGGCGCGCAGACTGGCCTTCAAGGCCGGGCGATTGAAGGCGGGACGAAAGCGCGAGAACGGCTGCGAGCGCACATCGGCGATCGCCGTCACCCCTGCCCCGCGCACAAGGGCGAGAAAGGCCGCGATATCGTGGCTGGCATAGCCCACCGTCAGAACCCGCCCGTCCATCTACGCCCCCCGATGCCGTCGCCCCTTGAGGCTGCGGGCATAATCCCCCACTCTTGGTTACGCAACTATTCGATGCCCTTGGCGTTTCCCGATGGAGGCATTTCAGCACCCCAAAACCCCTGGGCGGCGAGCGCCCCTTTCGCCGAGATCCCTTTCCCGCGAGGCGGCGAAGACGCCGCCCGCCCTATCAATAAAGGACGTGTCAAAAACACGTTGCGCGGTATCCGATCGCGACCTGACAAACCGTTATCGGCCGTAAAATTTGGCAGGAGGTTTTTCTTTTCGGCAATACCGGAAAGATTTTACCCCTTTACCTCATCAACCAAACTGATCTCTTGTTCCGTTTTTTTTGTTGGTTTAGACCCCCCCCATTCGCGCACAGACGGATAAGGTAACGGATAAGCAATGTCTGGACCCGCTGGCATTAGAAAATCACGCACCGGCATTGCCGGCTTCGATGAACTCACGCTTGGCGGTTTGCCAACCGGCCGGCCAACCCTAGTCTGCGGCTCGGCGGGATGCGGCAAAACGCTGTTTGCCGCCACCTTCCTTGTCCATGGGGTCAAGGATTTCGACGAACCGGGCGTCTTCGTCAGCTTCGAAGAGCGCCCGGTCGATATCATCGACAATGTCGCATCGCTGGGCTTCCACCTTGACGATTTGATCGAGGAGGGCCGGGTGGTTATCGAACATATCGCCGTCGACCCTTCGGAAGTCGCCGAAATCGGCGATTACGATCTCGAGGGCCTGTTTCTCCGCCTGGAATTGGCCATCGACACCATCGGCGCCAAACGGGTGGTTCTTGATACCATCGAAAGCCTGTTCTCGGCCTTTTCCAATCCGGCCATCCTGCGCGCCGAGATCCGCCGCCTGTTCGACTGGCTCAAGGAAAAGGGGATGACCACCGTCATCACCGGCGAGCGCGGCGAAGGCTCGCTAACCCGCCAGGGCCTGGAAGAATATGTGTCCGATTGCGTCTTGCTGCTCGATCACCGGGTCGAGAACCAGATTTCAACCCGCCGCCTGCGCATCGTCAAATATCGCGGCACCAATCACGGCACCAATGAATATCCCTTCCTCATCGACGAGGATGGGTTCAGCGTTCTTCCCGTCTCCGCCCTGGGCTTAAGCCATAAGATCTATGACGAGCGGATCTCCACGGGCGTGGCCGATCTCGACGCGATGCTGAGCGGCGGCGGCTTCCACCGGGGATCAAGCATCCTGGTCTCGGGTGTCGCCGGATCGGGCAAATCATCGCTCGCCGCCAGTTTTGTCGATGCGACCTGCCGGGCCGGCGAAAGCGTGATCTATTTCTCCTTCGAGGAATCGCACGAGCAAGCGACCCGCAACATGAAATCGATCGGTATCGATCTTGGCCAATGGATGGCGAGCGGGCAACTGAAGTACATCGCGACGCGACCGACCTTCTATAGCCTGGAAATGCATCTGGCGATCGTCTTGCGCGAGGTGATCAAACTGAAGCCAAGCTTGGTCATTCTCGATCCGATTTCCGCCTTCACCGAAAGCGGCGAGCGCCTGGAGGTCCAGGGCATGCTGCTGCGGATCGTCGACTTCCTGAAGTCGCGCGGCGTGACCGGGGTTTTCACCCATTTGATGCAAAGCGGCGACAACCTTATAAAAACCGATGCCGGGCTTTCATCGTTGATGGACGCCTGGATCCTTTTGCTGAATCGGGAAGTGAACGGCGAATTCAATCGAGAGCTTTATCTTCTCAAGGCGCGCGGCATGGAGCATTCCAATCAGGTCCGCGAATTCGTGATGAGCCGATCGGGTATCTCGTTGCTGCCCCCCTATATTGGGGAAGGCGGGGCGCTGACCGGCTCGGCCCGCAAGATCGAGGAGGCCCGTCAGGCGCGGCTGGAAACCGAGCGGCGGATCGAGGCGGCGCGGCTCAAGCGCGAGATCGAGCAACGACATCGGCGCAATCGCGCCCAGATCGACCTGCTTCAGGCCGAATCCGCCGCCGATCAGATCGAACTCGATACCCTTAAAAAGCGCGAAGAGGACTACCTGAGACAGATCGAACAAGACAAACGCGATTTGGAGAAAAGTCGACGCGTCTCCTAGATCTGGCTTGATGGAATCGCGTTCGACGAGCCCCGGTCAACGCGGTTCGAGGTGGGGTGGAGGGAGGCTTGGGATATGGACATGACGATGAATAGCCCACGGAAACTAACGCTCTATGTTGCCGGGCAGACGCCCAAATCCTTGGCGGCGATTTCAAATCTCGAACGGATTTGCGCGGAACATCTGCCGGGAAAATACACCGTCGAGGTGATCGACCTCAAGAAGAACCCGCAACTGGCCCGCGAACATAGCATCGTCGCCATCCCGACCCTGGTCAGGGAATTACCCATTCCCCTGCGCAAGATCATCGGCGATCTATCCGATACCTATAAAGTTCTGGTCAACCTTCAGGTCGAAATGGATTAAAGACCTTGGACGACATGAACGATCCCGTGGTCCTCTCCGAGCTTCGCCGACGCCTTGCCGAAGCCGAGGAAACCTTGAACGCCATCCGCGAGGGCGAGGTGGACGCCCTGGTGATCGGCGAAGGCGGTGTCGACGAGGTTTTCGCCATCGGCGGCGATACGGAATCCTATCGCACCTTCATGGAGGCCATGGATACCGGCGCCGCCGCCGTCGATGAGGACGGGCGGGTGCTTTATGCCAATAGCGCGCTCTGTCGCTTGATCGATCACCCGCTGCCGACCCTTCAGGGCAAACCGCTGGTTTCCTTCTTCGACGCCCGCGCGGCGGCCGAGATCGGCCAGATGGTGGGGAAAACCGCGAACCAGCGCGAAAAGGTCGAGATTTCCTTGAAAGACGCGGCGACAAAGATGGCGCAGGTCTTTCTGGTCTCGGCCAAGCCGGTGCGTCTGGGGCTGGTCCAGGGACACGCCGTGACCTTTACCGATTTGACCGAACGCGTCAGGTCGGAGACCGCGGAACGGGCCGAACGCATCGCCGCGGCGATCATCGCCTCGGCCAATGAAATCGTCGTCGTCTGTGACCGCGTCGGCATGATCACCCATGCCAATTCGGCCGCCAGCGCCATCTATGACGGCGATCTCATCGGCAAGATGTTCGAAGACGCCATTCCTTTGACCTTCACCGACGCCCCCGATCTGATGAGCGGCGGCGCCCTGATCGATCTGGCCTTGAACGGCCAAGCGCGCCAGGGCATCGAGGCGATCGCCACCCGGGCGCCGAAGGTCAAGGACTATCTGATCAGCGCCGCCCCCCTTCAGGTGACCGAGGACCAGATCAGCGGCTGCGTTCTGACCATGGTCGATCTGTCCCAACGCAAGGCGGCCGAACACCAGCAACTTCTGCTGATGCGCGAGCTTGACCACCGCGTCAGGAATACCCTGGCCCTGGTTCTGTCGATCAGCAATCGCACCCTTTCCAACGAGGATACCCTGCAGGGGTTCCATCAGGCCTTTACCCAACGCATTCACGGCTTGGCCGCCACCCATAGCCTGCTGGCCAAGCAGGGCTGGACCAAGCTGTCGCTGCACGACATCGTCCGCGCCGAACTGGCCCCTTACGTGGAAACCGACGGAACGCGGCTGCGTCTGGAGGGCGGGGAGGTGGCGCTTATCCCCCGCGCGGCGATCGCCCTTGGCCTGATCTTCCATGAATTGGCGACGAACGCCGTGAAATACGGCGCCCTGTCGCGCGAGGGCGGGCATGTTCTCGTCGCGGTCAGGGGCCCCACCGCCGATGGCGCGGCCATGCGGGTGGACTGGGTTGAATCCGGGGGGCCGATGGTGTCTCCGCCCCAGCGCAAGGGCTTTGGTCACACCGTGATCTCCCACAGCCTCGCCTATTCCAGCAAGGGCGGGACCGATCTGAGCTTCCCGCCCGAAGGCGTGATCTGCGCCTTGCGGATTCCGATGGAAGACATTCCCTGACAGGTCACCGTTTCCGCGGTAAAGGGGGGCCCTTTAACGCGGCTTGATCCAGGCCCCGCCCCTTTTATCGGACCCCCTCCCATGCTTCGCAGACTCTATGACTGGACGATGGCTCTGGCCGCCCGGAAATCCAGCGCCGTCTGGCTGGCGGTGATCGCCTTCGTGGAAAGCTCGGTTTTCCTGGTTCCGGCCGATGTTTTGTTCCTGCCGATGGTTCTGGCCCGACCGCGACGGGCCTGGCTTTACGCCTTTATCGCCACCACGGCTTCGGTGCTGGGCGGCATCGCCGGCTGGCTTCTCGGCCATTTCGCCTTCGAGGCCATCGCCCAACCGGTCCTGGCGTTCTATGGCAAGCTCGACAGCTTCAACGCCCTGAAAGCCGCCGTCGATTATGAAACCATCGTCGTGCTGCTGATCACCTCGGGGCTGGCCCACCTGCCGCCGATCAAGGTGGTGACCATCCTGTCGGGCGCCGCCAACATCGATCTCGGCCTGTTCGTCGCCTCGGCCATCGTCGCCCGGGGCGCCCGTTTCTTCATCCTTGCCGGCCTGTTGCGACACTACGGCGACAGCGTCCGCCACTTCATCGAAAAACGCTTGGGCCTGATCACCAGCGTGGGCGCCGCGGCGCTGCTGGCGCTTTATGGGGTATATGTTCTTCTGAAGTGACGGGCGAGCAAACAGGACGCGGCGGGGCGACTCTTCTCTCCCGCCGTCACCCGCCCCGGATATCGGCCAGAAAGTCGTTCACCTTGTGGGCAAGCCCCTTGGCGTCCTCGGCCACTTGTTCGGCGGTGCGATGGACCACCCGGGCGTGGTCGCCATTCTTCACGGTGCCCGAGTAAACATCCGAGATGGCCTCGGTCACCGTTTGCGTGCCTTGGGCGACCTGCTGCACCGAGCGGGTGATTTCCTGGGTGGCGGCGGCCTGTTCCTCGACGGCTCCGGCGATCTGGGTCGAAATCTGGCTCATGGATTCGATCGTCGTCGAGATCATCGAGATCGCGGCGACGACATCGCGGGTGCCCGCCTGAACAGATCCGATCTGACCGACGATTTCCTCGGTGGCCCGCGCCGTTTGATTGGCCAGGGCCTTGACCTCGCCGGCGACCACGGCGAAGCCCTTGCCGGCATCGCCGGCCCGCGCCGCCTCGATCGTCGCATTCAGCGCCAGAAGATTGGTCTGGCTGGCGATGGTATTGATCAAGGTCACCACCTCGCCGATCCGCAGGGCGGATCGCTCCAGCGCCACGATGGTCTGCTGGCTCTGTTCGACCTGACGAACCGCATCGGCGGCGACGCTGCTTGATTGACCGACCTGACGGCTGATTTCGCCGATGGAAGAGGCCAATTCCTCGCTGGCCGAGGCGACGGTCTGAACATTGGCCGAAGTCTGGCCGGCGGCGGCGTCGACGGTGGCGGCATGGGTCGCCACCGTCTGGGCGGTATCGGTCATGATCTGGGCCTGCTCGCGCAAGCCGGAAGCGGCCTCGCCAAGAACATGGATCATCGCGGCGACCTCGCCTTCGAAGCGGTCGGCCAAACGCGCTTGCGCCTGCCGCCGGCTTTCCTGGGCCTCGCGCTCAAGGCTTTCCGACTTGCGGCTCATCTCCAGCATGGCGGCGGCGTTATCCTTGAAGATCCTCACCGCCTTGGACATGGCGCCGATCTCGTCGCGGCGATCGGTTCCGGGCACGCTCACCCCCAGGGCCCCCTCGGCCAGCCGCGTCATGGCCTGGGTCATATCGCGCACCGGTCGGACGATGGCGTTGCCAACCAGAACCGCCGTCAGCGCCGCCGCCAGCAAAATCCCCAGCCCCACCAGGATCAGGCGGATCCGCGCGGCCGAGGCCTCGGCGAGAAGGGCGGCCTCGGGCACGACCATGGCGATGCCCCAGGTCTCGGCGGCGCGGCCGATGCGAATGGGCACCATCACCATCACCGATTTCTCCCCGGTCAGGGAATCGGTGAAAACCGTCTTTTGGACCTCGGCGTCTTTGATCTTGTCCAAAGCCTCGCGAAACGCCGGGTCGTCGACCGGCTTTCCCAAAAGCTCCGGCCGCGGGGCGGCCACCCATTGACCATCGGCCGACACCACCACCGCATAACCCACGCCCATCGGCTTGAGACGGGACACCTCCTGGGCGATGCGATCAAGCCCGACATCGGCCGTGGCCACGCCCAGGGCCTTGCCGTCCTTGAGGATGGGAACGACCACCGTCGACATCAGGAAGCGATGCCCATCGACCTCGAACTCATAGGGAGGGGTGATGGACTCGCGCTTGTCGCGCAACGGCCGATAATACCAGTTCTCTTCCGCCGGATCGCCGGTCAGCGGCGTGATGGCCAGGGTTTCCGTGTCGTTGGCGCGATAGGCATAGATCAGGAACCGGCCCGTGTCATCGCCGAGGGCCGTTTTGGCATGATCGGCATCCCGACCATCGAAGTTCGGCTCGAACCCCGCGTAGACACCGGTCAAGGCCGGAGAACTGCGCAAGACCTGGAGCAGCGCCTGGGCGAACCCCTGGCGATCAAAGGAGTCGCCCAAAGCGAAAGATCGCGCCCAATCGGCATTGGTCCGAACGGTGGTCAAGGCCTCATCCAAAAGATGGCTGACCGTATTGGCCTCGGCCCGCGATTGCTCGAGCATGACTTGATAGCCAGCCTCCCGGGCGGCATCGAATTGGACAATCGAAGCGTAAAAGGTGATCGCCACCATGCCGATCGTAATAACCCCAACCAGCGGGATCAGGATTTGCTTCCGAATGGTCCCAAACAGAATGCCCATATCACGCCTATTTATAGAGAAGGGCCTTGGCAGATCGTTTGATCAACCAGAGAAGCTGTTGTATTAGAAGATCACGCCTTGATTGCACCCACCCAAAGCCTATTCGAAACCTTTGTTCTTTATAAGAAAGACCTCAAAAACTATGCAGTGAACATTTTATGTTTTTATGGATCGGGAAGGCATGGATTGAATGGACGCGGGAAAACACCCCTCACGCACAGATCCCGCACCATCAAAGCTGAAAAAAGGGGAAAAGCGCCTGCGCGGAAGGCAAGCGCAAGTCAAATCCCGGGCCGGAAAAGAAACATCAGCCCCGGAAATGACGAAACCCCAAGGTTTCCCTTGGGGTTTCGATGGTGGGCGGTACTGGGATTGAACCAGTGACCCCTACGATGTCAACGTAGTGCTCTCCCGCTGAGCTAACCGCCCTATTCACCAGCCTTGCTGGCCGGAGGAGGAGCTTTTAGCCTCGCTGCGGGGGCATTGCAAGCCCCTTTTTCGAGTTTTTTTCATGAAACGGTCGCTTGCGCCAAAAAGGCCGGTGATCGGGGGGTGCTTCGCCAGTGGCACGGGCCGCGAACGCATCCTATAATCTGTCGCATGGACATCATGCCCGCCGGCTATCACGATCGCCCGCCCTACGAGGTGCTTGCCCCGCAACGGCAAACCCTGCCGCTCGTGCTCGCCTCGCCCCATTCGGGAACGCTTTACCCCGGGCCCTTCCGCGATCTCTCGGCGCTTGACGCCCAGGCGCTGCGGCGGTCGGAGGATACCTTCGTCGACGAGTTGTTCGCCCTCGCCCCCGACCTCGGGGCACCGCTGGTGCGCGCCACCTATCCAAGGGCCTATCTCGATCTCAACCGCGAGCCCTATGAGCTCGACCCCGAGATGTTCGAAGATCCCTTGCCCGATTACGTCAACACCACCAGCCCCCGGGTGGCCGCCGGCCTGGGCACCATCGCCAAGGTGGTCGGCACGGGCAGCAACATCTATCGCGGCAAGCTGACCTTCGCCGAGGCCCAGACGCGGATCGAGGCGCTTTACCACCCCTATCACGCCGCCCTCGCCGCCCTGGTCGAGGCGACGCGCCTGCGCTTTGGCTATGCCCTCTTGCTTGATTGTCACTCGATGCCCGCGCCCTTGCAGGGCAATCCCGATCTTGCCGCGCAGATCGTGCTTGGCGACCGCCACGGCCTGACCTGCGCGCCGGCGGTCATGGAAACCGCCGAGGCGACTTTGCGCGGCGCCGGCTATCGGGTGTCGCGCAACATGCCCTATGCGGGGGGCTTCACCACCAGCCACTATGGCCGTCCGGCGGCCGGCACCCACACCCTGCAGATCGAAGTGTCGCGGCGGCTTTACATGGACGAGATCACCCGCGAGCGGTTCCCCGCCTTTGACGACCTGCGCGACAAGCTGGCCGGCCTGATCCTGGCTTTGGGCAGCCTGCCCGCCGCCTTGCTCCAGCCCCACCCCTCCTGCTGAGCCGGCTCGGCGCGCGGCGGACAGAAAAAGGGGCCGTGGAAAAACCACGGCCCGAGTTTAGGGAGGAAACGTCCAAGAAGCAGCTCTTGGCACAGATGCGCCTCGTGCTGCATCGCAAAATTTAGGGAGCGCCCCCGCTCTTGGCAAGGAAGAAAAGAAACTGATGCCGATTGGCCGCGGCTTTCTCGGTTACCGCGGCAAAATAGACACAGCCGGCATGCTTTATTGCTTGTTCACCGGTTGGTCAGGAAACATTCCGTCTCCACCATATCCTTGCCGACAATGTGGTTTCAGTATCGCAGCGATTTTTTCTTTACCCCTTGGCGAGACTTGGCTCCCGCGCCCGGCGGAGGGGCGACTCCGACAAGCCAACCAATGGCACGGGATTTGCGTGGAATAAGGCAACCAAACGCCGCCCCCTTGCTTTGGCGAGGGGCCGAACAAAGCCTCCCTCGGCTGGACGAGGGTCTGAGCTAGGATCGCCGGTCATGCGCCCTGTCCCTTCTCTTCGTCGCGCTCTCGCCTGCGCCGCCGGCCTTTTGCTGGCGGCCCTGCCGCTTGCCGCGCGCGCCCAGACGCCGCCATCGGCGCTGTGCGCGGCGCAGACCCTGGCGCAAAACCGCAATGCCGGCTTCCCCGAACACATGCTCACCGCCATCTCGCTGGTCGAATCCGGGCGTTGGGACCGCGATCTGCGGGCAAGAATTGCCTGGCCGTGGACGGTTATGGCCGAGGGACGGGGCAGATTTTTCCAGACCAAGGCCGAGGCCCTGGCCGAAGTCCGCCTGCTTCAGGCCAAAGGCGTCGCCAATATCGATGTCGGCTGCATGCAGGTGAACCTGCGTTATCACGGCGGCGCCTTCGACAGCCTGGAGGAGGCGATCGATCCCGCCGCCAATGTCGCCTATGCGGCAAGCTTCCTGCGCCGGCTGTTCGACGACACCAACGACTGGGCCGAGGCGGTCACCGCCTATCATTCGAAAACCGAGGTCTATGCCCAACGCTATGCGGCCAAGATCAACGAGGCGTGGCTGGAAGCCCGGGCCAGCGCCCAGGGCCGCGTCCAGTTGGCCTCGCAGGCCGGTCCCGCCACCGGCCCCGCCGCCGGTGCCGCCCCCTCGGCCAGCCTGTTTTCCATGGCCCGCCCCTATGAGGGGTATTATTACGCCACCTCGGCGCCCGAACGTCTGGCCCATTTCCAGGCCGAGGCCCAGCGCCGGGCCGAGGAATCGATGGCCCGCGCCCGCGCCGCCGATGTGATCTACCAGCAGCGCCGGGCCAAGGCCCAGGCCGAACAGGCCGCCAAAGAAGAGGCCGGCCGCTCCTTCGCCGAGGGCTGGCGCGAAAAGAAACTGAAGGCGTGGCAGGCCCAACGCAACGGCGAGTCGCCGTCGTAAGGCCGCCCTTCCCCATAAAATACCGGTTGTCTCCCCCCTGGCGCAGCGAACGCTGAGTCCGCGCGTTGCCTTGCCGCAGCCCGGGCCTTCGGATGCTTCTTCCGCGCAGAAAGGGATTGTCCATGACCGCCTCGTCGCTTCGCTCGCCCCAGGCGCCGAAAAATCAGGCCAAGCCGATCGAGCAGCTTATCCCCATCCTCGACGAGACCGCCTCGTTCCTGGCGGCGCTCAAGGGGCGCACGCCGGTGGTCTTCCTTGATTTCGACGGCACCCTGGCGCCGATCGCCGAACGCCCCGAGGCGGTGGTCTTCTCGGCCGCGCGCCGCGAGGCGGTGCGCAAGCTGGCGGGCAAACTGCCCGTCGCCATCGTCAGCGGCCGCGACCGCGCCGATGTCGAAAAGCAGGTCGGCCTGCCCGGTCTGACCTATGCCGGCGGTCACGGCTTCGATATTCGCCTCGCCCCGTCGGGCAGTGCCAGCGAGGTTGCGCCCGACGATGCCGATCCGCTGGCGGCCGAGTTGGATGGTGGGTTGGCCGGGCTGGTCGAACGCCTTGACGCCATGGAGGCCGCCCTTCACGCCGGGCTCGACGGCATCGCCGGGGCCTTGATCGAACGCAAGCGCTTCTCGGTCGCCGCCCATGACCGCATGGTCGCCCCGGCCGACCGCCCGGCCTTCGCCGCCGCCCTGGAGGCGGCGCGCCGCGATCTGCGCGGACTGCGCGAGAAGGCCGGCAAGCGGCTGGTCGAATTCCTGCCCGATATCGATTGGGACAAGGGCAAGGCGGTGCTTCACCTGCGCCGCGCCCTGGGGGTGGATGGGGAGGGTTATGTCGCGGTGTTCTTCGGCGACGACCTGACCGACGAGGACGCCTTCCGCGTTCTGCCCGAGATCGATGGCATCGGCGTTCTGGTCGCCGGCGCCGACGAGGACGGCCGGGGCAGAACCAGCCACGCCTTCTTCCGCGTCGCCGATCCCGATGGGGTTTGCCGCCTGCTCAACGACATGGTGGCCTGACGCCGGCCTTCCCCCCCTCACACCACCCCTTGGGCGCGCAGATCGGCGATTTCGGCCTCGCTCAGCCCCAGCTCACCCAGAATCCGCCCGCTATCGGCGCCCAGGCGCGGCCCCAGGTGGTCGATGCGGCCGGGGGTTTCGGAAAGCTTGGGCAGAACATTGGGAACGACGATGGCGCCAAGCTGCGCCTCGATCAGCGTGACCATCGTCTGGCGCGCCTGGAAATGGGGATCGGCGAAGATATCGTCGATGGCGTTGATCGGGCCGCAGGGCACCTCGCCGGCATGGCACAACGCCAGAACCTCGGTCCGCGCCAAAGCCCCCGTCCAGGCGCTCACCAGGGCATCGACGGCGGCCCGCTCGGCCAGCCGTCGGGCCGTCGTCCCCCAGACCTCGGGCGAGGCCAGGGCCGGGCGCCCCATCACCCGGGCCAGCCGCTCGAACATCTTGTCATTGGTGCAGGCGATGGCCACCCAGCCGCCGCTGGCGCAGGGGAAATGGCCGTGCGGGCAGGCGTTGAGCGTTCCCGCCCCCTCGGGTCCGCGCACCGCGCCCGTATAGGCATAGGCCGGGGCCAGTTCATCAAGCACGCGGAACACGCTTTCATACAGCGCGATATCGACCTGCTGGCCGCGCCCGGTCGCGTCGCGGTGACGCAGGGCGCTCAACACGCCAAAGGCGCCAAACAGGCCGCTCATATAGTCGCCCAGCGAGGTTGATCCCGGCGTCACCGGCGGCCCGCCGGGCAGGCCCGCCAGATGGGTCAGCCCGCCGAAGGCGTGGGCGATGCGGGCGAACCCCGGATAGTCGCGATAGGGGCCGTCCTGGCCATAGCCCGACACCCGCAGCATCACCAAGCCGGGGTTGATCGCCGATAAAACCTCCCAGCCCAGCCCCCATTTCTCCAGCGTTCCCGGGCGAAAGTTCTCGCACAGCACATCGGCGCCGGCGACCAGCTTGCGGAACACCTCGGCACCTTGCGGCTTGCGCAGATCCAAGGTGAGAGAGGCCTTGTTGCGCCCCTCCGACAGCCAAGCCAGGCTGTCGCCGCGCTCGGTCATCGTGCCGAAGCGGCGAAAGGGATCGCCGCCCGCGGGGTGTTCGATCTTGATGACCTCGGCGCCGAATTCGCCAAGCAAGCCGGCGGCGAAGGGGGCGGCGATGAAGGTGGCGGCGTCAAGCACGCGCAAACCGGCAAGCGGCCGGACCGGGGCGGCGGGCGGCGGCGGAGGGGAAACGGTCATGACGGGGCATCCGGTGGCAAGTCAAGGGGCGAAGCGGCGCGGCGGCGGGCGATCAGCAGGCGCGGCAGGACAAGTCCCAGGGCCGCCATTTCGCGCAAGACGCCGAAAATCGCCCGCCGGTTCCGCCAGCCGCCGGCCGGGCACGGGGTGGGCGCGGCGCGCAACCGCAGATGATCGCCCGCCACGGCGCGAAAGCTCAACAACGCCCGGGGCATATGGCTGGGATCGGTCACCAGCAGCACCCGGCCGATTCTGGCGGCGCGCAGCAGCGGCAGGCTATGGCGGGCGTTGCCCAGGGTATCAAGCGCCCGGTCCTCCAGGATCAGGCGCTCGGCGGCGATGCCCGCGCCCAAAGCCAGGGTCGCCATCACCCAGGCCTCGTCCAAGGGGCCGCCGGTGGCGCCGCCGCTGAGCAACAAACGGGCGGCGGGATGGCGGCGCGCCAGGGCCACCCCATGAAGAACCCGCCGTTCCAGCGCCGGGGACGGGCGTCCGTCACCAAGCACCCGCGCGCCGAGTACGACGACGGCGCAGCCCTCGCCCGCCCGTCCGGCAGGCGGGAAAGCCCGATCCGTTTCTTCAGCGACATGACATAGCGTATTTCGGCGAGGTCTCACGGTAGACAATCGCTCCAAATATCTGGATTATTAAGGCCATCCCGCGCCCGGCACCGCCGCCGCGCCCAATCCGCAACGATAGCAAGAGCATCGATGGCATCCATAGGGCCAATCACCCTCTTCCGGGAAAAAACCTCGGTTCACACCTTCGACGATGAGCCGGAGCTTCCCGATCAGGACACCTCTTTCACGATCCGCTCCAATCGGGTTGTCCTGGAGTTGGCCGCTTCGCACCGCAAAAGCCAAGTGGTCGTGCGCGGTCAAACCATCGCCGCGACGCTGCGCCTCAGCGCCCTGGTGATCGATCACTTCCTGCGCGATTCCCAGGTTTTCCAGCGATCCGTGCCGATCGACTGGGCCGATCTGTGGGCGCGCAAGCAAAGCGATTTCGAGCGGCGCCATCACCCGGAATCCTGGGTTTCCATTCATGCCGACGGCCGGGCCGCCTTTGTCACCCGCGGTTCGGAAGCCATCGACATGATCGAAGAGGTGGCCAAGGGCCAGGATCTGACCAATGATCTGATCAAGACCGCCACCTGGAATTTGCTGGGCAAGGCCGAAGATATCGTTGTCCGCCACGAAAGCCAGACCGCCGTCGTCTTCTCGCCCTTTCCCACCCATCTGCGGGCGGCGGTGCTCGAACGCCGGGGCGGGCGCACCGGTTCCTTTTCCGTCTCGGCCTTTCACCAAACCGATCGCAAGATCCGTCTTAGCGCCTTCATCAATTTCCTGGCCGATCTGGTCGAGGCGATCACGCTGAAGGAATTGATGGAACGCGCCCGTCCGGCCGGCGCCGGCGAAGAGGCCGGGCCCGTGGCCTCGCCGATCCCCCTTGACCAGATCGACGCCACCATCGAACGCCGCAAGCATTGCGCCGAATTCGTCGCCGCCTTCGAGCGCGCCAACAAGGTGCAGTACCGGCCCGAACGCCCGCAGCTCATCGGATGACGAAACCGCGCGGCAATACCGAGGTGCTTCTGGAAGCCCTGCCCCCGGCGGGGCGGGCGCTGGTCGATGTCGGTTGCGGCGATGGCGCCCTGGCCCGGGTGCTGGCCGCCAAGGGGGCGCGCTCGGTGCTTGGGTTTGATGTCGCCGACCGCCAGTTGGCCCTGGCCCTGGCGGCGCCGACGGTCGCGGGCGTGGCCTATGTCAAGGCCGGCGCCCAGGCGATGCCCTTGGCCGAAGCCAGCGTCGACGGCGTGATCTTCTTCAACAGCCTCCACCACATTCCCCAGCCGCTGATGGCCCGGGCCCTGGGGGAAGCCGCCCGGGTCATCCGTCCAGGCGGCCTGATCTATGTCGCCGAACCGATCGCCGAAGGCCCCAACTTCGAGATGCTCCGCCCGCTCGACGATGAAACCCAGGTCCGCGCCCAGGCCCAGGCCTGCCTTGACGGGGCCGAGGATCTTGGCCTGCGCCGGCTGCGGAGCTTCGCCTATCGCACACGGATCCGCCGCGCCTCGTTCGACGAGATCCGCCTGCGCTTCACCGCCATCCATTCAGACCGCGATCAGGCCTTCGCCGCCGTGGAACCGGCGCTGCGCTTGTCCTTCGAGCGCCTGGGCGTCGAGGACGGCACGGGCGGCCGCGTCTTTGACCAGCCGATGCGCGCGGCGCTGTTCACCCGCCCCTGACGCCCCTTCTCACGCCTCGCGCACTTCCTTGAGGAACCGCTCGACCTCGCGCTCAAGGGTGGCGCTTTCACTTTGCAGGTCGTCGGCCGACTGGAACACCCCCTGGGCCATGCGGCCGGTTTCCGAGGCCGCCTCGGCGACTCCGGCCACATTGATCGCCACCTCGCGGGTGCCCTGCGAGGCCTGATCGACATTGCGGGCGATTTCGGCGGTCGCCGCCCCTTGCTCCTCGACGGCGCCGGCGATCGCTGCGGTGAACTCGTTGATGCGGGTCATCGTCCCCGAGATCAAGGCGATCGAACTCACCGCCGCGCCGGCCTCCCCCTGAACGGCGGCGATATGGGAGGCGATATCCCGGGTCGCCCGCGCCGTCTGCCCGGCCAGGACCTTGACCTCATTGGCGACGACGGCGAAGCCTTTCCCGGCCTCACCGGCCCGGGCGCTTTCAATGGTGGCGTTCAAGGCCAGCATATTGGTCTGCGAGGCCAGGGCATTGATGACGCCGACCACGTCGCCGATCTTCTGCGCCGCCTCGCTCAGACCGCCGATCTTGTGGGTCGCCTCGGCCATCTCGTCGGTGGCGGCCCGGGTAATCGCCGCCGTTTGCTGGACCTGCGAGGATATTTCATCGATCGAGGCGGCCAGTTCGGCGCCCGCCGAGGCCACGGTCTCGACATTGGCCGTCGCGTTGGCGGTGGCGATGGCCACGGCGCCGCTCTGGCGCCCGGTCTCCTCGGCATTGGCCGACAGCGCGTTCGAGGCGCTATGCAACTGTTCGACCGCCGCCTTGATCTTGGCGATCATGGTCAGGATCGTCGCGTCGAAGCGCCGGGTCGAGTCGGCGATCTTGCGCTGGCGGGCTTCGGCGCGGGCGGCATCGGCCTTTTCGCGCTCTTCCAGGCGCTGGCGTTCCTGGGAATTGCGCTTGAAGACCTCGACGGCCTTGGCCATGGCGCCGATCTCGTCGCGGCGCTCGAGCGCCGGCACGGCGACGTCCAGGTTCCCCTTGGCCAGATCGCCCATCGCCCCGGTCATCGCCGTGATCGGCCGGGTGATCGAGCGCGAGATCGCCGCGATCAGCCCGATCATCGCCAGACCGATGGCGATCAGGGCCGCCAGCATCATCGTATGCGTACGCTCCCCCTGCCGGGTCGCCTCTTGCGCCGCCTCGGCGAAAACCGCCTGCGTCTTGACGGTGACCGCCTCGATGATCGGTTCGACCTCGGCGAAAACCTCGCTCAGGGTCTTCACCGCGGCCGTCAGCTCTTGACGGGTGGTGACATAGCTCAGGAAGCTCTGGCGATAATCGGCAAGACGCTGGGTGAATTCCGCCTTATCGGCCGAATTGAGCGGAGCGCCCTCGAGAAGGCTAAGGAAATTGTCCGCTTCCTTGGTGAACTTGGCGCCATAGGCCGGGTCGAGACGCAGCAGGTAGTCCTTTTCATGGCGGCGCAGACTGAGCATCGAAACCATCAGGCGCGGATCATCGGCTTGTCCGATCTTCTCCTCGATGCGATGAACAGCCTGGCGCAGGGCACCTTGCAGCCCCGCCGTCTCGTCCAGACCGAGCTTGCGGTAAAGGGAGACCACCGCGGAGAACTGCTCGACATAGCGCTGATAACCGCCTTCGATCCGACCGATGTCGGGCTCTTCCGACAGGCCGCGCAGGCGGGCCAACCCCTCGCGCACCTTGGGCGCGGTCTCGTCGATCAGGGCCCGGGCGAAAGCTTCGTCGCGACGAATCTGGAAATCCTTCTCGTGACGACGGGAATTGAGGAAGTCATAGCGAATCACCCGGGTCAGCCGTTCTTGCTCCAACGCCAAGCTTTTCGTCGCGTCAAGCCGCTCGAGGTGGTTGGCTCCCAACCATGAAAGAACGCTGACCAGGATCAGCCCGCTGATCGCGACACCGCCAATCAAAGCGATGCGGGTGGATATCTTCATTGTTGCCCTCCAAGGATGAAGACATCCTAGCAAAGCCATCAAAAAAGTATACAACCCTACAGATATATTATTCCTGGAGGAAAGGCCCCATCGCCTCAGGCGGCGTTGGCTTCGCGCGGGAAGCGGGCGACGACGATATCCCCCCCCATGGTCACCACCCGGTCGCGGCCGGTTTTCTTGGCCTTGTACATGCGCTTATCGGCGGTTTCCACCAGATCGGACCAGTTGCGGCTATGATCGGCGGTCAGTTCGGCGACGCCGACGCTGGCGGTCTGAACCGTGCCGTCGGGCAGCAGCCCCAAGCCGACCTCGCGCAGCCGCAGCATGGCCTGCAGGGCCCCTTCGGCGCTGGTATTGGGCATCAGGATGATGAATTCCTCGCCCCCCCAGCGCACGATGATATCGCCCCGCCGCAGCACGCTGCGGAAAGCCTCGGCGGCGCGTTTCAGGGCGCGGTCGCCTTCCTCATGGCCGAAGCGGTCGTTGACCGATTTGAAGTGATCAAGGTCGCAAAAGGCGATCGACAGGGTCAGTCCGGCGCGCAGGGCGGCGTTGAACTGCACATCAAGCAATTCCTCGCCAACCCGGCGGGTATAGCTTTTCGTCAGGCCGTCATGGGAGGCCTGATTGACCAATTGGGTCATGAAATGCAGTTGGCTCATCCCCGCCAGGGTCGCCACCACCGCCAAAAGGGTCAGCAGCCACAAGGCGCCCAGGTAATAGCTGAAGGGCTCGAGGGGAAACCCGAGCAAGGCGACGGTCATCTGCGAGGCGATCAGCGGGAAGGCCAGCAGAACTCCCTCAACGGCGGTGATTGGAAAGACGGCGAGGCCGGCGACCATCACATAGGGCAGGAAGGCATAGCCCGAAGCCAACACCTGTTGGGTCGGCTCCAGGGCGATTCCCGACAGACTGGGCACGCTGATGGCAAAGAACAGACAGGGGATGCTCAGCAGCAAAGCCAGGGCGACCAGCGCCGTCGCCACCCGTTCGGTATTGCGAAAGCCGCAGGCCAGACCGGCGAAGGCCGCCGTCGCCGTCAGCCGGAGGCCGGTCAGCACCCCCGAAAGCGGCCAGGGCAGGATCATCAGATCGACGACGATCCACAGGGGCGTGAGAAAAGCGAAAACCATCGCCACCCACCGCACCCGCGAAATGATCAGAAGAGCGCGTCTCCGCCGAACCAAAGGCGAATGGGATATCGGCAAGATAAGATCGCTTATCAAGTCTGGCGTCAGTCCGTTTGTGATCCGCGCCAGCGCAGCGCGGATCGCCTTCATCCCCTCGATCATTGGCTGATGCCAGTCGGCCCTCCCTAAAGAACCATTTTTTGGAAGGATAGGGGGTAGTTTATAGGAAGTAAAATAAATCCTCCACGAAGTCCCCCTTCCCCCCCGGGGGAGGACCGTCCCTATCCCCAGAGCTCGCTGCCAGGGGGATGGATGACGCCGGCGGTGAAGCGCAGCCCCGGCTCGCGGTCGCGGGCCAGCAGCACCGGGCCATCCAGATCGACAAAGGCGGCGCGGCCGCCCAGCAACAGGGCGGGCGCCATCGCCAGCGAGGTGGCCAGCATGCAGCCGACCATCAGGCCCAGGCCGGCGGTCTCGGCGCGATCGGCCAGTTCGATGGCCCCGGTCAGCCCGCCGGTCTTATCGAGCTTGATGTTGATATGGCTGTAAAGCCGGGCCAAGCGCGGCACATCGCCGGCGACATGGGCCGACTCGTCGGCGCAAAGCGGAACCGGGCTCAGAATATCGGCCAGGGCGTCATCGGCCCCGGCGGGCAGCGGCTGTTCGATCAGATCGACCTTGAGCCCGGCCATCGCCGTCAACAGATCGGTCAGATCGCGCGGAGTCCAAGCCTCGTTGGCATCGACGATCAGCCGCGAGTCCGGCGCGCCGCGCCGCACGGCGGCGACCCGCCCCAGCGGATCATCGGCGCCGACCTTGATCTTGAGCAAGGGGCGATCGGCCAGGGTCTTCGCCTTGGCCTCCATCTCGGCCGGAGTGCCGATGCTGATGGTCTCGGCCGTCACCATCGGCTGGGGCTCGGCCAGCCCCAGGGTGGACCAGACCGGCCGGCCGCTGCGCTTGGCCGCCAGATCGAGCAGGGCGCAATCAAGGGCATTGCGCGCCGCCCCGGCGGCCATCGCCGACAGCAGGCCGGTCGGAGTCAGCCCCTCGGCCACGGCTTCGGTCATGGCGGCCAGATCGGCCTTCACTCCCTCGACTGTTTCGTCATAGCGGGCATAGGGCACGCATTCGCCCCGGCCGATCAGCGTCCGTCCGTCCGCCTGGGTCTCGTGGATCTCGGCGAGAACCACATGGGCGGCGGTCTTGGCACCGCGGGAAATCACGAAGGAGCCGGCGATGGGCCAAACCTCGTCGCGGATGATCAGCCGGGGCTTTGTCATGGGATCAGCCCTTCTCGGCCAGACGATCGACCAGGGCGGCGACACCCCCGCGCACCGGATCGACGCAGGGCAGAGCGAAGCGCGCCGAAGTCTCGGCCAGCAAGGCCTTGGCGGCGGCGTCATCGAGCGCCGAGGTGTTGAAGGCGAAGCCCAGAACCTGAACGCCGGGGTTGGTCAGCTTGGCGCATTCGAGATTGAGCGCCATGCAGCTTTCCAGATCGGGCAGCGCCTTGCCGGGCAGGCCACGCATATGCGGGCGGTCGGGCTCGTGGCAGATCACCAGCCAATCGGGCTGGGCGCCATGGAGCAGGCCCAGGCTGACGCCGGCATAGGAGGCATGGAACAGCGAGCCTTGGCCTTCGACCAGATCCCAATGATCGGCCTCGGCGGCCGGTGCCAGGGCTTCGGCCGCGCCGCTGATGAAATCGGCGACCACGGCGTCGACCGAGATGCCGCCGCCGGCGATCAGGATGCCGGTCTGGCCGGTGGCGCGGAAATCGGCGGCCCAGCCCCGGGCCTTCATCTCGCGCTCCATCGCCAGCATGGTGTACATCTTGCCGACCGAGCAATCGGTGCCGACGGCCAGCACCCGCTTGCCCGGACGCCGCAGGCCCGAGGCGACCTTGAGCGTCCCGGTCGGGTGGCGCACGTCATGGAGGGCGACTCCGGCCTTGGCGGCGGCTTCGGCCAGCCCCGGCACCTCGGTCAGGCGCTGATGCAGGCCGGCGGCGATGTCCATGCCCAAGTCGATGGCGCGGAACAAAACGGCCTGCCAGCTTTCGCCGATCACGCCACCCCGGTTGGCGACGCCCAGAACCAAGGTCTGAACGCCCACGGCCTTGGCCTCTTCCAAGGTCAGGTCGGGCAGGCCGAGATCGGCCTTGCAGCCCTCCAGGCGGAGCTGGCCGAGGCACCAGTCAGGCCGCCATTGGCGAATGCCGTTGGCGGTCTTGGCCGCCAGTTGATCGGCGGCATCGCCGAGAAACAGCAAGTAGGGGGTGCGCAGGGCCATCGGAGACCTCTTCAAGGGAGAACGACAGGAGAGAATGCCCGTCGGCGAAGGCCGATCGGACGGTTTCACAGGGACGGTAGCCTCCGCATTCGGCGATCGCAAAGGGTTTCCGCAGGGAGAATTCATCAAGGGGGCCCGGGGGGTGCGGAGGGTATGGCGAAATTCTAGGCAAACTTTCACCATTGCACCCTGCTTGCACAAACGCCCCCCGGGCCCGATAAGTAGGAAACCCGTCCGCCCGCCCACTGGGGAGTTCTGATGAGCATTCATGTCGCCTTGAACCACCGCACGGTCTATCGCTATGACCGGCGGGTGACGCTCTCGCCCCAGGTGATCCGCCTGCGCCCAGCGCCCCACAGCCGAACTCCGGTGCTGTCCTACAGCCTCAAGATCGAGCCCCAGCCCCATTTCCTCAACTGGCAGCAAGATCCCCATTCCAACTGGCTGGCCCGCGTCGTCTTCCCCGAACCGGTCGACCATTTCTCGGTCGAGGTCGATCTCATCGCCGATATGGCGGTATTCAATCCCTTCGATTTTTTCCTGGAACCCGAGGCCGAGCGCTTTCCCTTCGCTTATCCCGAGGATCTGGCCGAGGAACTCGCCCCCTTTCGCCGCAAGGCCGACGCCGGCCCGTTGCTCAGCGCCCTTATCGACTCGGTTGACCTGACGCCGACGCCGACCGTCGATTTCCTGGTCGCCCTCAACAGCCGTTTGCAGCAGCGGATCGGCTATGTGGTGCGCCTGGAACCCGGGGTGCAGACGCCCGAGGAAACCCTGGGTCTGGCCAAGGGATCGTGCCGCGACACCGCTTGGCTGCTCGTCCAGCTTCTGCGCCACCTGGGTCTGGCCGCGCGCTTCGTCTCGGGTTATCTGCTTCAGTTGACCGCCGATCAGAAGTCGCTTGATGGCCCGAGCGGCCCCGAGCACGATTTCACCGATCTGCACGCCTGGGCCGAGGTTTATCTGCCCGGCGCCGGCTGGGTCGGGCTTGATCCGACCAGCGGCCTGTTCGCCGGGGAAGGCCACATCCCGCTGGCCGCCACCCCCGACACGCCGTCGGCCGCCCCGGTGTCCGGTCTGGTCGAACCGTGCGAAACCGCCTTCGATTTCGCCATGTCGATCACCCGCGTCCATGAAACGCCCCGGGTGACCAAGCCCTATAGCGACGAGCAATGGCGGGCGATCGACGCCCTCGGCCGGCGCATCGACACGGTTCTTGGCAAGGCCGATGTGCGCTTGACCATGGGCGGCGAGCCGACCTTCGTGTCGATCGACGACATGGACGGGCCGGAATGGAACACCACCGCCGTCGGCCCCGACAAGGAACGCCTCGCCACCAATCTTCTTCACCGCCTGCGCCAAAGCTACGCGCCCGCCGGGCTTTTGCTGTTTGGTCAGGGCAAATGGTATCCGGGCGAGCAACTGCCGCGCTGGGCCCATCATCTTTTCTGGCGCACCGATGGCAAGGCGCTGTGGCGCACCCCCCGGCTGCTCAGCGACGGCCTCAGCGATCACGGCCACGATACCCGGTCCGCCCGCGCCTTCGTCGAGCGGCTGACCACCCGCCTGGGGCTCGATAACAAGGTCATCCTCGAAGCCTATGAGGATCCCTGGCATTTCCTGGCCCAGGAACGCCAGTTGCCCGCCAATGTCGACGCCTTGGACAACCACCTTGAAGACCGGCAAAGCCGCGACCGGCTGGCCCGGGTGTTCGAGCGCGGGCTCGACAAACTGGTGGGCTATGTGCTGCCCGTGCAGCGCCAGACCCCGCCCAAGGGCGCGGCGGCCTGGAAGTCCGAGGTCTGGAGATTCCGCCAGGAGCACTGTTACCTGATCCCCGGGGATTCGGCCCTGGGGCTGCGCCTGCCGCTGGCCAGCCTGCCCTGGCTCGCCCCCGAAGAATACCCCTTCCTGGTCGAGGAAGACCCCTTCGCCCCGCGCCCACCTTTGGCCGATCCGCCGCCCCTGGCCGCCGCCCCCCCCAAGGACTCGCGCTCGGACGCCGTGGTGCGCACGGCGTTGTGCGTCGAGGCCCGGGGCGGACGCCTTCATGTTTTCATGCCACCGGCCGAGACCTTGGAGAATTATCTGGCCCTGCTCCATGAGGTCGAGGGAACGGCCAGCGATCTGGACCTGCCGATCACCCTGGAAGGCTATTCTCCGCCCCAGGACGAGCGGCTGCGCATGATCAAGATCACCCCCGACCCCGGGGTGATCGAGGTCAATGTCCACCCCAGCACCACGTGGGAGGCCCTGGTCCATACCACCGAGACCCTCTATGCCGGGGCGCGGGCCGAGCGCCTGGGCACCGAGAAGTTCATGATCGATGGCCGCCATGTCGGAACGGGCGGCGGCAACCATCTGGTGGTCGGCGGCGCCACCCCGGCCGACAGCCCCTTTCTGCGCCGTCCCGATCTGCTGGGCAGCCTGATCCGCTATTGGCAGAACCATCCGGCGCTGAGCTATCTGTTCAGCGGCCTGTTCATCGGCCCGACCAGTCAGGCGCCGCGCGTCGACGAGGGCCGCGACGACGCGCTGTATGAATTGGCGATCGCGCTTGACCAATTGCCCGACAAGGCCGACTCCGCGGCCGGCGAGGCGCCACCCTGGCTGGTCGACCGGGTGCTGCGCAATCTTTTGACCGATCTGACGGGCAATACCCACCGCACGGAAATCTGCATCGACAAGCTGTACTCGCCCGATAGCGCCACCGGCCGCCTGGGTCTGGTGGAGTTCCGCGCCTTCGAGATGCCGCCGCACGCGCGGATGAGCCTTGCCCAACAGCTGCTGTTGCGCGCCCTGATCGCCCGCTTCTGGGAAACCCCCTATCAGGCGCCGCTGGTGCGCTGGGGCCATGCGCTGCGCGACCGCTTCATGCTGCCCCATTTCATCGAGGCCGATCTGCGCGACATGATCGACGACATGACCCGGGCCGGCTATGCCTTCGAAACCTCCTGGTTCGCCCCCCATCTGGAGTTTCGCTTCCCGCGCTATGGCGCCGTGCGCCCGGCCGGAGTCGAGATCGAAATCCGCCATGCCCTGGAGCCCTGGCATGTGATGGGCGAGGAGCCCAGCGCCGGCGGCACGGTGCGCTTCGTCGACAGTTCGGTCGAACGCCTGCAGATCAAGGTCCGTGGCCTTGTACCCGGGCGCCATGTGGTTACATGCAATGGACGGCGCCTGCCGCTGACCCCGACGCAAACCCCGGGCGAGGCGGTGGCCGGGGTGCGCTACCGGGCGTGGATGCCGGCGAGTTGCCTGCATCCGACCATCCCGTCGCAAGCGCCGCTGGTGTTCGATCTGGTCGATCTGTGGAACGAACGCTCGCTCGGCGGCTGTACCTATCACGTTGCCCATCCGGGGGGGCGCAACTATGAAACCTTCCCGGTCAACGCCAATGAGGCGGAAAGCCGGCGCCTCGCCCGCTTCTTTCCCTTTGGCCATACCCCCGGACCGATGGCGGTGCCCGAGGACGAGCGCAATGACGACTTCCCGATGACGCTGGACCTGCGCCGCCGTCCCGGCCCATAAGGAGGTATCCGACGGAGACTCCCATGACCGCCAATCAGACGGCCGCGCTGCAGGCCTTTCTTCCCGGAATGGACCTGCCCGCCTATCAGGCCCCTTCGGGCTTCGACGAGATGGTCGAAGCCGATGGATCCTTGCGACCGCGCTGGCGCCCGTTCATGGAATTGCTGGCCGCCCAACCGCCCGGGGAAATGGCCCGGCGCTGGGATCGCGGCCTGCGGCTGATCCGCGACGCCGGGATGACCCACACGGCGCCCGGCGGCCCAACCGACGGCACGCCGGCCCGGCCGTGGACGCTCGATCCGGTGCCGCTGCTGCTCGATGCCCGGGAATGGGGCTATATCGAATACGCCCTGACCCAGCGCGCCACCTTGTTCAACGCCGTTCTCGCCGATCTTTACGGCAACCGCGCCCTGCTCAACGAGGCCCAGGTGCCCCCCGCCCTGGTCCATGCCAATCCCGGGTTCCTGCGTCCGCTCCACGGGGTCAAGCCCAAGGACGGCACCTTCTTGCACTTCTACGCCGCCGATCTGGCCCGGGCCCCCGATGGCCGCTGGTGGGTGGTCAATGATCGCACCGAGACCCCCTCGGGGGCCGGCTACGCCCTGGAAAACCGCCTGATCATCAGCCGCATCCTGCCCGATTTCTATCGGGCGACCGAGGTTCAGCGCCTCGCCCCCTATTTCATGAAGCTGCGCGAGAACCTGACCCGGCTGGCGCCGCGACCGATCGACAATCCGCGCATCGTTGTCTGGACGCCGGGTCCCTATAACGCCACCCACCCCGAACACGCCTATCTCGCCCGCTATCTGGGGCTGACCCTGGTCGAGGGCGAGGACATGACCACCCGCGACCGCCGGGTTTATCTGAAAACCCTGGAGGGGTTGAAGCAGGTCGATGTCATCATCCGCCATAACGGCGGGGGATTTTGCGATCCGCTGGAATTGCGTGGCGAAAGCACCCTCGGGGTGCCGGGACTGGTGGAAGCCGTCCATGCCGGCACGGTGACGGTGGCCAATGCCATCGGCTCGCGGCTGGTCGAGGCCCCGGCCTTCATGCCCTTCCTGCCGGCCTTGTGCCGGCGGCTGCTCGGCCAGGAACTGGTGATGCCATCGCTGGCGACTTGGTGGTGCGGCCAGGAGCGGGAATCGCGCTATGTGCGCGACCATCTTGATGATCTGGTGGTGCGCCCGGCCTTCAACGTCCACGCCCCGCCGATCGCCGTCAACCGCCTGGACGCCAAGGCCCGCGCCACCTTGCTGGCCGATCTCGCCGCCCGTCCCTGGGCCTATGTCGGACAGGAGGCGGCGATGGTGTCGACCACCCCGGTCTGGGAAGGCGGGCGGCTCACCCCGCGGCCGATGATCATGCGCGTTCACCTCGCCGCCTATGGCGACAGCTATGTGGTGATGCCGGGCGGCCTGACCCGCGTCGCCCCGCCCGGGGTCGATGACCAGCCCTGGCGGATCAACGCCGATCGCGACGGCGGCGCCAAGGATACCTGGGTGCTGTCCGACGAGCCGGTGGCGCCGATCACCTTGTTGCGCGACAACGCCGAGCCGCCGCGCCGGGGCTCGCGCGACCTGCCCTCGCGGGTGACCGACAACACTTTCTGGCTGGGCCGCTATGCCGAGCGCTGCGAGGATACCGCCCGGCTGTTGCGCAAGGCCTGCATGCTGGCGGCCGAAAACGGCTTTGGAGAACCCGAATTGGCGGTGGTTCTCTCGGTGATGGCCGGGCTTGGCCATCTGCCGGTCGAAGAGGATTACAGCGAGCCGACCGTGCAGGAGGCCGCCCTGCGCATCTTGCTGTCGATCAACGCCGACCCCGAGGAACCGCTGGGTCTGGTGGCCAATCTCGCCAATCTGCGCCGCGCCGCCAATGCCGTGCGCGATCGCCTGTCGGTCGACACCTGGCGGGTGGTCACCCGGCTGTGCGAAGCGCCCTTCGACGCCCCGGGAACGCGCGGACCGCTTGATCTGGAAACCCCACAAAGCCAGCTTGACGGGCTGATCATGACCCTGCTCGCCCTCGACGGGCTGGCCTTGGAAAACATGACGCGCGGCCTGGGCTGGCGCTTCCTCGATATCGGCCGGCGGCTGGAGCGGGCCCATCATGTTCTTGACCTGTTGAGCGCGCCGTTGATCGCCGATACCGCCGACATCGGCCCGGCGCTCGACGTCATCCTCGATATCAATGATTCGGCGATGACCTATCGCTCGCGTTACCTGTCCCTGCCCTCGCCGGCCCCCGTTCTCGACATTTTGCTCAGCGATGAAAGCAACCCGCGCTCGCTTGGCTATCAGGTCGCCTTGCTGGCCGAGCATATGGAGGTTCTGGCCCCCGATCAGGCCTTCGGTCTGCGCACCGAGGAACAAAGGCTGATGATCCGCCTGCTGGCCAGCGTGCGGGCGACCGATCCGCGCGCCATCACCCTTGATCCCAAGCCCGAGGCCGGACAGATCGCGCTGTCGTCCCTGCTGAGCGACCTGCGCGACGGCTTGTCGGGCCTGGGGCACGCCCTGACCTTGCATTACTTCGCCCATGCCGTGGAAACCCGCGCCGATATCGCCGGCCACCCGGACCTCGAATCGGCCCAGGCGGACCATGCCGCCACCTTGCGCCCGCCGATCCACCCCATCCCCCCCAAACCGGAGTCCGCGCCCGTGTCCCCCCAGCGCGCCGCCCCCCCCTCGCCGCCAGCCCCTTCCCTCGCCGTTCCCGGCCCACAGCCGGAGGCCAAGGCGTGACTCCCTTGCCGATCGTCGATCCGGGTCCGCCGGTTCTTTACGACGTGGAGCATGTGACCTCCTATCGCTACGCCCTGCCGGTCACCGTCTCCCACCAATGCGCCCACCTCAAGCCCCGCTCCTTCGCCACCCAGCAGGTGCTTTCGACCCAGTTGGGAGCCACCCCGCTGCCCGAGATCCGCTCGGAGCGGATCGATTATTTCGGCAATACGGTGACCAGCTTCTCGTTGTCCGAACCCCACGAGAGCCTGACGGTGGTCGCCCAAAGTCAGGTGCGCATCCTGCCGCCAACCCTGCCGGCGGCGGCGGACACCCCGCGCTGGGAAGAGGTGGCCGAGCGCCTGCGCCTGGGCTTTGGCGCCGATACCCTTGACGCCTGCCAGATGCTCTACCCCAGCGGCCATGTGAAAACCCTGCCCGAGGTGCGGGCCTATGCCCTGCCCTCCTTTCCGCCCGACCGGCCGATCCTGGAAGCCGCCATCGACCTGACCGGCCGCATCCACGCCGATTTTACCTATGACCCGACGGCGACGACGGTGGCGACGCCTTTGGCCGAGGTGCTGGCCAAGCGCCGGGGCGTCTGCCAGGACTTCGCCCATCTCCAGATCGCCTGCCTGCGCTCGATGGGGCTGGCGGCGCGCTATGTCAGCGGCTATGTGCTGACCTGCTCGACCGAAAGCGGCGAGCGCCTGGAAGGCGGCGACGCCAGCCATGCCTGGGTCTCGTTGTATGTGCCCTGCGCCGCCGCGCCCAACGGCGGCTGGATCGATCTTGATCCGACCAACGATAAGTTGATCACCCGCGAGCATGTCACCGTCGCCTGGGGCCGCGACTTCGAGGATGTCAGTCCGATCAAGGGCGTGATGCTCGGCGGTGGCGCCCAGACCGTCAGCGTGGCGGTGACGCTGCGCCCCAGGACCAACGGCCCGCGGGCGCGGACGGAAAGCCCGGCGTGATCCCCGTCGCCGGCGTAAGCCTTTTGACCGCCACGGTTCTTACCCTGGCGGTTTCCCTGGGGGCGCCCGCGTCCCTGACCTGGGGGACGGGCCTCGCCCTCGCCCTTTATATCCTGAGCGTCTGGGGCCGCATGCGCAGGGCGGCCCGCTTCTACATCCTGGCCGCCATCGCCGCCTCCGCCCTGGCCGCCGCCGTCGGCAAGCTTGACCCCGAGGCGTTGCGCCGGGCCATCGCGGCGATGGGCTTCGTCGCCACGCTGTTCGTGTCCTTTGGCGTGCTGCGCGAGGCGGCCTTGACCTCGCCGCTGGTGCGACGCTGCGGACGTTTTCTGGCCCACCGGCCGCCGGGCTGGCGCTATCTGGCGCTGACCCTGGGCGGCCATCTGTTCGGCATGATCTTGAACTTCGGGGTGATCCCGCTGCTCGGCACCATGGTGACCGAGGGCACGCGGGCGGCCGACCATCCCGAAGAGGATGCCGATCAGGCGCGGCGCGCCACGGTCAGGCGGTTGCGCATGACCCAGGCCATCCACCGGGGCTTCGCCGCGACCCTGACCTGGTCGCCGCTGACCGTCAGTCTGGCGGTGATCCTGACCGCGCTACCCTCGCTATCGTGGAGCGCGGCGGCGCCGGCCATGCTCGCCGCCGCCGCTGGCTTCGTCGCCATCGGTTGGGTGATGGACCGCTTCTCGCGCGCCCGCCTGCGCGTCGCCCCGCCGCCGGCCAGCCCGGAAGAGGAACAGGGATCCTGGGCGCTGGTGCTGCCGGTGCTCGCCCTGGTCGGCGCCATTCTGGGGGTGGGCTGGCTGATGGAGGAAGTTTTTGGTATCCGGCTGGTCATCGGCGTCATGCTGTTCGTGCCGCTGCTCGCCGCCGCCTGGATCGTTCTGCAAGACAGCGCCGTTCTTGGCTTCGGTCTGGCGCTGAGCGATACGGCCACCCGCCTGGGTCATTACGTGCGCGACACCCTGCCCGCCTATAACGGCGAACTGGCGATCGTCGGTTCGGCCAGCTTCATCGGCGGGGTGGTGACCGGGCTGCTCCATGCCGACGCCGTGCCGGGCCTGCTGGCCGGCATCGGCCTGCCGTCTTGGGCGCTGATGGCCATTGTGCCCTGGCTGGCCATCGCCTTTGGTCAGATCGGCATGAGCCCGGTGCTGGCGATCTCGCTGCTGGCCGCCGCCATCCCCTCGCCCGAGAGTCTTGGCCTGCCCGCTCCGGTGATGGCCGTCACTTATAGCGGGTCGTGGGCGCTGATGGCCGCCTCGTCGCCGTTTACCGCGGCGGTGGCGCTTTCGGCGCGGGTCGCCACCGCGCCGGGCCGGCCGGTGGGGGCGGCGGCTTTCGGGGCGCGCGACAACGGCGGCTTCACCGTGGTCTGCGCCTTGGCCCTATCGCTCTACGTCATCGCCCTGACCAGACTTATGGCATAGGCCCTTTGCCTGAGGCCGAACACGCAAGCAGCACTTGCCGCGCCGGGGGGCTAGGCCTATAAATCAACAAGCGGGGTTTGCCCGGCTTCCGGCAGGACAACGGTGCGGGTTAACCGAGTCGAGGGACCGACATGAATCAGCTCACAGCGGCCGGCGATAGCCGATCCCTGACCACCGTCAAGGGGGCCAACGCCCTGTCGACCGTGGATGAACAGGTATTCGTCACCATCTACGTCGAAAAGCAGCTTTTCGGCATTCCCGTCGAACGGGTCCAGGACATCCTGATCCCCGAGAAGATCGCCCGCATTCCGCTGGCGCCCCCGGAAGTTGCCGGGGCGATCAACCTGCGCGGCCGTATCGTCACCGTCATCGAGGTGCGCAAGCGCCTGGGCCTCAAGGCCAAGAAGACCGGCGGCCCGGTGATGTGCGTCACCGTCGAACTGGGCAACGAGCTTTACAGCCTGATGGTCGATTCGGTGGGCAATGTGCAAACCCTGCCCGTCGCCCGCATCGAAGCCAATCCGACCACACTTGATCCGCGCTGGCGCGCCATCTCGCGCGGCGTCGTCCGCCTTGACGGCGAACTTCTGGTCGTCCTTGACGTCGATACCTTCCTGACCTTCGGAACCAATTAAGCCATCGGGCCTGTCGCGGCCCGCCTTTCCGATCGCGCTGTCAAAGCCGCCGTTTCCCCGTTGATCGCGGGGATCGGGCGGTTTCGGCTGGCTGTTTGGGGAAGGGACGAGCCATTCGCACGCTGCGGATTTTGGTCGGACTAGATCGGTCGATGTTGATCGAAGTGCCCGGGCAACCGTGCCGCCGATGCGGCGCGTAAACGACCCCTCGCCGAGGATTGGAAACTTCACGAAGCCGAGGTCAATCTCAATGGCGGTCTCAAGAGCAGCCAGTCTCTCAGACCAGGACGAAAAACGATCGTATCTCATCACGTGGCAGGGGGGCTAAAAGCCAGATCAGCCGCCTGTGCACCGCCATCGACGAGCGCGTGAAGGCCTTCCTTGGCCGACCCCCGATCTAGGGAGACTGGCCCACGCTCTGGAGCCACGCCACGTACGTGAAGGTCCGTCAGGACAATCGGACCGTCTCTGTTGCCGTGACCATCGCCATCGCGGTCAACGCTGAGAGGCGGCGCGAAGTCTTGGGCATGGATATCGGCCTCTCGGAAGCGGAACTTTTTTGGACGGATTTCCTGCGCAAACTGAACTGAAGAGGCCTGAAAAACGTCAAATTAGTGATCTCGGACGCCCACGAAGGCATCAAGGCCGCCATTTCCAAGGTCTTTTGCGCCACATGGCAGCGCTGCCGTGTGCATTTCATGCGCACAGCCCTCTCTCACGCTGGGAAAAGCGGTCGGCGCATCGTTGCCGCCTTTATCGGGACCGCTTTCGCCCAAAACGACGAGGCCTTGGCTCGGGCGCAATAGCGGCAGGTCGCTGACCAACTGCCTCCCAAGACCCCAAAGCTTGCCGCTTTGCTCGATGAGGCAGAGAACTGATGTCTTGGCGACAGGGCCTTTCCCAAGGAGCATCGGACCAAGATGCACAGAACCAATCCCATCGAACGCCTCAACGCCGAGATCAAGCGCCGCACGGACGTCGTCGGCATCTTCCCCAACGAAGCCGCCATCACCCGCCTGATCGGAGCGATCTTGCTGGAGCAAAACGACGAGTGGGCGGTACAGCGCGCTCGTTACATGCCCCTGGAATCCGTCGCCTCTTTGGGCGATGATCCCCTCTTAAGCCTGCCGCCCGTCGCGGTGGCTTGATTACTCCGGACAAACTTCCCGGAGATCAAACGGCAACCACGCAACGGGACACAATCAAAAACCTCAGATCACCTCACAACGCAAGACAATTGGTGCAATATTATTTTGATGTCAACTATATCACTCTTCGCATCAGTGCTCGGCCCTAACAGGCTGCGGATAATTCATCCCTTGAATGGAATCTAGCATGACCACAGGAAAAGACGAAAGTAGCTCTTCATTGATGAAGATGGTGGAGGCCATCGCCATCAGCCCGCAAGATGCCCGTGAACTGGTCGCCCAGTACGAACGGCAGGCACGGGACTCCGCCCCGTCCGCAACGGAAGAAAAGATCAAGGACGCAGTCGTCGATAAAGTCATTAGCCGCTATTCAAAGTTGGCTGCGACGTCTGGCGCAGCCACTGCCCTTCCGGGGGTAATTCCCGGTATCGGCACTGTGGTGAGCGTTGTGGGTGGAGGACTGGCGGATATCTCGGTGTGCATGAAGCTGCAGATCGACATGACCATGTGCCTAGCGGTAGCTATTAACGGTAAGATGTCCAACGAAGATGCCAAGCACATGTCCTACATCATCGCGCTATACGGCTCTCTGGAGCAGATGGGGTCTGCCGGCGCCACTAAAATCGCCAGCAAGGCCGGTGTGCGCATGTTGCAGCAGTATTTGAAGGGCCCTACGCTTCAGATCATCAAGGAATTGTTCGCGAAGATCGGCATTTCGTTCACTCAGAAAGCTGCGGCCAAAGTGATTCCGTTCGGAATCGGGGCTATCATTGGAGGAACGGCTAATTACGCGCTGACTACTTATGTTGGAAGAACCGCTAGCGACACTTTCCGTCTAAATCTGAAAGAAGAGGAGATCACGGATTAACTACGAGCGCTAACATGGCAGCCAGGAGGTTTACCCAGGGCTATTCAACGTTGGTCAGATGCGTCATATGCCAGGATATAATCGAGGTTGAGGCTCCCCGCCCAGAGGGCCTGCGCAACGTTGGTAATGCCGTTTTTGCGAAGGAAGTTGAGGGCGAAACTACGGGCACGGGCCATGATGCCCAGGTCGTCGCGGATGCGGCTTGCACCCTCGCCGCAGGTGACATCGCGGACCCAATGGTTGCGGTTCTCGATCCCCCAATGCTCGTGGATGGCGATGGCCCAGGTGGAGGCCGGAAGGTCGGCGGCGGGGAAGACCTCGACGGTGCGATCCTTCTGACGGGATCGGCCGTTTCCGCGCGAGAATGTCGTGTCGACGGTGGGCGCAGTGGCCGCAATAGCCGAGGCCGCGTCAAACAGGGGGGAATTGGTTGATCTTCGCCTGGACCAGCAGATGATTGCCCGCCTGCCGTGCGATCTCGAAGGTTTTTTGACAGTGCAGGGCGTCCAGGGTGAACAGCCGTCCGGTGAGATCCAGCGGGGCGATCATCTCTTGGGTGGCGACAGGGATGATTTTTTGGGGTCTTACGTTTTCCTTCTCCGTCCCAGGTTTCGGGGGGGGCTTCAATTCTCCCAAGAAAAACACTTTTGGGTTTTTGATGGCCAACCTCTACCCCGCCAGGGAAATCGGTGCTTCGGCCTCCACGCTGGCCAAGCCCTGGGGAGCGGGAACGCAGCATACCCGGTTGCGGCCAGCCGCCTTGGCTTGGTACAGGCCGTGGTCGGCGCGCTTCAGCGCCGTGTCAAAAGGCTCTCCGGCGACCAGAATCGTCAGTCCCAGGCTGATGGTGATCGCTGGCCCCTCGCCCCGGCTCTCGGCCACGGCGCGGCGGACGCGCTCGGCGATCACGGCCGCCGCCACCAGATCGCAGCCCGGCAGGGTGATGGCGAATTCCTCGCCGCCCATGCGCCCGAAAATATCGATATCGCGCAGGACCTCGCGAACGTTCCGCGCCAGATCGACCAGCGCCGCATCGCCGGCGGCATGACCCTGACTATCGTTGACCTGCTTGAAATGATCGACATCGAACATCATCAGCGCCGTCGGCCGCCCCAGCCGCCCGGCCAGTTTCCAGGCCTCCTGGCTTGCCGTCAGGAAGTGCCGGCGGTTGGCCAGACCGGTCATCTGGTCCGTATCGGCCAGCCGTCGCAAGGCGGCGTCGGTATCCTCCTTGACCAACAGAAGAAAGCCAAAGCCGTTGGTGATCATGAAGGCATAGGCCAAACCATAGACCACCAGATGGGTCGGCGAATTGGCGAAGGGCGACAGCGGCCCGGCGAGCAGGCTGCCCACCGCCCGCCCCACGGCCGCCAAGCCCAGAAGGGCATTGCTGGAGATCAACAAGGTCTTGACCGGCGAGGGCGGGCGCTTGGCCCGCAGCAAGAACCAGCAGTTTAGAAAGCCCAGACTGGCGAGCATCGCCGAGGACAGGAAAAACAGATGATTGCGGGGCGCATCGGGCGGGGTGATCCCCGCCGCGCCATTGAACAGCACCAGATAGCCGACGATCAGCAAGGGCAGCAAGGCATCGGCATTGGGGCGCTTGGCATAGGCGCGATAGGCGGCGACCTCCAGGCCATAGCCGATGAAGATCAGCGAGTTGCCGCCGAAGATGCTCAAACTCAGTCCGACCTCGCCGCGCAGCGTGACAAGAAGGGTGCCGATCCCCTTCAAAACCTGGGCGGCGATCCACAGCCGCATCACCCGATGATCGGCGGCGGGCTGGCGGTAGGCGGCCATGGTCAGACCAAACAGCAGATTGCCCAGTCCAAGCACCAGCATCATCGTCGTCGTATCGATCACGCCGGGCCCCTTATGCTAGCGCTTTATCCTTCTTCAAACGGCCGCCCCCGCGCCCGTCAAACGGAAAAGCTCTCGCCGCAGCCGCAGCGCGCCTTCTCGTTGGGATTGGCAAACGAGAAGGTGGCGCTCAGCTTGTCTTGTTTAAAGTCCATCTGGCTGCCGATCAGGAACATCACGGCGTTGGACTCCAGAAAGACCGTCGCCCCATCCTGGCTGACCACCTCTTCGAAGGGGCGCGGTCCATCCTCGGCGTAGTCGATCTTATAGGAAAGCCCCGAACAACCCTTGGTCGAGACTCCGACCCGCAGACCGGCGACCGGCTTGTCGGCGCGCGCCATCAGGGCCTTGATGCGGGCCACGGCGGCCTCGGTCAAGGTGATCGGCGGGGGAAGAGCCATGGGGGACCTCCTGGCGGCTAAGCCTTGGATTAAAACATATCGAGGGCGACGCGGGCGACCTCGGACATACGCTCGGGCGTCCACGGCGGTTCCCAGGTCAAATTGACCTCGACCCGGCCGATCCCTTCAAGGGTGGCGACCTTTTCCGCGGTTTCTCCGGGAAGGGTCCCCGCCACCGGACAGGCCGGGGCGGTCAGGGTCATCAGGATCTTGCAGTCGCCGTGGTCATCGATCTCGATCTCATAGATAAGACCGAGGTCGTAGATATTCACCGGGATCTCGGGATCATAGATCTCTTGGAGTGAGTCGATCACGGCATCACGGCTCGCCGGGGTCATCCCCTCGACCAGGGGGGATCCGGCATGCGCGATGGCCCCCTCCTCGGGGGGATCCATCATGGCGGCCGGCATGGCATAGGGAGGCATCATGTCAGGGCTCTTTTCCTAAGGTCGGATAGACGAAAACCAAACCACGCGCCCGGTCAGGCGAAGAAGGCGCGAACCTTCTCCAGCGCCTTGACGAAGGCGTCGACATCGGCGCGGGTGTTGTACAGGGCGAAAGAGGCCCGCGCCGTCGCGCTGACGCCCAGACGCGCCATCAGCGGCTGGGCGCAATGATGGCCGACCCGGATGCACACGCCCGAGCGATCGAGCAGGGTCGCCATATCGTGGGGATGGGCGCAATCCATGGTGAACGAGATCACCGCTGCCTTGCGGGTCGAGGTGCCATGGATGGTCAGCCCGGGAAGGACCGTCATCTTCTGGGTGGCATAGTTCAGCAGATCGGCCTCGTGGCGGGCGATGCGCGCAAGGCCGATGGCCGAGACATAGTCGATGGCGCTGGCCAGCCCGACCGCCTGGACGATCGGCGGCGTTCCCGCCTCGAATTTGGCCGGCGGCTCGGCCCAGACCGAGTGCTCAAAGCTCACGCTGGCGATCATGTCGCCGCCGCCGCGGAAGGGCGGCATGGCCTCGAGCAACTCGTGCTTGGCGTAGAGCACGCCGATGCCGGTCGGGCCATACAGCTTGTGGCCGGAAAAGGCATAGAAATCGACATCGAGCGCCTGAACGTCGACGGCGGTGTGAACGACGGCCTGACAGCCGTCAAGCAGCACCCGGGCGCCAACGCCATGGGCCATCTTGATGATGGTCTCGACCGGCAAGATGGTGCCCAGAACATTCGAGGTATGGGCCATCGCCACCAGCTTGGTGCGCGGGCCAAGCAGCGTTTCCAGGGCGCCAAGATCAAGGTCGCCGGCATCGGTGATCGGGCAGACCTTCAACACGATGCCGCGCTCGTCGCGCAGGATCTGCCAGGGCACGATGTTGGAATGGTGCTCAAGGGCGCTGATGATGATCTCATCGCCGGCCTGGAGCAGACCCCGGCCGAAGCTATAGGCGACCAGATTGATGGCGTCGGTCGCCCCCATGGTGAAGACCACCTCCTCCGACCGGGCGGCGTTGATGAAGCCGCGCACGGTCTGGCGGGCTTCCTCGTAGCGCGTGGTCGACCGCTCCGACAGCCAATAGGCGCCGCGATGGACGTTGGCGTATTCGCCCTCATACATCAAACGCATGGCATCGATCACGGCGCGCGGCTTCTGGGCCGAGGCGCCGCTATCGAGATAGATCAGCGGCTGCCCATGGACCTGGGTGCCGAAGATTGGAAAATCGGCGCGGATCGCCTCCACGTCATAAGGGCTGTCGTCGCCTGGGTGCGGCTCGCGCGCCGCCGTGCTGCTCGCCATCATCGCGTTCCCCCTACTCGCTCCACACCGCGCCGTCACGGGCGCGCTGCCAATCGCGCACCTTGGCGATCATCGCCGCGCGCACCGGCAGATCGCCGACTTCGCCGACGACGTCTTCCAGAAAGGCTTCCACCAGCAGGGCGCGGGCGGTCGCCTCGTCCAGGCCTCGCGCCTGAAGATAGAAAAGCTGGTCGGCGTCCATTTCGCCGGCGGTGGCGCCGTGGCCACAGACCACGTCGTCGGCATAGATCTCAAGCTCGGGCTTGGTATCGACCTCGGCGCCGCGCGACAGCAACAAGGCCTTGTGCAATTGCTGGCCATCGGTCTTCTGGGCGCCGCGCCGCACCAGGATCTTGCCCTGGAACACCGCCTTGCCGGTCTCGTCGAGCACGCCCTTGAACAACTGGCGCGAGGTGGCGCCCGGTTGGGCATGGTCAATCAGCACCGTATTGTCGAGATGCTGGCCGGCGCGCACCGCATAACCGCCGCTGACCCGAGCCTGCCCCTCTTCGCCGGCCAGGGTGACGCGGATTTCATTGCGGGTCAGCCGGCCGCCCAGTTCCAGGGTGAAACTTTCATAACCGGCCCGCACCCCGACCTCGACCAGGGTGGTGCCAACCAGATAGCCATCGGCGGCGCCGTCGATCAGGCGGTAATGGGACAACTGGGCGCCCTCGCCCAACGAGATCTCGCTGACCCCATTGGAAAAGGCCGGATGATCGGGCAGGCCGACATGGCTTTCGGCCAGAACCAGACGGGCGCGGGCGCCGACCACCACCAGCAGGCGCGGATAGAACACCATTGGGCCGTCAAGCGCCGCCGAAACGGCGATCACATGCAGCGGCCGCTCGATCACCGCATCCTCGGCGACCTCGATCACCATGCCATCGGCGATCATGCCAGTGTTGAGCGCGGCCAGCGGCAGATCGTCAAGGGCCGCGCCCTTGCCCAGCAGCGGTTCGATCCGCGCCGGATCCTCGGCCAGCAGCGCGGCAAGGCCGCTGACCCGCAGCCCGGCCGGAAGATCCCCCGCGTCCGAGAGCGTCCGATCAAGCCGGCCGTTGACGAAGACCAGCTTGTGGGCGTCAAGCGCCAGAACGCGATCAAGCGGCAGACGCCCGGGATCCAGGGTCACCGGCGCCGGCTCGGGCTTGAAGGCGATCTTGGTCAGCCCACCCAGATTGGTGTACTTCCAGGCCTCCACCCGCGGCGTGGGCAGCCCCTGGCGCCGGTAGATGTCCAGACCGGCCTGACGCAGATCGTCAAGCCAGCCGGGTTTCCCGTCGCCATCCCCCCCGTCCGCGTAAGACGCGGGCGCCAGGGTATCGAGGAAGGGCTGGGTTTGGGGCAATGTCATCGGTGCGCGTCCTTGGGTCTTGGCGGTCTGGGGCGGGAGCACGGTCCCCCTCAGGCGGCCCGGGCGACGAATTCGGCGTAACCCTTTTCCTCAAGTTCCAGGGCGAGGTCCTTGCCCCCGGACTTGACGATCTTGCCATCGGCCAGGACGTGGACGAAATCGGGCACGATGTAATCAAGAAGCCGCTGGTAATGGGTGATGCACAAGATGGCGCGATCGGGCGAGCGCATGTCGTTCACCCCCTGGGCGGCGATGCGCAGGGCGTCGATGTCGAGCCCTGAATCCATCTCGTCCAGGATCATCAACGTCGGTTCGAGCATCGCCATTTGCAAAATCTCGGCCCGCTTCTTCTCGCCGCCCGAGAAACCGACATTGACCGGACGCTTCATCATGTCGTCGGCGATGCCCAGCAGCTTGGTCTTGGATTTCATCAGCTTGAGGAAGTCCATCGCATCGATGTCCTCCTGGCCGAAATACTTGCGTCGGGCGTTGATCGCGGTCTTGAGGAAGGTGGTGAAGCCGACCCCGGGGATCTCCACCGGATATTGGAAGGCCAGGAAGATCCCTTCGCAGGCGCGCTCATGGGGTTCCAGGGCGCAAAGATCGCGGCCCTGATAAATCAGGCTGCCCGCCGTCATCTCATACCCGGGCTTGCCAGTGATGACGCTGGAAAGCGTGCTCTTGCCCGCGCCATTGGGGCCCATGATGGCATGAACCTCGCCGGGATTGATGGTCAGCGACAGCCCCTTCAGGATCTCCCGATAGGCGCCCTCGCCCCGACCGGAGGCTTCGTCCTCGACCCGGGCATGAAGGTCCTTGATTTCCAGCAGCGCCATGGCGCGGTCCTTTTCGGTCTTCGACAGTGTCATCATCGGGGTGGGCGATCGGCGCGGCGGCGCTTAGCCGACGCTGCCTTCAAGGCTGATGCTCACCAGCTTCTGGGCCTCGACGGCGAATTCCATCGGCAGGGTCTGCAGCACCTCCTTGCAGAAGCCGTTGACGATCAGCGCCACGGCGTCTTCCTCGGCGATGCCGCGCTGCAGACAATAGAAAAGCTGGTCGTCGCCGATGCGGCTGGTCGTCGCCTCGTGCTCGACCTTGGCCGTCGGATTGCGGCTTTCGATATAGGGCACCGTATGGGCGCCGCAGCGATCGCCGATCAGCAGGCTGTCGCATTGGGTGAAATTGCGCGCCCCTTCCGCCTTGGGCAGCATACGCACCAACCCGCGATAGGTCTGGTCGGAACGGCCGGCGGCGATGCCTTTGGAGATGATCCGCGAGCGGGTGTTGCGGCCGATATGGATCATCTTGGTGCCGGTATCGGCCTGCTGGGCATTGTTGGTGATGGCGACCGAATAGAACTCGCCCATCGAATTATCGCCCTGCAGGATGCAGCTTGGATATTTCCAGGTCACCGCCGAACCGGTCTCCACCTGGGTCCACGAGATCTTCGAATTCTTGCCCCGGCAGGCGCCGCGCTTGGTGACGAAATTGAAGATGCCGCCCTTGCCGTTCTTATCGCCGGGATACCAGTTCTGCACCGTCGAATATTTGATCTGGGCGTCATCGAGGGCGACCAGTTCGACGACGGCGGCATGAAGCTGGTTCTCATCGCGCTGCGGGGCGGTGCAGCCTTCCAGATAGGACACATAGGCCCCGTCGTCGCAAACGATCAGCGTGCGCTCGAACTGTCCGGTATTGCGCTCGTTGATGCGGAAGTAGGTCGACAGCTCCATCGGGCAGCGCAGGCCCTTGGGAACATAGACGAACGAGCCATCGGTGAAGACCGCGCAGTTCAGGGTGGCGAAATAATTGTCCGAATAGGGCACCACCGAGCCAAGGTATTTGCGCACCAATTCGGGGTGCTCGCGGATGGCTTCCGAAATCGAGCAGAAGATCACCCCCATCTGCCCGAGCTTCTTCTTATAGGTGGTGGCCACGGAAACGCTGTCGAACACCGCGTCAACCGCCACCACCCCGGCCAGCAGCTCCTGCTCCTTCAGCGGAATGCCCAGCTTGGCATAGGTTTCAAGCAGTTCGGGATCGACCTCGTCGAGGCTTTTGGGCCCCTCGCTCAGCTTGGGGGCGGCGTAGTAATGGACATCCTGGTAATCGATCGGCGGATAGCTGACCTTGGCCCAATCGGGTTCGGTCAGGGTCAGCCAATGGCGAAAGGCCTTCAGCCGCCACTCCAGCATCCACTCCGGTTCGCCTTTCTTGGCCGAAATCAGCCGGACGATATCCTCGTTCAGCCCCTTGGGCGCGATATCGACCGCGATGTCGGTGACGAAGCCGTATTTATAGGCCTCGGTGGCCTCGCGGACCGTATCAACCGTATTCTGTGTGGCTACCATGGCTGTTTCTTTCACAGATCGGACGTCAAAGGGAGCGGGTCCGGGGACCGTCAGGACAGGCTGCGGGCCAGCGCCGCCCGGCGCTCGGCCAAGGGAAGACCGAAGGCCTCGATCGGTCCGCTGGCCATTTCCGCCAGACTGACCGTGCGCAAGGCCTCTTCAACCCGCTTGTTGACCCGATTCCAGTGACCATGCATCGGGCAGAGGGTTTCCAATCCGCAGGCGTCATCGGTGGTTTCGACGCAGGCCGTCAAAGCTACCGGCCCCTCCAGCGCCTGGATCATGTCGGCCACCGTGATCTCGCAGGCCGGGCGGGCAAGGCCATAGCCCCCCGTCGCCCCGCGCTGGGAGATCACCAGATTGCCGCGCACCAAGGCCTTCATCACCTTGGCGACCGTCGGCAACGGCACGCCGGTATCGCAAGCGATTTGCTGGGCCGCCCTGACCTTGTCGGTCCGGGCCATGTCGACCAAAAGGACGACGGCGTAATCGGTGAGCTTGTTAATGCGGAACATGCCCGGGCGGACCCCTCGGCTATCAGGACTAAATTGGTACTCTTTGGATAAGATCCCCGCGCCGGGATTTCAAGCATTTAATGGCGGATCCGCCCCCAATGTCGCCTCTCGCGCCCAAAATTTTTCTTTCCCGGGCCGATCGGCGGGCCGGGGCGGTGGCGGAAGGACGACTCCGGCAACGGGAGATTTCCCATCTGGGGGCACGGATCGCGTGTCGCGGTCATGGCGCGGCGCTTTTCCCCTTGCCGGAATCCGCCAAAGCGACGAAATCGCGAAAAGCGCGAGAAAAGCTTGGTTCGCCCTTGCCGCGCCCCCCCTTCCATCGGCATCATGGCCCCAGCCGACTATAAGGATATTTGCGGCGGGAGCATGCAAGCATGAAGGAAGAGTTGCAAAAGCGCATTCAGGAGCGCGCCTACGATCTATGGCGCGACGACGGCCAACCCCATGGCAAGGCTCAGGAATACTGGCTGCGGGCCGAGGCTCAGATTTTGGCCGAACTGGCGGGCGGCGACAACGAAGAGCCGGCCGCGCCCCTTGCGCCGACGACCCCCACCCCCCTCGTTTCCGCTCCGGAGACCTCGATTCCCGTCGAGGTCATCCCCGGAGCCAGCGTTGCCGAGCCGCCCGGGAGTCCGGCCGCGGTCGAAGACAAGCCGACGGCCGTGAAGCCCGCCAAGGCATCCAGGGCCGCAAAGACCACCTCTGCGAAAGATCCGGCGGCGCCCAAGCCGCCGCGCAAGACCTCCTCCAAGACCAAGGCGGCGCCCAAGCCGGAGAAGTAGCGGCATCCTTTCCCCCCGCGCCCCGGTGATGGCGGCGCGGGTTCGGGAACGATGGGGAACCTGTCCCCCCTTCCGCGCGTTGGGTCGATACACCGTGGACACATCCTGATACCCCAAGCGGGAGTCCCAATGGACCCGAAAGCTTATTCCGAAGCCGTGGCCGCCCTTGTCGGGGCCCGCCACAGCAATCCCTTCGCCTTCCTCGGCCCCCATGAGGGCCGGGCCGAAGGGGGACGCGGCGGCTTCTGCATCCGCTGTTTCCGCCCCAAGGCGACGGCGGTCTCGTTGATCTCGGCCGCTGATGACACGGTTCTTGGACGGATGAAGCGCCTTCATCCCGACGGACTGTTCGGCATCGACCTGCCGGAGGCTCCCGGAGCTCTGGCCTATCGTCTGCGCGTCAGCGAAGGCGACGAGGATCGCGATATCGAAGATCCCTATCGCTTCGGACCGGTTCTTGGCGAACTCGACCGCCATCTTCTGGGCGAGGGCACCCACCTCGACATCTATCGCAAGATGGGCGCCCATCCGATGACCCGCGACGGCGTTCGCGGCACCGGCTTCGCGCTCTGGGCGCCCAATGCCACCCGGGTCAGCGTCATCGGCGATTTCAACGGCTGGGATGGCCGGCTTCACCCGATGCGCGCCCATCCGGGCAGCGGGGTGTGGGATATCTTTCTGCCCGGCGTGGTCGAAGGCCATCTCTATAAGTACGAATTGCTGGGCCCCGACGGCTCCTTGCTGCCGGCCAAGGCCGATCCTTACGCCTTCCAGGCGGAAAAGCCGCCCCATACCGCTTCGGTGGTGCGCGGCCTGGGAACCTATGCGTGGAACGACGGTCGCTGGATGAGCGAGCGGGCCGACCGCGTCGCCACGAGCGCGCCGGTGTCGATCTACGAAGTTCACCTCGGCTCGTGGCGCCATGGCGGCGGCGACCGGTCGCTGAGCTACCGGGAAATGGCCGAGCAGCTGATCCCCTATGTCAAGGAGATGGGGTTCACCCATATCGAACTGCTGCCGGTCAGCGAGTTCCCCTTCGATGGCTCCTGGGGCTATCAGCCGATCGGCCTGTTCGCGCCGACCAGCCGCTTTGGCGAACCCGATGATTTCCGCCATTTCGTCGACCGCTGCCATCAGGAAGGCGTCGGCGTCATCCTGGATTGGGTGGCCGGCCACTTCCCCGAAGACGCCCACGGCCTGTCGTGGTTCGATGGCACCCATCTTTATGAGCATTCCGACCCGCGCCAGGGCCGGCATATGGATTGGGGCACCTATATCTTCAATTACGGCCGCAACGAGGTTCGCAACTTCCTGCTGGCCAACGCCCTGTTCTGGCTTGAGCAATTCCACATCGACGGCCTGCGCGTCGATGCCGTCGCCTCGATGCTCTATCTTGATTATTCGCGCAAGGCCGGCGAATGGGTCCCCAATAAGTTCGGCGGCCGCGAAAACCTGGAAGCCATCGATTTCCTGCGCCGAATGAACGAGCTGGTCTATGGCCGCTTCCCCGGCGCCGTCACCATCGCCGAGGAAAGCACCGCTTGGCCGATGGTCAGCCGTCCCGTTCATCTGGGCGGTCTGGGCTTTGGCTATAAGTGGAACATGGGCTGGATGAACGACACGCTCAGCTACATGTCGCAAGATCCGATCTATCGCCGTTTCCATCAGCATGATCTGAGCTTCGGCCTGCTCTACGCCTTCACCGAGAACTTCGTTCTGCCGCTTTCCCACGACGAGGTCGTCCACGGCAAGCGCTCGATCCTCGGACGGATGCCCGGCGACGCGTGGCAACAGTTCGCCAATCTGCGGGCCTATTACGGCTTCATGTGGACCCATCCGGGCAAGAAACTGCTGTTCATGGGCTGCGAATTCGCCCAGGGGCGCGAGTGGAACCACAACGCCAGTCTCGATTGGCATCTGCTCGATATCGACTGGCATAAGGGCGTTCAGGCGCTGGTGCGCGATCTCAACGGGCTGTATGCCGGGGTGCCCGCCCTCCACGACCGCGATACCGAAGGCTACGGGTTCTCCTGGATCGACTGCACCGATGCCGATCAATCGGTTCTGGCCTTCCTGCGCTTTGGCGAAACGGCCGAGGACGTGGTGATGGTGGTTTGCAATTTCACCCCCAACCCGCGCCATGGCTATCGCCTGGGCGCGCCGATCGCCGGCCGCTGGCGCGAGATCTTCAATACCGACAGCGCCCATTACGGCGGCTCCAATATGGGAAATTCGGTGGTGGAGACCGAGGAGACCAAAAGCCACGGTCACGCCCAGTCGGTGGTGCTAACCCTGCCGCCGCTGGCGACCATCGTGCTTCGCCCCGATGGTCCCATCACCCGCATCGCCTGACCCGACGATGAGTATCCGCGCCCGGCTGGACGCCGGCGAGCCATGGCCCCTGGGCGCCATGGCTCGCGAGGGCGGCGTCAATATCGCCGTCTTTTCCGAGGCGGCGACGCAAATCGATCTTTGCCTGTTCGACGGCGACCAGGAAACCCGCCTGCCTTTGCCCGCGCGCACCGGCGACATCTGGCATGGCTTCCTGCCCGGTGGCGGGCCGGGCTTGCGCTATGGCCTGCGCGCCCACGGCCCCTATGATCCGGGCCGGGGTCAGCGCTTCAATCCCCACAAGCTGCTGATCGATCCCGCCGCCCGCCGCCTGGACGGACCGGTGGTCTGGGACAAGGCGCTTTTTGGCTTCGATCCCGACCATCCGGAACGCGATCTGTCGTTTTCCATCCGCGACAGCGCGGCCTTCGTGCCCAAGGCGGTGGTCGAGGCCGACCCCGCCACGCGCGCCTTGCGGTCCCCCCCCGATCCCGGCCGCCTGCTGATCTATGAGGCCCATGTCAAAGGCCTGACCCGCACCCATCCCCAGGTCGCCCCGGAGGCGCGCGGCACCTTTGATGGCGTCGCCGGATCGGCGGTGATCGCCCATCTCAAGCACATGGGCGTCACCGCCCTGGAACTGCTGCCGGTCTGGGCCTTCGCCGACGAACCCCACCTGCCGCCGCTCGGGCTGACCAACTATTGGGGCTATAACCCGGTCTGCCTGACCGCCCCCCACGCCGCCTATGGCCCGCCCGACTCCTTCCGGCGCATGATCGATTGCCTCCATGGCGCCGATATCGCCGTGATCCTCGATGTCGTTCTCAACCATTCGGGCGAGGGCGACGAATACGGACCGACGCTCAGCTTCCGTGGTCTCGACAACGCCGCCTATTACCGCCTCGATCCCACCGATCCCCGGCGCTACCTCAACGACAGCGCCTGCGGCAACACCCTGCGCATGGAGCATCCCCAGGTCTTGCGGCTGGCGATGGACGCCTTGCGCTATTGGGTGGGGGTGATGGGGGTGGATGGCTTCCGCTTCGATCTCGCCGTCACTCCGGCCCGCCACAAGGGGGCTTTCGATCCCAGCGGTCCCTTCCTCAGCGCCATCGCCCAGGATCCGCTGCTCTCGCGCGCCCTGGTGATCGCCGAGCCCTGGGATGTCGGCCCCGGTGGCTATCAGGCCGGCCGTTTCCCCAAGTCCTGGATGGAATGGAACGATCTGGCCCGCGACGGCTTGCGCCGCTTCTGGCTGGCCAATGGCCGATCGGGGGATCTGGCCGCGGTGCTGGCCGGCTGCGCCGCGCGCTATGCCCCCTCGGGTCGCGGTCCAAGGGCCGGGGTTTCCTATATCAGCGCCCACGACGGCTTCACCCTGGCCGATATGGTCAGCTATGGCCATCGCCACAACAACGCCAATGGCGAGAGCAACCGCGACGGATCGGCGATCGAGCTTTCGGCCAATCACGGGGTCGAAGGCCCGACCAACGATTTGGCCATCCGCTCGTTACGCGATCGCCAACGGCGCAATCTGCTGGCCTGCCTGCTGTTGTCGCTGGGCGTGCCGATGATCCGCGGCGGCGATGAACTGGGCCAAACCCAGCAGGGCAACAACAACGTCTATTGTCAGGATAACCCGCTCAATTGGCTTGATTGGGGCGGCGCCGATGCGAATTTCGCCGCCTTCGCCGCCCGCGCCGGCGCCCTGCGGGCAAGACTGCCCCAATTGGGCCGGGCGAGTTTTCTCAACGGCTTCCCCGACGCCAAGGGGAAACGCGACGTGGTCTGGCTGCGCCCCGATGGCGGCGAAATGAGCCCCGCCGATTGGGACGCCCTGCCCCGCTTGCTGGCCATGCGGCTGACCGGCGCCGAGAAGGCTTCCGACCTGCTGGTGCTGATCAATGGCCAGCCCCACGAGCAATCCTTCCGCCTGCCCCCCGGTCCGGCCTGGACGATCGCCCTGCGCAGCGCCGGCGACGACGCGCCCGCCGCCGCCGGGTCCAGTCTGGTGGTGCCGGAAATGTCGCTGGTCGCCCTCACCAGTTAAAAAGGCTCGCCGATCAGCCCATGGCCCTGGAGCAGCAAGCGCAGGGTTTCCAGGCGGGTCGCCAGTTCCTTGATGTTGCGGTCATGGGCGGCCAGGGCGGTCCCCAGGGCGGCGCCAACCGCCGCGTCCGAATAGTGATCGCCGGTGGACAGGCTGAAAGGGGCGTCGCGCAACACCCCCGTCGCCGTCTGCCCCAGGCCGCTGGTCTCCAGGGCGGCCAAAGGCGCCGGAACATCGATGCGTCTGACCTGGGCGACGATCCATTTACCGCCGCCCAGGCTGACGAACTGGGCGATGCGCCCCTCGAGGATCATCCGGGTCGATCCGGCGTAATCCAGGCCACCGGCGGCGCTAACGCTTACCCGCGCGCCGACGGACGGCCCGGCGGCGATCCACAGGCCATCGCCGGCGGGAATGGCGGCGGCCGCCGGAGGCAGCGTGACCTGGGCGCCGTTGGCGGCGACGATCAGCGTTCCCATATCGGCGGCGATGACGGCGATCGCCCCTGAAAGCGCCAGCGCCGTCCGCCACGGACGGATGCGGACGGGGGTGCCGGCCAGCGGCTGCCGACTGGCGATCAGCCACACCCCCGCCCCCTGATGGACCAACCAAGCCCGCTCGTTGGTGAACTCGATCTGGGTATAGGGCGGCTCGATGGCGCCGGCCACCGCCTTGGCGGTCACGCTGCCGGTGGCCGGCGCCTCCAGCCACAGGGACTCGCCGGCGACGAAGCCGCTGGCCGGCAGGCGCAGCACCGTGCCGGCCTGGGCCTTGAGCAGGCAGCCAAGATCGGCCGGGGTCAGCGTGCGGGTTCCCGAGATCGCCACCTGGGCCCGCCACGCCCCGCCGGCCGCCGGCCCCGGCACCCCCGCCGCTCCGGCTTCGCCGGCCGGCACGATCACCGGATCGGCCAGCACCCCCTCGCCGGCCAGCGCTTCCTGAATTACCTCAAGCGTCCATAGGCCGGCGCCGGCGCCATAGGCGCGGATGGTCCCGGCCAGCCAGCGCCCGCCGTCGCCCTGGCTGAAGGCCTTGACCCGCATCCCCGGGGTGAAGGCCAGCCCGCCCGACACCTCGAAAACCGCCACCCCGCCCAAGCTTAAGATCGGGGTCGAGGGGCTGTCGGTCATGGTCCCGGCCAGGGCCATCCAGCGGCCGGCGCGCAGATCGCCCCACCACGTCGCCGCCACATGGCCGACCACGCAGAAAAAACTGCCCCCCATCCGCGCGACCACATCGCCGCGCGCATAGGCCGCCCCCGTCGCCCAGGCGCCGCGCGGCTCGGTGTCGGGGGCGGGCAGATCGAAGCCGTCGCTGGTGCCGTCGCTATAGGTCAGGGTCAGGCGATAGCCCTGTTGCGACAGGCTGGCGATGCCACGCCCGGGGGCGCCGCCGGCGCTTTCCACCGCCAAGCGCAGGTTGTGGAAATTGCGGTCGACCTCGGCGGCGGTCAGGGGCGCGCCCTTGCCCGCGCCCCATTGGGCATCCGGGGTGCGATAGGTGATGCTGACCATCGGTGGCTCCTTGCGGTCCGGGCGAATCGCCCGAACTCGTCGGTCCGGACGGATCGCCCGAACTCATCTGGTGAAGACAAGGCTCATGCGGCGGCCGGCGCCGTCGCGGAACGACACGCGCACGGCGCGCTCGACATCGACCCAGGCGCCCGAGCCATCGCTGGCGGTGACGCGTTCCATGCGGGTTTCCCGCGCCACCTCGGTCCAGATCTTTTCCGGGCTGGCGGCGGGCGTCGATGGATCGCGCAAGACCCGCTTCACCGGCACCAGGGCGCCGGCGCAAAAGCCGCCGGCATCGGCATTGACGGCGGCGGTGCGTTCGGGCTCGGCCGCCGGCGGGCGCGGCGGCTCCTGAAGGGCGCGGAGCAGACGGGTCAGGGTATCGGACATGGCGATCAGGCCTCCCGAAGGGCGCAGGGCTCGAAGCGGGCAAGCGTCGCCTCGCTGGCCGGCGGCGGGGCGGCGCCGGCTGGACCATCAAACCGCCAGTCCACGAAATCGCGGCTGATCGCCCCCTTCAGACCGCCGGCGCCATCGCTCAGCGTCAGCAGCCACTCGGCCGGGGTGTCGGACTGGTCCGGGGCGCCCAGGCAATAGGCGGCAAGCACGGCATGGCCGGCCGGGGCGGCGAAAAAGGCGGGCGCCGGCGCGGTCTGCGCGCCGATAACCAACACGCCGTCGGCGCCTGGGGCGAGCAGCGGCGCCTGGGGCGTGCCGCCCCGGCAGCGCCGCGCCGTCATCACCAGCCGGTCGCCCGGCCACAAGCCGCCCAAACCGGTGGTCGGATCGGTGGGCGCGGCCTCGCCGCCGGCGCGGATCATCACCCCTCGCGGCTGCCCAAGGCCATCGACCATCGCCACCGACCCGGTCTCGGCCACCTCGACGGCGGCCTCGCCGGGGACCATGCGGAACAGCCGATGGCTCTCGCCCTGGGCCGTGGCGCGGCTGGCGGCGATCCAGAAGGCGCCGCCCCAGGCGCAGACCGCCGTCGTCCTCCAAAAGACCGGGCCATCGCCAACCGGCGCCCCGCCCTCGACCAGCCGCCGGCTTTGCCACAGATCGGCGGTTTCCACCGCCAGCGGCGCCCGCCCCAGGTGATCGGGCAAGCCGGCGCTTTGGCAGCCGACCAGGATGCGTCCGTCAAGAACGGCGGTGCCGGCCAGGGCGGTCATCGTCGCCAGGGCGATGGCGCTTTGTGGATCATCGACCTGCCCGACCACGGACAGCGCGACCGGCTGGGCGCCCTGGCGCGCGGCGACCAGATACTGTTCAGGCAGGGCACCCCGGGCACCGGTGATCAGCCACAGGTCGCCGCCAAGCCGATGCAGGCGGGCCATCAGCGGAACGGGCAGATTGGCGCTGCGCCACGCCGGCGACAGTTGGGCAAGACCGGCGGGCTGGCCAAACAGCGCCATGCTCCCCCCGTCCTCGCCGAGAAGCAAACCAACCACCCCCTCCCCGTCGGCGGTCAGATCGGCCAGACCCTCCAGAACGGCCAGCGGCGCCCCCCGGCGATCGAACAGATGAAGCTGAACCCGGTCGCGCCCGCCTTCCAAAACCCGGTGGCGAAAGACCAGCAGCCCGGGTGGCCGGCCGAAGGACATGTCGCGCAGGATCGAAAAGGGATCAAGGCACAGGGGCTTACCCATGACCGCCGTCCCGCAGATCGATGGTCGGCGGCAAGCCGAAGCGCCCGGCGGCCTGCACGGTGATCGTCTGGTGAATCTGATCGTCGGCGGCCAGCGGCCGCAGGGCCAGACAGACATCGGTGGGAACGTCAAACAGCAGGCGCTTGGGGCTGATCGCCCCCTGGCGATGGGTCCACAGATAGGCGTCCTGCTCGCCAGCCAGATTGCGCAGGCACAGGCCGCTGACCAGATCGGCCGCCCCCCAGGCGAAAGCCCCGGCCAGACGGTCGGTCGGCTGGTCGGCGGCGTAATCGAAAATCGCCACGTCCAGGCCATCCCCCTCGTCGCCGCGCACCACCCCTCCGGTGGTCAGCGTGAAATCTTCGGCGTAATCCTCGGCATAGGTCGCCCGCCCCGGATCGGCGGGGGCCATCGACCCGCCGCCACCGACCGAACAGGCGATCTCGACCTCGACCCAGCAGCCGCGCCCCTGCCAAACAAACCGGTAGTCAACCACCTTGCCACTCGCCCGGCCGCCGGGCAGCGTCGCCGCGACCAGGCTCAGCGTCGTATCGAGATCGATGGCCAGCGCGCGCGCCGACCAGCCAGGCAAGCGGGCGCGCAAGCTGACGCAGCGTTGGGCGAAGGCCAGCCGCACCGCCATCACCCGCAGCATATGGGCGACCGCCCGCCGGCCGCGCGGCGTATGGAAAAAGCTGGCATGGAGCGGATCGCCGATGGCCGTTTCCGCCCCGCCCGCCGACAAGCCGGTCGGCGGGATCTCGGCGCTTGGGCCGCCACCCTTGGGCCGCGACAGGGCGAGCAGGCTCGCGCAATCGCAAGGCGCGGGGTCGGCGGCCGGCACCTGCGTTTCGGCGCCGACATCGCGCAGGCCAAAGCTCAGGCGCTCGCCCTCGCCAGCGCCCGGCCAGTCAACCGCCAGATGGCTTTCCAGCCGACAGCTCAGGCTTTGCCGACGGCTTTGGCGGATCTCCCAGCGCGCCGTCAGCACCGGCCAATAGGCGCGCTTGGCAAAGCAGATCCAGCCCGCGCCCGCGCCCATCGGAAACAGGCTCGAGCGTGCCGCCGTTGGGCCGAAGCCCACGCCCTGCCCCCCGGCCAGTCCGGTCCCCGCCCCGACCACCACGGTGGTGCCCTCATCGGACAGCAGCACGCGCTCCTCGTCGCCGAGCGAGTCTTCCATCGCCGGCAACTCACAGGCCACCAGGGCCGAGGTCACCGCCTTATAGCCGCTGGCCCCGCCCAGGCCGGCGCCGGGCTTGGGCCAGCCATCGGCGAAATCCTCGGGCCGCGACAAGGTGACCAAAGGACCGCCGGCCTCGCGGGCGATCAGGGCGCCGAGATCGACCGTGCCGCCGCCGCGCTGCAGCCAGCGCGCATCGACCACCCCCTCCACCCAGGCCGGCGGCGACCGCTGGGGCCGGCGCAGGTCAAGCGAGCCCTCGGCGATGTCGCCCGGGCCGAAGCTCAGGCTTTTGCCGCCCCATAGGCCGTGGGAAACGCCGACCGCGCCATCAAGGCGGTCAACGATCAGCCGGGCGAACCAGCCATCGAGGATCTCCTCGGGTTCGTCCTCGCGGCCCTCATTGATGAACAGGGCGTCATAGCCCGGGGCGCGTTTGTAAGGGGCGAGGGCGGCGGCGATGCGGGCGGTGGCGTCGCCGGTCCGCGCGTCGAACAACAGGGTCAAAAACGCTCCGGCGGCACCATCGGGCACCTCGGCCAAAACGCCGCGGAACAGCCCGACGACGGCACCGCCGTCCAGTCTGGCGGACATCACCGCATGGCGCTGGCCTTGCGGTCCGCCCAGCCGCCGCCGACCGCGCGCCACGCTGACCCGGGCGCGCGGCGCCTCGCCTTCAACGGCGCGGATTTCCAAAGCCAAGATCGCCTCGTCGGCGCGGGCATGGACCAGGGGATCGAAGCCCTCGTCGGCGGCGACCCAGGCGAAATACAGGCGCGGCGCCATCGTTCAAACCTCCTCGAGCAACAGGCGCCAGGGGTGGCGCCCCTCCCATTCCAGCAGGCCCAGCGACCAGTCGCGCACCATCATCGTCAGGATCGGGCGGACCATCACGCAGACCGCGCCGGCATGGGGGGCGAGGCGCAGGCTCATCCCGTCGCTTTCGACCACACGGTAATCGGCGCCCTCGCCGTCAAAGGCGGCGACATCGCCGGCGACAAAGGGGCGTTCGGCGGTCCAGGCGTCGATCCCCGGCGCCAGCACCGCCCCCAGGCGGGCGGCGCAGGTCACCCTCAGTTCGATCCCCGGCCACAGGCTGGCGAAGGCGGGCGGGCGAACGTCGCTTGCCGAAAGGGCAAGCGCGTATTTCGTTCCGGGCAGGGCGGCGAAGCGGGCCGTTCCCTCTTGATCGCGCCAGAATTCGCCGCGCGGCAGCGGCGTCAGCACATGATGGGTGCCGCGCGCGCTCCATTTCTGCAACAGCGCCGGACCGTCGATTTCCAGGCCGCTGTCGGGCGGCGGGGGCGAAGGGGTCATCGCACCCCCCTTTGCGGCGGCGCCAGCAGGAACCGCCCGGCCTCGTCCAGGTTTTCGCTCCAGTTGGCGCTCCAGCTTGCGCCCCCCGGCCGAACCACCGCCGACCCGGCCGCAGGGGCAGAAGCCGAGCGGACAGTCATTTGGACAAGCGCGCCGACCGGATCGGCGCTCGACTCATCATCGGCGGGCATTCTCACCTCCAGGCCAAAGCGTGATAGGGCAGATCCAGGCTCACCGTCCAAAAGGCGCCCGCGCCCTGGCCGCCGCCGCGCAGCAGAACGCCGGTCGCCACCACGGCGGTAGCGGCGCCCATCTGCCGCCCCGACAGCCCGGCATCAAACGCCTCGGTCGCCGCCTCGGCCGCCGTGGCCCCCTGGCCCAGCGGCAGATGCAGGCAAAGCCGCAGGGTTCCCGTCTCTTCGCGGGTGGTGGCGTCCCCCGCCGCCGTCATCGGGGCGAAGCGCGCCAGGACGAAGGGCCGCCCCGGCGGCGGCCGGGCCTCGCGGTTCTCAAAGACCACCGGCAGCGGCGAGACCGCCCGCAGGCGCGCTTCCAGCAGGGCGCGAAGGACGGTCATGGGCTTTCCTCCGGCCCTTCGGGGCGCAGGTCCGCGCGAAACACCAGCCCCAGCCCGACCGAGCGATCCTCGGCGGTGATCAGCCGATAGCGTTCACCGGCCACCTCCAGGTGATCATTGGCGCGCGGCGGCGGCGCCTGCCCGGGGGCGATCAGCGCCGGGCGATCGCCGGGCAACCGCAGCGGATCGTTGGCCGAAGCCGATGCCGAAGCCGCGCCGCCGATCGACAGCAGCACGACGCGCACCGACCACCGGGCGCCGCCGTCGCCCTCGTCATCGGGAAAGGCGGGGCTGGCGGTCAGAACCGCCGGGATCACCGCCGATCCGGCGCTGACCAGCACCTTGTCGACCATCGCGGCGAAACGGGCCTGGGCGGCAAGCATGGTGCTCATCCCCGGGCCACCCGGGCCGTGCCGTCGCGCAGCAGCGGCGCGAGCAGGGCCTCGACCACCGGCGGGGTCGTCGGCGCCGGGCTATTCACGGCATAGGCGGTGCGCGTGGTCAGGGTATCGACCCGCACCAGTTCCTCGGCGATGCGCCCCGCCGTCGGCGGATCGGGGGCGAGCGGTCCGGCCAGGGCGCGGGCGGCCAGTTCGCAGGCGGCCATCGCCACCTCGCGCGGCACCCGGTCGCTCTCGATCGGCGCGCCCGAGCGATCGAAAGCCTCCCGGCGTGGCCAGCACAGCCCCTGGGTCCGGCCTTTAAGCCGCCGGCCGGCGAAGCGCGCCCCGTAAACCCTGTCCACATAGCCGGCGGCCTCGCGCAGGGCGCCTTCGCGGTCGCCGGCTTCCGCCCCCGCCCAGGCGGTCGCCAGAGCGGCATGGGGCCGGGCGGCCCAATAGGCGTCCGCTTCGATCAGGGCGATGAAACTATCGGCATCGGGCCGGCCGCCGCCGTCTTCAACGATCAGGCTCATGGCGCGGTCTCCTCGGGCGCAGGGGACAAGACCAGGGACAGCGGCGGGGCGAGCAGGGTTAGGCGCAGGGCCACCCCCAGCCAACTCCCCGCTGCCAAAGCGCAAGGGCCGGCCCGGGGGGCGAGCAGGGCTTGGGCGGCCCAAACCAGCTCCGGCCCGCCGCCGGGCGCCACCCGCACCTCGGCCCGGCCACGCAGCACAGGGCCGAGGGAGGCCAGACGCACGATCAAGGGGGTCCAGGCCCGGGCGGTGAACAGCAGATCCAGGCGATCGCCCAGCACATCCTCGCGGATTGGCGCCAAAGAGCCATCGGACCGCGCCTGCCACCGGGTCAGCGTCGTCAGTCCGCGCTCGAAGCGGGCCTCGCTCAGCGGCCCCAGATCGGCCAGATCCTGGTCGAGCTCGGCGAAGCGCACCCGGGGAGAGGCCCCGGCAAGCATCCGCCGGGGCCAGGGGGAGGAGGAGGCGGTCATCGCCGCTTAACCGTTGGTGCGCAGCGCGGCGAAGCGGATCGCCTTGCGGGCGTAGACCCGGTCCCAATTGGCGGGATTGGCCAATTCGGCGTTGCTGGGCGCGGTTTTGGCCATCGCCGCGCCGATCCAGCGGATACCGCGCGGATGGAGCAGGAAATGGCGGCGGGTATGCAAGATCTCCATGCCCTCGCCATCGCCGGCCCCGGGAACGCGCTCGGTCTCCACCGGCAGCTTGGGCGTTCCCTCGCCATAGGCCACGGCGCCATCGGCGAACAGATACGAGGTATAGACCACCCGGTTGGCCCCCCGGCTGACCGGCAGGCCGTCATCGACGATCACCCGGTAGCCGAGATAGGTGTGGTAGCGCAGATCGCCGGTTTGCGGATCGTGAACGGGCAACAGCGCGCCCAGCCGCTGCAAACGGGTGTGAACCACCGAATGCAGGGCGATGGCGCTCAGGCGGCTTTTCATGTCGCCCAGGGTCTGGGCGGCGACCAGCACCGCCTCGTCGCTGATCAACTCGGCGGCGGTCGCCGGGGCGGCGGCATCGCTCGACACGTCATGGACCATGTCGCCGTTATCATGGGCCAGATTGTCGGCGACCACCCCGGCCAAACTGGCGACCAGCACCTTCTGGCGATCGCGCACCCAAAACGGCGCCACCAGATCGGCCACGGCGCGCACCGGATCGCTTGCCAGCAGGGCGGCGGTCAGATCCATGCTCGACCACGATTTGTTGCGCACATGCTTGACCGCGCCGTCGCGCCCGGCGATCAGCTTGGCCGGGGCGGCGAAGCTTTCGGGATCGTCCGACCCCACATTGGACTCGCCATCGAGATCATTGAAGAACGGCAAATTGAAGCTGGCCCCGGGACCGCCGGCCAGGGCGTCGAACTGCGGATCGCGCACCACCACCCCGGACTGGATCAGGGCGTCAAGCTCCAGGGCGCGGGCGATGACATAGGGCTGAAAGACCTCGGCGACGATGACATCGGACAAACGGGTGCTGGTCGTCGGCATGGGTGCTCTCCTTAGCGAGGGGACGGGGCTTGAAAAAGCCGATCAGCGGGCGCGCTCGCGCAGGCGGGCGGCCAGGTCGGGCTGGCTGCGCAACAGCCGGCCCTGTTCGGTCAGATCCAGGGTGTCGCGGGCGAAGGGATTGGGCGGATCGGCCGGGACGCGGGCCGGCGGCGCCCCCGCCCCCGCCGCCACCTCCCACCATGCCGCCGCTCCGGTCCGCCGCAATCCGGCCAGCCAGCCGTCCAGCCCGCCCGGCGCCTCGACGCCCGGCAGGGCGACGACCTCCAGGCCGTCCGATAGGGTGAAGACCTCGCGGGCGGCGCGGCAGACATCGGTGCGGCTCAGATCGCGCACCCCGGCGCGGGCGCAGGCCTCCAGCACGGCGGCGCGCAACCGCGCCTCCGAGGCTTGGGCAAGGCGGGCCTGACTGGCGGCCAGCCGGGCGTTCAGGGCCGCCACCTCGGCCTCGCGCTCGGCCAGGGCGGCGCGCAGGTCGGGCGTTTCATCGGGCGGCGGCGGGGTATCGACGGCGGGACCATCGGTCATCGCTTCACTCTCCGGGGTGGTGGATCGGGAAAGGTCACGGCGCAAGGGCGTCGGCCTGGGCATCGAAGGCCAGCGACAGCACGCCCCGGCGCTGCAATTCGGCCAGATAGGCGCCACGGCTGAGATCGCCGGCGGCGCGCGCCTTGAACAGGGCGTCAAGGTCGCCGCCGTCGCGGACCTCGGCGAAATCGGTGGACACGTCCACCCGCCCGCCGCCCTCGGCCAGCGGCGCCTCGCCGCTCCAGGCGGCCATCAGGGCCAGGGCCTGTTCCAGGGCGTCTTTCAGGGCCAAGGCCCAGGCCTTGACCACCGAATGGGCCTGACTGGCGGCGATGGCGGCGGCGGTGGCGGTCTGGCTGCCCGAGCGCTCGACCAGCGGATCAAGGGCCAGGCGCTCCATCTGGGCTTCCAGCCGCGCCAGATCGCGCTCGCCGGCCTGGATGGCGGTGCCGGCGGGCTCCACGTAATACCAGCGCGCCGCCGCGTCGGGGCTGTGCAGAAAGGTCTTGGGACCAACCGCCAGCCCGCCCTCCTTGCCGCCCTCGGGCGCCGGTCCCGACAGGGCGAGCATGGCGAAGCGCCCCAGGGTCAGGATGTTTCGCTGATCGCTGGCCGATTGCCAGTGGGCGACATTGAGATGGGCCAGCCCTTCCAGCGGCGGCCGGGCGAACAGCGCGCCTTCGGCCGGCCCCAGGCGCAGCGGCACCAGCGGCAGCTCGCCCAGGCCGGTTTCCCCCTTGTCGGTCCGCACCCAGCCGGTGCCGCCGCGCCGCCAGCTTTCAAAAGACCCCGGTTCGAGCACTTGCACGTGATCGACGCCGCGCTCGGTAAAGCCCTGGCGTTCGCGGGCGGTGAAGCGCAGCCGGGCATGGTCCAGGCGCCAGCGGCCCGCGCGGCGGGCGGCATGGGCGGCGATCACCTCCTCGGCCGACAGCACGATCAGATAGGGCCGGCGCAGGGCCTCGGGTTGGTCGCGGCCGGGCATTTCCACCTGCAGCCAGCCGATGCCCGTCGTCACCGCCTCGGTAAACCAGCGCTCGGCCACCCGGTGCAGGGCGTTGCCCATCAGATCGGCGTCCTCAAGCCAACCGCGCAGGCGGGGCGGCACATCCTCGCCCAGCAGCAGCGGCCGGGCGAAAACCCGGCCGACGATGTCGCGCACGGCGCCGGCGAAGGCCGGCAGCAGCACGGCGCGGGCCAGACGGGTGCGATAGGCGTCCCGGTCCTCGGCCTCGTAACGCGGCAAGAACCCCTCGCCCGCCGCCCGCATCGCCGGGGTGCCGCCCATCAGGGCCCGCACCATCGCCCAATGGGGGGCGCAGGCCAGATAATCGGCGGTGGGGCGGGCCGGATCGGCCGGCGCGGTCACAAGGTCGGGCACGGGATCGGGCATCGGATCTACCACCTCAGCTTGGCCACCCGCCCAGCGGCGGCGGCTTCGTGAAAGGTCAGGGCCAGGGCGTCGGCCAGATCGGGACTGCGCAAGCCCCGGCGCTTCATCGCATCCTTGCTTTCCACCACCACCCGCCCCGAGCCATCGAAGGCGTAGCGCGGGGTGGCCAGTTCGCCGGCGAGATCCTGGGCCAGATCGGCGTCCACGCCGGGGACGAGACAACTGCCCATCCCGGAGAGAAGGCCGGCGGCTGACCCGGAAGCGGGACCGCCGCCGGGCCCGGCGAAGACCGGGGCCTCGTCGCGCAGCCAGCCGCGCACCATCAGCCACAGGTGATCGCGCAGCAGCCGGCCGCGCTCCTCGCCCGCCGCCCGCTCCGGGGCGCTGGCGGCGACATTGACCGCCACCACCGGCGCGCCGTCCTCGCGCAACCGATCGACAACCCCGGCGCCGACGCCGATCTCATCGACATAGATGCGCCCGGCCCGCCAGATCTCGGCCAGCCGCCGCGCCCGCCCGGCAACCGCCATGGTGTCGCGCCCCGCCGTCACCTCGATCGCGCCGACAACCGGCCCGATCCGCAGCAGAAACACCGTGCGGTCATCGCCAAAGCGCGCCACATCCACCCCCAGCCGGCGCTCGTCCTCGGTGGCCATGCGGGCGGGCAAGGGGCGGGCCAGTGCCGCCTCGGCGGTTTCCAGGGCGATCAGCACGTCGTCATCCTGGCGGGGAAAGGCGCCATCGGCGCGCACCCGCACCACGTTCGACTCGGCGCCGTATTTGCGCACCAAACCGGCGCGGTAGCCGGGATCGACCAGCGGACTGTCGGCGCAGCGCAAGCGCAAGGCGGTGAACGAGGCGCGGTCGCGCTTGTGCGAGCGGGCGAAGAAGCCGGTGTTGCGGGTTGGATTGCCGACCATCAGCAAGCGGGCGCCCGGGCTCGACAAGGCGCCCTCGGCGACCTCGAACACGGCGTCAGGCACGCCCGAGGCCTCCTCGATAACGAACATCAAGGCCGCCCCGCCGCTTTTGGCCGAAAGTCGCGGCCCGGCGCCGGCCTCCAGATCGATATCCGAGGCGTGGAAGCCCTGCAGGGCGTCGGGCTGATCGCGCCGGGCGGTGCGGGCGACGACGAACCATTCGCGGGGCGTGCCGCGATCGGCGATCGCCCGGCCCGACACCGCGAACAAGGCCTCCAGCCGCAGGGCCGCCGGCAGGCCGGTGCCTTGCGCCCGCGCATCGGCGCGCCGGCGCAGCCTGGCCAGTTCGGACCACAGGATTTGTTCAAGCTGGCTGGCGGTTGGCGCCGTGCAGGGAGTTTTCGAATAATCGAAGCACTCCAAATGCCACCAGATCGCCGCCGCCGTTGCCGTGGTCTTGCCCACCCCATGGCCAGCGCGCACCGTGACCTTGGCCCCGGCGGGGGCGATGGCGCTCAGCAGGCCGGCTTGCTGGGCCGTGGGCACCATCCCCAGGCGCTGGCGGGCATAAAGCACCGGATCGGCCCGCCACAGGCCCCGCAACCGGCCGTAAGCGGCCAGATCGACGGGCGCTAGGCGGCTATCCTCACGAAGCGTCGCCATCGCACTCCCCCAGGTTCTCCACCGCCCCCTCCCGGGTTTCTTGCGCCCCTTCCCGGGCTTCTTGGTTCACCGCCCCTTCCTGGGCGAGACGGGTCGCCTCGGCGAGCAGGGCCGACAGGCCGCCCCCCGCAAAGCCGCCCCCCAAGCCCGGGGAGCGGGCGCCCTCGGCCGGGCGCTTCCACAACCCCAGACGCAAACCAAGCAAGGTAAGGGCGCGCAGTTTGTCGGCCAGCTTCACCCGCGTGCGCTTGACCGGCCGCGCCTCCTCGCCCTTGCCCGCCACATATTCATCAACCGTCAGCTCGGCGATCGCCGCCGCCTGCCGCTCGTCAAGGGCCGAAAGATCGACCACCGCCCCGCCGTCGGCGGTGACCCGCATCAGATCCATCGGCCGCGAAAAGGCCAGCGAGGCCAGTTCCGACAGCACCCGTTCCTCGGTGATGGCATAGCGTTCGATCACCGCCCCGGTGCGCGCCCGCGCCCGCCGCTCGGCCCGGGCCAAGGCCGCCCGCACCGGGTCGCGGGCCAGCCACGCCGCCGCTTTTCGCGAGGCGACGCGCGGCGCGGCCCCGGCCTCGACCGCCTCGCGCCACGCCTTGGCGCCCTTGCGGCCATTGGCCAGATAACACGCGACGAAGCGCCGCTCGGCGGGCGACAGGGCGGGCAAGCGCGGATCGACATCATTGGGGGACTGGGCCATAGCGCCCTTCGCAAGGGAGGATGCCCGGACGTTCATCGTCCGAAGCGCGCGACGAAGATTTAATGATGAAAAGACATTATCTCAGGGTATCCCCGCAGTCAAGGAAATCAATGACCTTACGTCATCCCTTACGTCATCGAAGAAAAAATCTCTCCGCCCCCGGCCCGCCCGCCCCCGCGCCCCTTGCCAGCCGCGACGCGCCGGTGTAGGGGCTGGGGCCTTTCCCGGCCTCCGTCCAAAGAAGACCGCCGATGATCCTCACGCCGATCCCGCTCGCCGAGCTTCCCGGGCTGAGCGACGCCTTCGCCCAAGCCCTGGCCGATCATCCCCTGGCCTTGGCGGTTTTCGCCCGGATCGCCGCCACCACGGCGTTCGTGCGCGGCGACACCATCGCTCTTTCAACCGATAGCGACCACCACGCCGCCGCCCTCGCCCTGGTCCGCAGCTTCGGCATGGGGGTGATCGACGGGCCGCCGGCCAAGGGCTTCACCTGGGATGGTCAGGCGGTGGCCGCCGATATGGAACCCAGCGTGCTGATCCACGAGATCGGCCACTTCCAGGCCTGCGCCCCGGAGCGCCGCCACGTCATCGACTTCGGCCTGGGCGCCGGACCAGAAACCGGCTTGCGCGGCGAGGCCGAAGCGGTCGCCAGCCTGGGCGGCGTCGCCGGCGATCTGGAAGAGGCCTTCGCCTCGCTTTTGGGAATTTTATGGGAGGCCGAGGTCGGCCAACCGGCGATCCTCGCCTTTCTGGAACAGAACTGGCTGGCCGGCGGCGCAACGGCCGCCAACCGCGCCCATTTCCTCAAGATCGTCGAAGCCCTCGCCGCCCATGGCTTCCTAAGCCCCGAAGGCCGCCCGACCCGGGCGCTCCGCGAGGTCGACGATCAAACCTTCCTCGGGCCGCTCCTGGTCGCCCCGCCTCAGGGCGCGCCCAAGGCCTGCTGACTGATCACCACCTGATTGCGCCCGGCCCGTTTGGCCGCATACAGGGCCTGATCGGCCTCGTTCATCAGGGCGCTAAAGGAGATGGATCGACCATTCGACCGGGTAAGGCCGATCGAGATGGTCACGCCGATCGGCTCGCCCTCTGGCTGAACGATCTCGTCCCGGGCCACCACGGCGCAAAGCCGCCGCGCGATCTCCAGGGCCTCGGGCCCGCCCGTCTCGACGATCACGGCGGCGAATTCCTCGCCCCCGGTGCGGCCAAAGATATCGATCAGGCGCAAGGTCTCCTTGATCCGCCGCGCGACGTTTTGCAAAACCACATCGCCGACAAGATGACCCCGGGTGTCGTTGACCGCCTTGAAATGATCGACGTCGATCATCAGCAAGGTGAACGGTCGCTGATAGCGCAGCGAGCGGGCCAGTTCCCTCTCGGCCAGATCGACAAAAGAGCGCCGATTCAAAAGCCCGGTCAGGAAATCGGTTCGCGCCTCCCACTCGGCCTGCCTCTTGCGCTCCTGCTCGACCTCATAGGCTTGCCGGATCATGTGCAATTGCCGTTCGGTTTCCCGGCGGCCGTACTGGCTCCGACCATGCACCAGCCACGCGAAGAAGACGCCGACGACAAAACCGTCGACGATCAACGACTGAACCCCGATCAGGCTCATCGCCCGCACATCGTCAACCAACCGCGCGCCGGCCCAGAACGCCCCATTGGCCACCGCCATCGACAGGAAAAACAGCCTCAGCATGTTTCTCGTCGGGAACAGATCTTTCTTAAGGGAAAAAGCGACGATGACGTAATAGAAAACGGCCAGCTTCATCAACAAAGCGGCACTGATGATCGCCAAATCAGAATATCCCGCCACCATGGCGATCATCTGAAAAGGAAAGGCCAAAATAAAAACCAAAAATCCCTTCATAAGAAGCGGATGAGGCTTATAGGGTCTGAAAATTTCACGACAAAACAAAACAGATGTTAGCACGGCAGATATATATATTATGGCGTTAATCAGGTCGATCAACTCTGGAAAAAACCGCGTCGATAAGGAAGCGAAATACCCCGTCAAAGCGATACCATACAATGTATAAACTATCTGATAAATACAAAATAAAATTAAAATTTTCTGCTTATCTATAAAATATTGATGAACGCCCCAAATCAATAATAAGACCATGGATGTTACAAAGAAAACTTCGATAATGTCCCGCCAATAATCTTGCTCATTGGCATCCTCCACTGAGAGAGCCTGCACCTCGAAAGTCATTGGGCTTCTGGTTTTTATACGGAAATAAAAATCCTCTTGCGGCGGAGAGACGCCAACGACAAAGCTGAGGGAGACGGCCTTGCGCTCCCGCTCGGCGAAAGGATGTAGGTTTCCCGTCACCCGGACTTCCCATCCCTGGGCGGCCTTGGGATCACGCCGAAAAAGGCGCACATCGTTGAGAAAACTCGGACTGATCAGCAAGACCGTCCGAGCGCCCGCTTCAGGCGCCCGCACCCTTAGGCGAACCCAATAGACCGACGCGCTGAAGCCCTTCGACAAGACCGCGTCAAAGGGAACGGCCGCGCGCGACACGACATCGTCGATGCTCAGGACACCGCCGGGATCCTCGATATAAGCGCGCGAGACGACCAGATCCTCGCCCCGCCCCTGCGCGGTGGCCGGGGTGGCGAGACACACCATCGCCAGCAGACCCCAAAGGCCCGCCAGGACAGCCAGGGGCAAGCGGCTCAGGATCGAACGCCGGGACGGGCGGCGACCACGCCGCGATCCTTTTCAAGCCAGAAAAATCGTCCCATTGATTCCGCCTCGCAGCCCGGACCCGTGTTGATCCGACATCCCTCCTCGGAGACATCCCTCCCCGCACACGCTCCACGATACCCCAGATCTTAGATCCATTCCATTCCCGATCGCCGGGACAGGACAAACACCCCATCAAGGCCTAGCCGAGCGCGCCCCAGGCGTCCCGATGAACCACGACCCGGTTGCGTCCCGCCCGTTTGGCGCCATACATGGCTTGGTCGGCCTCCCTTGAGAGGATCTCGAAGGCCATGTCGCGCCCGCGCAACAGACTGACGCCGATCGACAGGGTGACGCCGATCGCCTCCCCCCCGGGGCCAACAATCTTGCCTTGGGCCACCACGGCGCAAAGCCGTTGGGCGACCTCCAGGGCCTCCGATCCGCTGGCCTCGACGATCACGGCGGTGAATTCCTCGCCGCCGGTGCGGCCGAAAATATCGGCGCCGCGCAGGGTCTGGCCGATCAGCCCGGCGACGTTTTGCAACACCTCATCGCCGACGCCGTGCCCCCAGGTGTCATTGACCGCTTTGAAATAGTCGATATCGATCATCAAAACAGCCAAAGGCCGCCCAAAGCGGATTGATCGCGCCAATTCCCCCTCGGCCAACTCGAAAAAGGAGCGGCGGTTTAACACGCCCGTCAGATAATCGACCCTGGCTTCCCGCTCGGCCCGGGCCTTCAGATCGCGTTCCGCAAGATAGCTTTCCTTGACAAGCCGGATCTTGCGCTGGGCGTCCTCGCGGACTTGCCGGCCCCGCCCATGGGCCAGCCAGGCGAACAGAATCCCCATGACGAACCCGTCGATCACCAAGGCCTGAACCGCGCTCAACCCCAACCATTTCAACTCGCCGCCAACCCGTGGCGTCATCCAGAAGATCAGATTGATCAGGGCGATCCCGATGAAGAAAATCCTCAAGGTCCTCCGCGTCGGATCGAGATCGACCTTCAAAGAAAAGGCGACAAACACGAAATAGAACAGCGCTCCCTTGATCAGAAGCGCATTGCTGATCACGGCCAGGGCATCATAGCCGGCGATCAGCGCTATGATTTGCAGCGGAAAGGCCCAGCGGGCCAAATCAAGCCCCTTTGCCAGCACAGGGTGGGGTTGATAAGGCTTAAAAAGCTCTCGGCAGAATAAAATCAATGTAAAAGATATTGACATATATAGAAAATAGAAAGCACGATCAACTATTCCAGGGAAAATCATAACCCAAAACGGAGAAAAATAGCCGACCGCCGATATTCCAAACAGCGTAAACGCCAATTGATGAATGCAAAAAAGAGCAAAAATTCTATATCTATCAAAACTATATTCGTTGACCCCCCAAAATATCATAAGAATCATCGATGTGACGAAAAACACCATCACCATGTCGCGCCGCGAATCCGTATCCGCCGCAACGTCGGGAGAAACCGCCTGAACATCGATTTGCATTTGGGTATTCGTTTTTATCCGCAGATAGAATTCCTCTTGCGGATGCGTCACATCGACGACGAAGCCCAATGCGACGCTCTTGCGATCACGCTCGGAAAAGGGATAGCGGTTTCCGCTCACCCGCGTCGCCCATCCATCGGGAGACGCGCGATCCCGGTAGAACAAGCGGACCTCGTTGAGAAAACTTGGGCGGATGAACAGCACCGTCTTCTCGGGCGCGGCGGAGGCGCGGACAAGCAGGCGCACCCAATAAACCGATTGGGTATAGCCTTTCGAGAAGTTCGGCCCGAAGGGGGTGAAGTCGCCCCGGGCGACCTCGTCGATCGTCAGAACACCGGCCGGGTCTTCGAGGAAAGCCCGGGCGAGGATGTGATCTGCCCCCCTCTCCTCGGCGAAAGCGGGCGTGGCGCAGGCCACCACGAGGACCAAAAGCAGTAGGCGCGTCAAGGCGAGCATCGCGACCCGGCTTAGAAGGGACGGTGGGATAAGGGTGCGCGCCGGCCTGTGGCCGCGCCAAACCGGGACGATCGGTCCATGGGATCCGCCTCGCAAAGACAAAAACGGGGGAGTACACCAAGATCACGGGCTTACACGGCGCCTAGTAAGACCAGACCCCGTCAAACGCGCCAGAGGGGTGCCATCCCCAGCGCTTAACCGGAAATACCGTTCCGGTCGTGGGGAGACTACCCCTTTCTTTCAAAGCGCGTAAGCCGCCATCAGCGGAACGTTCGCTTAGACGTCAAGGCCGCGGCGACGGAAGATCTGCATGGGAAAAGCCACGCCGACACCGATGGCGGCGAAGGTGAAGATCACCCGCAGCACATACTGCATCGTCTGGGCCATCGCCTCGGCATCGGTCTGATGATCGGTCAAGGCGAACAGGCCAAGGATCGCCTTGGCGGCGATGCTGCCCGGAATCATCGGAATGCAACCGGCCGCCGCCAGGGCGCTGCGCGCCAGACCGCTGCGCACATGGGCGAGTTGAACGCCAAGGCCGACGGCCACCGCCGCCAGGAACGATCCGGCCTCCAGGCTGAGCCCCTGCTCCATGGCCAAGGTGCGCACGCATAAGGCCAAGCCGCCGGCCAACGCGCACCAGGGCAGCGCCTTGAGCCGGATATTGAACAAAACGCCGAAACCGGCCGCCGCCAACCCGCCGAACACGGTTTGATGGGCCAGATAAAGCACATCGATCATGACCAGACCACTCCGATACCCAGCAGGGCGGCCGCGCCCCAGATGCCCATGGCGATGAAGACCAGGGCGGTGATGACGATCACTAGACGGGCCGCTCCCAGGGTCGGACGGCCTTCAAGGATGTCGCTCTGGGCGTTGAGCGCCGGAACCCCCGGCACCAGCAGCAGGGTCGAGGCCATCAGCGCCGTATCAACGGTGCCGCTGCCGATCAACCGCGCCCCCAGACCGCCCAGCAGGGCGGCAAGGAAGGCGACGCAGGAGATAAGGATGAACAGGTTGACTCCCCGGTGATGGAGGGCACCGCGCAGCAATTGACCCACGGCCGCCGCCACCAGGATCGGGCCGCAGGCCAGCCAGTCGGCGCCAAGCAGGCGACCGAAGGCGGCGCAAGCCACGCCGACGGCCAGGGAAACCAGCCAGCGCGGATGGCGGCCAATCGCCCCGACCAGGCCGTCGACCTCGCGCCGCACCGACTCCGGGGTGCCGCCCTCGATGGTCACCCGCTTGACCAGCAGGCGCAGCGCGTGCTCCAGGCGATGGTTGACGCCATGGGGGCCGACCGTGACCATGCGGGTAATCGAATTCACCCCATGACGAACGGTCATTTCCAGCGAGGCATAGCCGGCGCGGGTTTCCGTATCCTCCGCCCCCAGCGCCCGGGCCAGGGCGGTGACATTGACATCGACGATCGCCGTGCGCGCGCCGCATTCCATCAACAGCCCGCCGACGCGAAGCGCGATCAGACCGATGCTTTCAAGGCTGCGGTGGGCAAGAACGGTGGGGTCCCGCGGGGACCCGGCGGCAGGGGGATGGGGGGACGCCATGGGGAAGGAGCTTGCCATCAAAAAAAAGGGGGGGGAACCCGGCCCGCGGGTCGCGGCCAAGCTAGATCATACCGCACCAAATGAGAATTGTTTAACACGGCCCGAGCGGGAACGGGAAAACACCGGGTTACCGGATTGACAGGCGTCAATTTCATATTGATAATTAATCTCATTCATAACAATCCGGGGACCCGTGGTGCTGGCGCCTTTTCTTATCATGTTGCGCGAGGGCATCGAAGCGGCCCTGCTGACGAGCATCATCGCCGGCTATCTCAAGCAGACCGGACGGGGGGCGTGGTTACCGGCGGTCTGGGTCGGCGTCTTGCTCGCCGTCGCCCTGTCGCTGTTCGCCGGAACCCTCTTGCAGATGATGGCGGCCGAATTTCCCCAGAAGGCCCAGGAGCTGTTCGAAGCGATCGTCGGCCTTGTCGCCGTGACCGTTCTGGTCTCGATGGTCTTCTGGATGCGCAAGGCCGCGCGCTCGATCCAGACCGACCTGCGGGGCGCGATCGACGCCGCCTTGAAGGAGCCGGCGGGCGAACCCGGGACAACCGCGCCGGTAAGCGCCGCGTGGCCGTTGATCGGCATGACCTTTTTCGCCGTCGGTCGCGAAGGCCTGGAATCGGTGTTTTTCCTGTTGGCGATTTTTCAGCAGAGCCCCGGCCCGCTGGCACCGATCGGGGCGCTGCTTGGGCTGGTGGTCGCCGTGGGGCTTGGCGTGGCCCTTTATCGGGGCGGCATTCGCCTTGATCTGCGCCGCTTCTTCCGCTGGACGGGCGTGTTCATCCTGATCGTCGCCGCCGGCCTCGCCTCGGCCAGCCTGCGCAGCCTGCACGAAGCCGGTTTATGGAACCACCTCCAGGCGCGGGCTTACGATCTATCCGACACGCTACCGGTCTCGAGCGTGCTTGGCACCGTGCTTTCGGGCGTCTTCAATTACCAGGACGCCCCGGCGATCGGCGAAGCGATCGTCTATGGCCTCTTTCTCCTGACCACGCTGATCGTGTTCCTCAAGCCCCCTCGGCCGGCGCCCCTGCGCCGCGCCGCGCCCGACTCGTTGAAAGGATGACGATGTCCTCGCCCCAACAGCACGGCGACGGCGGGCCGCCGCCCCGGCTGATGATCTATGCCGTCATCGCCGCCGGAGCGCTCGCCGTGGCCGGTGGCGTCGCCTTCTATTACGCCTCGCAGACCGCCAAGCGGCCGACCGAGGCGGGAGCGATCGCCGTCAGCGTCGGTGACAAGGCCTGCACGCCGATGGATATAACGGTCCCGGCGGGGCGCTCGGTCTTCATGATCACCAACGCGTCGAACCGGCCGATCGAATGGGAGATCCTTGACGGCGTCATGGTGGTCGAGGAACGCGAGAACATCGCCCCCGGCTTCAAGTCGCAGCTCGCCGCCCGCCTCAAACCGGGCGTCTACGACATAACCTGCGGTTTGTTGTCCAACCCGCGCGGCACCCTGACGGTGACCGCCTCGGCCCATTCCGAGGCCGAGAAGGCGAAGCCGCCGCTCAAGGCTTTCATCGGTCCGCTTTCCGAATACAAGGTTTACCTCAGCCTTCAATCGGCCGCCCTGGTCACCCGGACCGAAGCCCTGGCCGCGGCCATCGGCGCGGGCGACCTGGATACGGCCAAAGGCGCCTATGCCGAGGCGCGGCTGGCCTATCGGCATATCGAAACGGTAAGCGGCCGCATCGCCGATCTGGAAAACGCCATCGATCCGCTGGCCGCCTATTTGGCCGGCCAGGAAAACGATCCGGGCTTTATCGGCTTCCACCGCATCGAACAGGGCCTATGGACCGCCCGCTCCACCGAGGGGTTGAAGCCGGTCGCCGACGCCCTCGCCACCGCCGTCCTGGCCCTCAAAGACCGGCTTCGCGGCCTCAAGCTCGAACCGAGCGACCTTGCCGACGGAGCGGTCCGCGAGGCGCGACGGCTGGCCGAAGGGCCCGTGCCCTCTGGCGACAGCCTTTATGCCGGCGATGATCTGGTCGAATTCGCCGCCGCCGTCGACGGCCTGGAAAAGCCGGTTTCCCTGTTGATGCCCCTGGTCGGGGAAGCCTCGCCCGAGACGGCCGAAGCGATCACCCGGGCCTTCGCCGACACCCGGGCGGCGATCGCCCGCCTCGCCGGTCCCAGCGCGCCCCCCTCTTATCCTTCCGTCGCGGCCGGGGAGCGCAAGGCGTTGGCCGCCTCCTTCACCGCCCTTGCCGAAGCGATCGCCAAGGTCAATCCGACCCTTGGCCTGGAGTAAGACGATGTCTAAGCCTGTCGATCCCGGTCTGTTCCCCGCCCCGGCCCTCCCCCTCGGCCGTCGCCATCTCCTCACCGGTTTTGGCCTCACCGCGCTCGGCGGATCGCTCGCCGGCCTCGCCGCCAGCGCCCGGGCCGACGATCGGCAGACCCAAAGCGCCCCTCACGCCACCGACGCGCCGGTCGACGGCGTCGCCTCGCCCAACGACACCGTGGCCTATCTCGGTGTCCATCAGGCCGGCATCGTCACTCCGCGACCGGCCAATGGCATGGTGGCGAGCTTCGCCGTGCTCGCCGATACCCCCGACGCCCTGGAAACCCTGTTCAAAACGCTGACGGCGCGCATCGCCTTCCTCACCGTCGGCGGCGCGGTGCCCCAACTTGATCCCAAGCTGCCCCCCGCCGACTCGGGATTGCTGGGACCGGTCATCCGGCCCGACGCCCTGACGATCACCCTCTCGGTGGGCGCCTCGCTGTTTGACGAGCGGCCGTGGCTCGCCCCGCATAAACCCAGGCATCTGTCGCGGATGACGCGTTTTCCCAATGACGCGCTCGACGCCGACCTCTGCCACGGCGATCTTTCCATCCAGATCTGCGCCAATACCCAGGACACGACGATCCATGCCCTGCGCGACCTGATCAAGGCGACCTCGCGCCAGTTAGTACTGCGCTGGAAGCAGGAGGGCACCGTGCCGGTGATCGCCCCCCGGCCGGACGACCGGCCCGAAAGCGCGCGCAACTTCCTGGGCTTCCGCGACGGTTCGGCCAATCCCGATTCCTCGGACGCGCCGACGATGGACCGTGTCGTCTGGGTGGGGCGGCAAGACGGCGAGCCGGCCTGGGCCGTGGGCGGCAGTTATCAGGCGGTCCGCCTCATCCGCAATTTCGTCGAACGCTGGGACCGTACGCCCTTTGGCGAACAAGAACGCATCTTCGGCCGGACCAAGATCACCGGCGCGCCGCTCGACAAGCCCGACGGCCACGAGACCGACGGTCCCGATTACGCCGCCGATCGGGATGGCCGAAAGACGCCCCTTGACTCTCACATCCGCCTTGCCAATGCCCGCGATGCCGCGGCCCAGGAAAACCTTATTTTGCGGCGGCCGTTCAACTACTCAAACGGCGTGACCAAGTCCGGACAGCTCGACCAGGGGCTTTTGTTCATCGCCTATCAGGCCAATCTCGATCGTGGATTTATCGCGGTCCAGAACAAGCTCAACAACGAACCGCTTGAAGAATACATCAAGCCGATCGGTGGCGGGTATTTCTACACCCTTCCCGGCATCATTGAGGCTTCCGACTATGTCGGCAGCACGCTTGTCGCCGCCGCGCGCGGCGTTTCGCCGTAAAGAGCGGTCACCGAGCGATCTGCAACGGATCGCCACAACTATTTTCTTCGATATCAAAAGCTTGAGAGCGGCGCGCTGGAAGCAGATCTCCCGCACGCCGCCCTCAAGCCTTCCCCGACAAGGAGACCGATAGAATGCGTTTTCCCAGGCTTTTCGGCGCCACGGCGCTGGCCCTCGTTCTTGCCAACGGCGCTTTCGCCCAGCAGGCCAGCCTCGACCTCGTCGAACCGATCACGGAATACAAGCTGTATGTGTCCGAGCAACTGGCCAAGCTGGTCAAGGACACCACCGCCTTCACCGCCGCCGTCAAGGCTGGCGAGATCGAGAAGGCCAAGGCGCTGTTCGCCCCGACCCGCCTGTCCTACGAGGCGATCGAGCCGATCGCCGAATTATTCTCCGATCTCGACGTCGCCATCGATTCCCGCGCCGATGATTACGAAAATGGCGAGGCCAATCCCGATTTCCCGGGCTTCCACCGCATCGAATACGGCCTTTGGGAAAAGAATTCGACCGAGGGTCTGGCCCCGGTCGCCGACAAGCTGCTCGCCGACGTCAAAGAGCTTGAAAGCCGCATCGCCTCGCTGACCTTCCCGCCCGAAAAGGTGGTGGGTGGCGCCGCCGTGCTGATGGAGGAGGTGGCCGCCACCAAGATCTCGGGCGAGGAGGACCGCTATAGCCACACCGACCTGTGGGACTTCCGGGGCAATTTCGACGGCGCGCGCAAGATCGTCGATCTGGTGCGCCCGCTGATCGTCGAGAAGGAGGCCGCCTTCCTCAAGACCGTCGACGCCAATTTCACCCAGGTCGACACCATCTTGAACAAATACAAGAAAGGCGAGGGCTATGTGACCTATGACAAGCTGACCGAGGCCGACCGCAAGGTTTTGGCCACGGCGGTCAACACCCTGGCCGAAGACCTCTCCACCTTGCGCGGCAAGCTCGGCCTCGATTAACCAATCTCCCCGAGCGATCCGCAGCGGAGCATGACGGCGGTTCGCTTGCCGATCCAGACCCCGGCGGTGGTCGCCCGACCGCCGCCGGGATCAATCCTCGGGTCGCGCCCGCATGCGCAGGCCGACCGAGGGGCGTTCCCGGCGGATTTCCGAGCGGAAGCGCATCAATTTGGCCGGGCGGCCGCCGGTTTCGGCAAAAACCTCGCCGGTTTCCTCGACCAGCCCCTGTTGTTCGACCAGCCGGCGGAAATTTTGCTTGTGCAAGCGCGCCCCCGATAGCGCTTCAGCGGTGCGCTGCAGCTGAAGCAAGGTGAAGTGGGGGGCCATCAGTTCAAACAACACCGGACGGTATTTGATCGTCGTGCGCAGCCGGCCCAGCGCGCTGGCCAGGATGCGCCGGTGATCGCCCGCCATCGGCCGTCCGCCCAGTTCGCTGACCGCCTCGGGAACCGGAACCGGGGCGCCGCGCCAGGCTTCGGGAACCAGCCGCGCCTCGAACAGCGCCTCATAGCGTTCTAGAACCGCCTCCTCGTCCCAGGGACGCCCCTCCAGACCGAACAACAGGCCGACCCGATCCACCCGCGCCCGCCGGGCGGCGGGATCAGCGGCGCGCCGGGCCCAAGCCGCCAGACGATCGGCCAGGATCGAGCGGTCGGTGGGGCGGGCGGCCCGGCGGTCTTCCCAGGGCAGGAAGTCATACCAGCCGCGCCAGCGCGCCCCCGGCCATTCGGCCGGCCCGTCGCCGGCCTCGCGCACCAAGGCCAGATAGGCCAGCGACAACACCCGGCCGCCCCCGCCCTCGCCAGAACCCGAGGACGCGGGGAGAACGCGGTCGCGATCGCCGAAGGCGTAAAGCTGTTCGACATGGCCCAGCGTCCGCCCGGTCTGGCGTTCCACCCAGGCGCGCAGGCCGGCCTGCAAGGTGCGGTGGCTGTCGCGCAGCGGTCCCGATGGAAAGGAGTCGTCGTCCCGACCAGGACGGGCGACGACCAACACCCGGGGATCCTCGCCGGTGACGGCGACGATCGCCGCCGTCAGATCCACGCTCACCCCGCCGCTTTCGCCCCCGTCCCGGCCCCTGCCCCCGTTGTCCACCACACCTCCTCCTTCGCCGATCGCGCCGCGCCACCGTCTTTACACCGGATCAAACGACTTAAAAGTGCCCCTGCCGGGCAGTTTCATCTAATATAGGGCTCCCCGGTAAGACAATACGATCAAAGCCCCCGCCCCCGCGCTTTCCAGGGACCGAAGAATGTCGATCCGCCTGAAAACAGCTCTGCTGTCGGGGATTCTCCTCGCCATTCTGGTCAGTGGACTGGGGGGCGTGTTGTGGACGGTTGTCCGCCCCGGCTTCCAGGACATCGAGCGGGCCAGGGCCGCCGACCACATGACCGCCCTGCTCGCCGCCATCTCGGCTGATATCGACAGCATCGGCACCTTCATCCTCAGCTATTCTTCGTGGGATGAAACCTATGCCTTCGTGCGGACGGGCGATCCCACCTATGTCGCCAATAATCTCGCGGTGGAAGGGGCGAAAAACGCCCAGAGCCATTTCGCCCTGGTCCTCACCCCCAAGGGGCGGACGGTGTTTTCCAGGCTGTGGAACGACGACTTCACCGCGACTCTGCCCCCTCCCGACGCCGCCGGCGGCGGCTTGCCCGCCAACCATCCGCTGATGGCGGCGCTCTCCCACCCCGAAGGCGTCCGCGGCCTTTTGCAAACCCCCCGGGGGCCGTTGGCGGTGGCGGCCCGGCCGATCCTGCCCAGCAACGAACACGGTCCGCCCCGCGGGGTCCTGGTGTTCGGCCGCTGGCTAACCCATGCGCTGAGCGACCACCCGCCGCTCCCCCACCTGTCCCCTCTCCGGCTGTGGCTGGCCCCGGCCCCGGGCGACGCGCCGGAAAACGTGCGGCGGCTGCTGGCCGCCGATGGCCCCGATCTGGAGATCGACGGCATCGGCGAGCCAACGTCCTTGGTCACCGCCGGCATCCGCCTTGTCGATCTGGAGGGGGCGCCCGTCGCCGCTCTCACCACCACGCTGGCCAAAACGGTTGAACCCCAAGGGGAGTCCATCATCCGCCTCGCCCTGGTGATCGCCGCCCTTGGCAGCCTGGGGGTGGTGGCCGTGGGGCTGGTGAGCAATCACCTGATGATCGTCGCCCCTCTGCGCCGCCTGGAAAGCCACATCACCACCCTGTCGCGCACCGGGGATCTCGATACCCGTCTGGTGCTCGACCGCAAGGACGAAATCGGCCTGCTCGCCCGCGCCTTCGCCACCATGCAGGGCCGCATTCGCCATCTCGCCCATTACGACCCCCTGACCGGCTTGCCCAACCGAACCCTGTTCACCATGCTTGGCGAAGGCGCCCTAGCCCGGCGGCGGGCCGATCGCAACGGCGGGGGTCGGCGGGTCGGCGTGGCGATCCTTGATCTCGATCGCCTGAACACCCTGACGATCGGCCTCGGGCAAGGCGGTAGCGAGCGGGCCCTGGTGGCGGTCGGCCGTCGGCTGGCCGCCCTGGCCGGTCCGGCCGATGTGGTGGCGCGCGGCGGGGATGGCCGCTTTCTCGTTCTGCTTGGCGATCTCGCGCCCGCTCAAGCCGGCTCGATCGTCGAACGCGAGGCGGCCGAAAGGCTGGCCTCGGCTTTCGCCAAGCCTTTCACCCCCGACGATCTCGTCGGCGCGCCGCTTTCCCTGACGGCCAGCATCGGTCTCGCCCTTTTTCCCCAAGACGGCGAGACCCTGGAAACCCTGGTCACCCATGCCGAAGTCGCCGTCCATCAGGCCAAGCTCCTCGGGCGTAATAACTTCCAGTTCTTCGATGACACCCTCAATCGCCAAGCGCGCGAAATCCTCGCCCTGGAAAGCGCCCTTTACGAGGCTCTCGCCGACAACACCTTGTCGCTGTGTTTCCAGCCGCGGATCGATGCCGTGCGCGGCCACGCCATCGAGCTGAAGGCCCTGGCCCGCTGGGACCATCCCAGCCGCGATCTGATCGTCCTTGAGGACGTCTTGCCCCTGATCAAACAGGACGGGCTTCTGGCCGAGATCGACCGCTGGATGAGCAACGCCGCCTGCCGCCAGATCCGTCAATGGCGCGATCAGGGCGTCAGCTTTCCGCCAATCGCCATCGCCCTGTCGGCCCGCCCCCTGACCGCCGGCGACCCGGGTTTGGCCCCGATCGCCGAAGCGATCGCCGCCAATGGCGTCGATCCCGGCGATCTCGCCGTCGAGATCGCCCAAAGCGCGATCAAAGGGCAATTTCCCGAAACCAAGGCTCCTGAAACCCAGGCTCCCGAAGACCGGCCCGCCGAGGAACTCCCCTGGCCCGACGGGCTGGCCGGCCTTGGGCTCGGCCTTGTCATCGATGTCGCCGACGCCGGCGTCGTCTCGCCCGCGCTCTTGCGCCGTTTCCCGCTGACCCGGCTGACGATCGGCGCCGCCCTGGTCGCCAAACTGCCCGATTGCCGCGAAAGCCGCGCCCTCGTCCGCGCCCTGATCGCCCTGGCCGATGAACTCGATCTCGAGTGTCTGGCCGAAGGGGTGGAGCGCGGCGATCAGGCCGACTGGCTGCTGGCGGCGGGCTGCCGCCTTCAACAGGGCCTTTTTCACGCCCGCCCCCAGGATCAGACGGTCATCTTGCGCTGGCTTGGCCAGACGCCGCCGCGCGGCCTCTCCTCCCCCGGCCCCCGGGACCGCAAACAGGACGGCGTTTGACGCGGGGGAAGGTTGCGTGTGGGCCCCCTTCTCCGCACCCGGGGAATGCCCTATCAAGAAGCCAAGGCAAAGCGGTTCGCTCCCCCTTCCCCCAGGGATCACCGACGGCCCCTTAGACCCGGGCTCGACCGGCTTTCGCGCCGTCGGGCCCCCATAAGGAAACGTCCCCTTAAGGGAAACCCCGGATGGTGCCGGTTTTCCGCCCCATTCCTTGCCGGTGGCTCCCCCCCGCCGCGGTTTCCCAGATTCGAACGGAGCACGACTCCCATGCGCGTCTTGTTAGCCGACGACCATTCGATCATCCGCAACGCCCTGAAGTTCATCCTTCAGGACCTGGAAGCCGAGGTGACGTTCGAGGAGGCCCGGGAATATCCGTCGCTGGAAGATCGGCTGGCGGCCGAAGGGCCGCCGCTCGACATGGTGGTGATGGACCTGCAGATGCCCGGTTACGAGGGTCTGGCGCAGATCCGCCGCATCGTCGAGCGCGCCGCCCCAACCCCGATCGCCGTCTTCTCGATGATGGAGGCGGTCGAGGATATGCGGGCGGTGCTGCGCCAGGGAGTGCGGGCCTTCATCCCCAAATCCACCGATGAGGCCCTGATCGGCACCCTGCTCAAACTGGTGGCCGGCGGCGGCACCTATGTTCCCGCCCAGGTCAGCGGCATCTCCGACTGCCGCTTCCCGCCCCCGCTCAAGGTCGTCCTCGCCACCGATATCCGAACCATCGGCGAAGACTTCGACGACAATCCCCGGCTCAGCGACCTCACCCGTCGCCAGCGCGAGGTCCTGGCCCTGATGAGCCAGGGGCTGTCCAATCTGGAGATCGGCAACCGTCTGGGTCTTAATCTGTCAACGGTGAAAACCCATGTCACCGGGATCTTGAAGGCGCTTGACGCCGGCAACCGCACCCAGGCGGTGCTCATGGCCCGCGGCCTCGACCACGGGTGAGACGGGTCCGCAGATTTTCGCTCAAGACGCCGAGGGGAAGGCCCGTGCGGTCCGATAGGCGTCGACGAAGCGGAGGAAGTCGGCCTCGGGCAGCGGCTTTTCGATCAGGAAGCCCTGGATCATGTCGCAGCCATTGTCGCGCAGCCAGGCCAATTGCCCCTCGGTCTCGATCCCCTCGGCCACCGTGCGCAGTCCCATCTGGCCGGCAAGCCCGATGATCATGCGCGGGATCGAGCTTTCCTCGGGCAGATCGCTGACGAAACTGCGGTCGATCTTGAGGATATCGATGGGCAGGTTCTTCAGATAGGCCAGCGAGGAATACCCCGTGCCAAAGTCATCGATCGACAGGCGAACGCCATGGCTGCGCATCTCGCGCAGCAGATGGGCGCTGACCTCGATGCTGCTCATCAGGGCGCTTTCGGTCACTTCGACTTCCAGCAGTTCGGGATCGGCGCCGCTCGCCTGGATGATATCGAGGAAATCGTCGATGAACCGCTCGTCCTTGAGCTGGCGCACCGAGACATTGATGGCGATCGGCACCGCGCCGGCGTGGCGGCGCCAGCGCCGTTGCGCCTGACAGGCCTCGCGCAGCACCCATAGCCCGATGTCATAGATCATGCCGGTTTCCTCGGCGATCGAGATGAAGCGGCCCGGCGGCACCAAATCTCCGTTCAAGTCCCAGCGGATCAAGGCCTCGCAGCCGCTGATACGGTTCGAGCGCAGATCAAGCTTGGGCTGATAGTGCAAAACGAATTGGCCCTTTTCGATCGCCGAGCGCAAGGACGCCTCGGTCCGCAGCCGCACCAGGGCGTTCTCGGTCATCGAGCGGTCGAAGAACGCCCATTGGCCCGGCCCGCTCGCCTTGACCGCATACATCGCCGTATCGGCATTGCGCAACAGCCCCTGGGGGGTGGCACCATCGACCGGATAACAGGCGATGCCGACCGAGGTGCTTGAATGGACCAGGGTGCCATCGACCTCGATGGGCCGTTTGACCGTGGTGATCAGCCGGCGGGCGATGCGGGCCAGATCGTCTTCGCGCTCATAGCGGTCAATGAGAACGACGAACTCGTCGCCGCCCAACCGCCCCACCGCCCCCAGGCCGGCGACCACCGCGTCGAACCGCCGTCCGATGTCCTTGAGGATGAGATCACCCGCCTCGTGTCCCAGGCTGTCGTTGACGTGCTTGAACATGTCGAGATCAAGAAACATCACCGCGCAGCGGCCACCGTCCAGGGCGACCCGGTTGATCGTCGCGTCCATCATCTCAAGGATCAGGCTGCGGTTGGGCAGATCGGTCAGCGGATCGCGGGTGGCCAACAGCCGCAGTTCCCCCTGCACCTCGGCCAGCCGGCCCAACAGATGATTGAGCCGGTTGGTCATGCGGCCGATTTCATTGCGTTGATGGGCGCGGGGAACGGTCAAAACCGTGGCGGCGGGATCTTCGGGATCAACATCGGCGACGCCGCGGGCAACGCGGATGATCGGCCGCGAGATGAACAGGTGGAAGACGATGCTGGTGGTCAGGGCCACCACCAGCACGATGACCAGAATGCCAAGCACCTGATCGGCCAGTCGATCGGCGATCCCCCGGATGAAATGGTCCTTATCGAAGGTGATAAAGACGAAGCCGACGACCATCCCCTGGTAATGGTCGTCGGTCGGGCTCGAAAAGCGCAGATCAAGGGTCATCTCGCTTTTCAGATCGACCAGCCAACCCAGATAGCTTTCCCATAGGGAGGGCGCGACGACCGGCTGGGCGCTTTGGCCATCGGCGAAAACCCGGCCATTGGAATCGATGACGTGAATGGAGCGAATGGGATTGGCGCGCAGCGCATCGCTGATGATGGCCTTGGCGGTTTCCGCATCGAAATTCCACAGGGCGTTCGACAACCCCGATTGCAAGGACGAGGCCGTCCGATCGCGCAAGATCAGATAATCGCGGTCGGCGGCGCTGGCCAGCCAGACCGTTTGCATGCCCAGAAATCCCAAAGACACCGCAAGGCTAAGCAGGGAGACCCGCAAAGCCTGCTGAACGGCGAGAAATTTTCCGAGCACCGGTTCTCCCCCGTCTGTGTCAAAGATCCCTGGATTTCCCCCGACCGCGCGCACCGACCCCGCGACGCGGATCAGGCGCCACCACAAGCCCCACTCTAACTGATTTTCTTAACCCACCCCAACAATTCGTCTAGATCGGCGGAAAGATCATCCGCCCTCCCCTCGGCCTCACGAGCATAAGGCGTCCTCGACCAAACCGCACAGCAGGTGGCCAACGGCGATATGCATCTGCTGGATCTGCGGCGTCTGCGTCGAGGGAACCCTGATGCACAGATCGCAGACCTCGGCCATCTTGCCGCCCCCCGCCCCGGTCAGACCGATGACCGAAACGCCCTTTTCCCGCGCCGCCTCGATCGCCTTCAGCACATTGGCGCTGTTGCCGCTGGTCGACAGGGCGACCAGCACATCGCCGGGACGGCCATGGGCGCTGACTTGACGCGAAAAGATATGATCGAAGCCGTAATCATTGCCGACGGCGGTAAGGGTCGAGGTGTTGGTGGTCAGCGCCATCCCGGGCAACGGCGCCCGTTCCTTCAGATAGCGGCCCTCCAGTTCCGCTGCCAGATGCTGGGCATCGGCGGCCGACCCGCCATTGCCGCAGAACATCACCTTGCCGCCGGCGCGCAGGCTGGCCGTCACCACCCCCGCCGCCTCGGCGATGGCCGGCGCGCAGTCCCCCAGGCGGATGAAACAATCGGCGGCGGTCTGACAAAAAGCCCTGATCTCGTCTTCCACGGTCTGGTCCCATAAGCAGGTGTGGCAAAGCCATTTCTGATACCCGCCCGGCCGGTCCTTGACCAGTCCTCATCACTCAAAGGCGCCTTGCCGCTGTCAATGGGCGCGGTTCCAGCCGGCGGCGTGGGGGCCGTCGGCGGGGGCCATCAGTGTGAAAGATACGGTGGTTCCCCGGCCCGGAACCGACCGCAGCCGGATATCGCCGCCATGGCGCTCGACGATGCGCCGACAGACGGCCAAACCCAGGCCGGTCCCGGCATAGGTGCCGGCGCTATGGAGACGACGGAACAGATCGAAGACCTGGGCATGGTAGGCCTCGGCGATGCCGATGCCGTTGTCGCCAACGCTGATCCGCCAACAGCCATCGACGTCGCGCAAAGCCGAAATCCGCAGTTCGGGGGGGCGATCGGGGTTGCGGAATTTCAGGGCGTTGTCGAGAAGATGGGTGAACAAAAGCCGCAATTGGCCGCGGTCGGCCGAGACCACCGGCAGCACCTCCACCCGCACACAGGCCCCCGCCGCCGCGATTTGGGGTTCAAGCTCGGCGATAACCTCGGCCACCACCTCGTCAAGCACCACCACCGTCCGCTCCAATTGCGCGCGATCAAGGCGCGAGTATTCCAAAAGCCCCTCGATCTGGTCGCGCATCCGCCCGGCGCCGCCAACCACGAAGGAAAAGAACTCGGCAACCTCGGGATCGATATCGGGCCCCAGGCGGCGTTCGATCAGTTGGATGAAGCCGGCGATCGATCGCAGGGGTTCTTGCAGGTCGTGCGAGGCGATGAAGGCGAAGCGCTCGAGTTCGCGGTTGGAGCGCTGAAGCTCGACCCCGCGTTCGGCCAGCCGGCTCAAGGCGTCGCGGCGTTGTTCGACCATGCGGTTGGCCGAGGCGGCGAGATCGCGGTATTCCAGGAACTCCATGGCGGCCGGATCGATCTCTCCCCGGCCCTGGGCAGCCTCGTCAAGAAACGCCAGAAAGCGGCGGTGGCTGGCTTCCAGGCGGCGACGCACCCGCAGCAAGCCCCAGGTGATCGTCAGCCCGGCCAGGCCGATCAAGGCGATGCCGCCCAGAACCTCCCAGGCCAGGGCCGTGCGCATCACGCCAAGCCGGTTATTAGCCAGGGCGTCGATATCATCAAGCATCACCCCGGTGCCGACATACCATCGCCAATCGGCGATCGCCGCCACATACGAGAGTTTCCGGGCATTGACCCGGGAGCCGTAGGGCGCCCGATACTCGACGAACCCCGGGCGACCGCTGCGCGCCTGATCGATCAGCAGCGCCACTGGCTTGACCCCGTCGCTATCGGTCAGCTCGCGCTGATCGCGGCCCTGCCCCGGACCAAGCAGGGCCACCCCTTCCCAGGTGCCGACGAAAATATCGCCAACCCCGCCATTTTCCGCGGCCAGGGTTTCCAGCGCGGCGCGCTGAAGCGCCGCCTCTCCGGCCTCGACCAACCGCCATGAGCCGATAACCCACTCAAAGGGGGCGAAGGCCTCGACGTAATAAATCCGCCGCGCCGCGCCCTCGCCGCTTCCCAGATATCCGCCGCCCCCGCGGGCGAGCGCCCAAAGCTCGGCCACCAGCGCCGCCGAAGGGGGCGGCGATCCGGCCGGCGATCCCCCTGCGGCGTCAAGAACGAACAGACCCCGGTCCTCCGCGCCCGCGTCAAACGCCTGAAGGGCATTGGCGATCAGCCCCGGCGCCCCCGCCGCTCCCGGGCGCGGGGGGGAAGCCGACAGGGGCGAAGACGGCGCCTTGCCATAACGGTTAAGCAAATGGTTGGCCAGACTCCGCGCCTGGATGACTTCGGCCTTGAGCGCGTCAAGGCGCTCCCGCTCGGCTTGGGCGCGCAAGCCGCCAACCACGCGCAACGCCCGTTCCACCGTGCCGCGCAAAGCCTGTTGGCGTTCGATCAACAGGCTCGAGCGCAGAATATCGGCGCTGATCGCCATATCCTGGGCGCGGCCGATCCCCCACAAAACCGAGAGCATGAGCAAAAAAATCAGCGAGGCGCCAACGGTGGTCAGGCTGAGGACCTGGATCAGACTGCGCGTGGGCGGGGCGTGGTCCCGGCGAACCTTGATCATTCAAATACCCCAACGCGGCCCGTCGGATCCCCGCGATCCCGCCACCACGCGTTTTTCCCGCCCATGCTATCTCAAAAGGCCGGCACCAGAAAATTCGTCTGTCGGAAATTCGCCCGCCCCCTGACTCAAGGGGCGTTTGAAAAATCGACCGGGCGGCGTGCCAGATCGGAAATCGGCCGATCGCGTTGACAAGTGAGGGATCCCACCCGATGGTAGAGGGAAGCGGATCGGGGTGAGGAAATGACAGCCGGAATCGACAGAGACACCATTGAAAACCTGCTGATAAATCTTGGTCAGCACCTTTCGAAACCAACCCAACTTTGTGTGATCGGCAGTAGCGCCGCCCTCATCGCCGGGCAGGCTGAACGTCAGACACTCGATATTGATGTTTGGAACCCCAAGTCTGATTTCGATGTCGGCGACCTGAAGAGGGCCTGCGAGAACTCCGGCGTGCTCTATGACCCCAAAGGCGAAATCGACCCCACCGCCCTGTATCTTCAGGTCATCCGTCCGGGGATCGTATCATTGCCGATGGACTTTCCGGTCGAGACGCTTGGCAGATATGGCAATCTGACCCTTGTCATGCCGCCGCCGGATTTGATCGTCGCGGCCAAACTCTCCCGGGGAGAGGATCGCGACCTCGAAGATGCGGTATGGTGGGTCCGAGGCAGAGGTCTCACCGAGCACCGAATCGAAGCGGCGATCGATCAGCTGCCAAATGACTTCGACCGAGAGACGGCCAAAGAGAACATGGTCTTTATCAAACTTGCGACCAAGTAGCCAAGATCATGAGACGATCGAAGCGCACCCTTCATGTCGAAGCCATGAACACTCTTTTAAACAACGAGATTATTTCCGTTATAAAAAATCATGATTGGGAATTGCTTGAAGAAGTGGCGAGACTCGCCGCGAAAGACGCCCCCCTTGACATGGCCGCCACCGATCCGGCCATGTTCATTACCTTGAGAAATGCGATTACCCGATTCCATGTGAAGGGCTGGTCGCAGATGACCCCTGAGCGGGTCCATCTTATCGCCAAGGGTCTTGCCGAGCCCCCCCTTCTGCCTATGGGCTAAGTCCGCGGACGAAAGCCCGCCGCGATCCCGCGACAGGATCCGGGGTCGCCACCAAAAAAAATCGGGGCTCCCGCAGACTCCGCCCATCAGGCCGAGCCCGCGGAAACCCCGTTTCTTGGACGTTTCCTCCCGGGATCGGGCGACCCTTGGGTCGGCACGCCGAAGCCTGCCTTCCAGGTCGTCCTCCATTACCTGAACCATACCATAGGGCGATTTATCCGGGTAGGATAATTCTATCTTGCGTTGCACCAATTCGACAGGCACCGGAATTCCCGCCGCGTTCGAGCGGTGAGCGGGAAATCCGCTCCCCGTTCACCGCTTTAACAGGCTGTTAAAAACCCCTTTCCCGTGATGTCCTGGCATGTTTCCCTCTTCCCGTGATCGATTTGGGGAAAGGGCCATGCGGGGCGGCGATGTTCGGACGGAGAGCTTGTTTTCGTCTGTGAGTTGCGAGGCCTGGGGTCCGGCGGGTCATCCGCTCCGAGCGGCAGCTGATGGAGCAGATCGGCTACGATCTGCTGTTCCGCTGGTTTGTCGGGCTGTCGAGGGACGCGCCGGTGTGGGAGGTCACGGTCTTCACCAGGAACCGCGACCGACTGCTGGCGGGGATGAGGCGCCGGGACCGGGCCGCATGGAGAACCACAACGGCTTGGTGGTCGGCGCCCTGGTCACCCAGGCCACCGGCACCGCCAAGCGCGAAGCGGCCCTGGTCGATGGGCTGAAAGCCAAGGGCCGCATCACGCCGGCTGCCGACAAGGGGTACGACGTCCGCGCGTTCGTCAAGGATCTGCGCGCCCGCAGGGTCACGCCCCCCATCGTCCGCAACGAACAGCGCAAAGAGGACGGCACCCTGCGGCGGCGCAGCGCCATCGACGGACGCACCCCCCGCCATCCCGGCTACGCCATCCGCTTGCGCATCCGCAAGCGGATCGAGGAGGTGTTTGGCTGGATCAAGGCCGCCGCCGGCCTGCGCAAAACCCGCCACAAGGCACCGTCCGCGTCGAGTGGGTCTTCCCCCTGAATGGCGCCACCCACACCCTCGTCAGGCTGCCCAAACGGATACGGGCTGCCTGAGGATACCCGGAATTCGCCTCAAATCGGCGGATTCCGGCAAAAATGGCCGCAAACGCGGTCCGTAACCCCACGCCAGCACCGTCAAACAACGCTGGAAGAGGGGGAAAAGGGGCGAACAGATAGGTTTCTCCGCAGCCTGTTAGAGATCTCAACCAAACCCCGGAGCATATTTAATGTCTCTCGCTTTTGATACCACCTCCTACCTGACGACCTACCCGGACGTCGCGCGGGCGGTGTCATTAGGCCAGTTCGCCAGCGCCAAGGAGCATTTCGACCAATATGGCGCCAAGGAACTGCGCAACCCCACCAGCTGGTTCGACGCCGCCTATTACGCCGCCCAGAACCCCGACGTGCTGAATGCCGTGTCCAGTGGTGTCTTCCCCAGCGTCTGGGCCCACTTCCTGGCTTTTGGCATCAACGAAGGCCGTGCGCCCTTGGAGGCCTTGGCGACGTTCGATAAGGCCATCTATCTGGCCGCCAACACCGATGTGGCCGCCGCCGTGGCCAATGGCACCATGCCTTCGGCCCTCTTCCACTACGTGGCTTTCGGCATGGACGAAGGCCGTCCTAGCGGCCAAACCTTCATCCTGACGACGGCTCAGGACCCGTTCACCGGCACCAGCGGCGCCGACGTGATCCGTGGCGTGGCCGGCGCTCCCGTGGGCGCCCAGGATCAGACGACCCTGAACTCGTCGGACGTGTTGGACGGCGCCGGCGGCGACGACCGCCTGGTCATCAATCTGACCGGCAACTACGGCGGCGGCGCGACGATCAAGAACATCGAAACGCTGCAGCTTGGCACGAACGTCAACGCCGCCAACGGCGCTGGCGTGACATTCGACTACAACGTCAACGCCGGCGCCTATGAGGTCACCGGTGTCAAGACCATCGTCGCCAACCAGATCACCACGGGTGAGTCGCTGACCGTCACCAACGTGACCCCGACGGCGACCGGCGCCAACCCGATCCCGGCGCTGACCTGGGCGAACGAAAAGGGCTCCGTCGCCGGCACCGTTGGCCTGACCTACCGTCAGGCGGCCGTCAACGGCACGGCCGACAACCAAGCCGTCACCCTTCGGAACGTCACCACCGGCGTCCTCAACATCGGCGCCGGCGTTGAAACCCTGACCCTCACCTCCGCCGGAAGCGACAACAACACCCTGGCCACCAGCGCCAACATCGACACCGGCATCAACGCCGTGGCCGCCGACCTGATCTCCCCGGGCTCGCTGACCAAGGTCGTCCTGACCGGCGCTGTCGCCATCGGCAAGGCCGGCGGCGTCGTCACCTCGGCCACATCGGCCACCTCGGCCACCTCGGCCACCTCGGCCACCTCGGCCACCTCGGCCACCTCGGCCACCCAGGGTCTCGTCGATCGCGCCGTGGGTGTCGATAGCGGCCTGACCACCGGCGCCACCGCCTCCGACCTGCTGTCCGTCGGCGCCCGCGTGACCACCGTGGACGCCAGCGCCATGACCGGCTCGGCCAACGTGCGCTTCGTCGCCAAGACCAATGGCTCCGCCACCGACGTCGCCTTCACCGGCGGATCGGCGGGTGACTACGTCGAATTCGAACTCGGCAACGTCAAGGCCAGCGGCGGCGCCGGCGCCGACACCTTCGCCTTCATCACCCAGGCGGCGGGCGTGACGAACTCCACCTACGGCTCGGGCGACACCATCAGCGGTGGCGAAGGCGCCGACACCCTTCAGATCGGCGTGAACGGCCAGGGCACCTACACGCTGTCGACCACCGAGTTCAAGAACACCACCGGCGTCGACGTTTTGGACCTGCGTGGCGCCACCAACACCGTCACCGTCGACAGCACCCTGGTGAGCGGCGCCGATGCCGGCAAGTTCGAGATCCACACCGACCGGATCGTGCAAACCTCGGCGACCGACGCGGCCAACCCGGCCGGTGGCCCCAACAACGCCCGGGAAGACAACAGCGTCAACACGGTGAACCTGACCGACCTGACCACTTCGCAGGGCGTGAAGTTCGTCGGTGGTTCGGGCTCCGACCGTCTGGTGCTCGACAACGCCGCCTTCAACCAGAAGGTGGACCTAGCGGGCGGCACCAACGGTGGCGCCCCGGCCGCCGGCGACTACGATACCCTGACCGTCCTCAACGGCGCGATTCTCAGCAGTAGCGATCTCGCCCATGTGTCCGGCTTCGAGGGCCTCGTCCTTGCGGAGAGCGGCACCGGCAAGGCGACCTTCTCGATCACGCTGACCGCAGCCTTCGTGCTGAAGAACGCCGCCGCCCGCAATAGCGGCGCCACCAGCATCAATGACACGATCTTTCAGATCGGCACCGCCGCGGCCGGCAACGGCAACGCCCTGGAGGCCGGGGATACCGTTACCCTCGACATCTCCGACCTGCTGGACGGCGCCGGCACCGCGCTGAAGGCCACGCTCGGCGCCCGCCAGATCGACACATCGACCCTGACGGCCGCCAATGTGACCGTCAACTATGTGGTGAATGGCGCGGCGGCGACCGCGGCGCAGATCGCCCTGGTGACCGCCACCGACGCCAACGCGGCCGATGTGATGAATTCGGCGGCGAACATGACGGGTGGCGTTGTTGCGCCGACGACGGGTGGCGTTGTTGCGCCGGTTGTGGTTGCCCTGACCGCTGGCGGCAGCTTCACCGGGACGGCTGGCACGAACGACACCTTCCAGGGCACCGTGGCCTCGCTCAACGGCACGACCGTCACAGGCACGGCCGCCGACACCGAGACCCTGCAGTTGACCGACGCCGGGACCGTCGCCATCAACAACGGCACCACCGGCGGCACCGTCACGAACATCGACAGGCTTATCCTTGCCAATGGCACGAACACGATCAGCTTCGCGGCCGGCTCGGGCATCACCACCGTGACGGGTGGTACGGGCGCTGACGATGTCACTCTCGACACTTTGGCGCCGACAACGTCCGTCAACCTGGGCGACGGCGATGACGTCCTGCGTGCCTCTGGCACCCTCACGGGCACCTTGAATGGCGGCGGTGGTGGGGCCGATATCCTTACCGGGACTGCTACTGCTCCGCTTAACATCTCGGGTGCGACCGTTTCCGGCTTCGAGGTCTTCGACTTCTCCAATAGCGCGACCCCGGTCACCTCGACCATCGCGCAGTTCAGCGGCTTCTCGTCATTCACCAACTTTGACGCTGGTGACGGTCTCACCTTCAGCGATGCTGGTGCGATTACGCTGAACCCCACCGTTGGAACCTACGGTCTGGCTAATGGAACCAACACGGTTGATGCCTCCTCGGCGGCAGACTACTCGGTGACGGGTGGTACGGGCGCCGATACCATCACCTTTGGTGGCACGTTGACCGCCGCTGACACCGTTGCCGCTGGGCTTGGTACCGACACCCTTATTGTGACGGGTGCGGCTACCGGCTCTGCCAATATCACCGGTGTTGAGAACATCCTTGTTAACTACGGTACGGCGGCAACCTTCACCACGGGTGCCATTGCCCCGGGTGTTGCCTCGACGATTGATGCTTCGGCCTCCACGGCGGCCGTAACGCTTGACGCTTCGGCTTATGTTGCGACGACGAGCCTGAACATTGTTGGTGGTCGGGGCGACGACATCATCACCGTAAATACAGAGGACGCTCAGCGCGCGCTGGTTACGGTGTCTCTCGCCACCGGTGGAAGAGACAGGGTCGTGATCTCGAACACCGCGGCGGATGCGACGAAGAGCGCCGTTACCATTACCGGCTTTACGCCTGGAGACGATAAAGTGAAGTTTAATGGTTTTGGTTCAGACCACGGCATTTTAACTTACCAGCGGATCGACAGCGATAACACACCCGTTTTCAGTGTTGAGGCCAACAACACCGTCATTGCAATCAAAAGTATTTGGGCGACCTCAACGTCGTCGGACGCTACTAACGGCGGTGCGCTCGAAACACTGCTTGCAAATGCGATTGGCCTCGCTGAGAATTATGACTATCTGGCGATCGTGTACGGGGGCGGTAACGCCCAGTTGGTGCACATCACGAGCACGGCAGGCGGAACCGACCTGACCACTGCCACTATGGCTATCGAAATTGTTGCTCAGATCAACGGGATCGCCGCTGACTCGCTTAGCGATTACAACTTCTTGTAGTGATCCTAACAGGCTGCGGAAAACCCCTTTCCCCTGACGTCCTGGCATGATCCCCTCTTCCCCTGATCGATTGGGGGAGAGGGCCATGCGGGGCGGCGATGTTCGGACGGAGAGCTTGTTTTCGTCTGTGAGCTGCGAGGCCCGGGGTCCGGCGGGTCATCCGCTCCGAGCTGCAGCTGATGGAGCAGATCGGCTACGATCTGCTGTTCCGCTGGTTTGTCGGGCTGTCGAGGGACGCGCCGGTGTGGGAGGTCACGGTCTTCACCAGGAACCGCGACCGACTGCTGGCGGGGATGAGCCGCCGGGACCGGGCCGCATGGAGAACCACAACGGCTTGGTGGTCGGCGCCCTGGTCACCCAGGCCACCGGCACCGCCAAGCGCGAAGCGGCCCTGGTCGATGGGCTGAAAGCCAAGGGCCGCATCACGCTGGCCACCGACAAGGGGGACGACGTCCGCGTCGATTGGGTCTTCCCCCTGAATGCCGCCACCCAAACCCTCGTCAGGCTGCCCAAACGGATACGGACTGCCTGAGGATGCCCGGAATCCGCCTCAAATCGGCGGATTCCGGCAAAAACGGCCGCAAACGCGGCCCGTAACCCCACGCCAGCACCGTCAAACAACGCTGGAAGAGGGGGAAAGGGGGCGAACAGATAGGTTTTTCCGCAGCCTGTTAGTGGGAGAGCAACAGGGGAATGCGGGCATTGCCCAACAGATGACGGGTCACGCCGCCCAGGATCAATTGACGCAGGCGGCTATGGGTATAGGCGCCCATCACCAGCAGATCGGCCTTGACCTCGTCACAGGCGGCGACCAGGGCCTCGCCCGCCCGGGTTCCCGCCGCCGCATGCAGCACCCGCACCCCGGCCTTGACCCCATGCCACGCCAAATGGCGTTCCAGTTCGTGGGCGGTGGCATCGGCCCCCTCCTCGTCGATCTCGGCGATCAGCACCGTCACCTCCTGGGCGGCCACCAGGAAGGGCATCGCCCCCATCACGGCGCGGGCGGCTTCGGCGCTGCCGTTCCAGGCGATGGCGATGCGCCGACCGATCTCGGCGGGGGCCTGGGGCGGGGCGACCAGAACCGGCCGGCCGCTTTCAAGCAAGGCGGCGTTCAGGGTCAGCAGCGACGGCGGTTCGCCGTGCAGACCGGGCTGCCCCAGCACGAGAAGATCGGCGACACGGCCGCGCATCGCCACATGCTCGGGCTCGGCTCCCCGCGCCTCCTGCCAAGAGGCGCTGGGGCCGCCCGGGCCCGGCGGGGTATCGTCAAGAACGATCGCCAGTTCGGCGCAGACGCGGGTGAAAAGCCCGTGGGCTTTGGCGGCGCGCTCGCGAGCTTCCTTCTCGGCGGCTTCCACCATTTCTTCGACCAAGGCCCCGGCCATCGCCTCGCCCACATAGGGCACGGCGGCCGACGCGTCGATCCGAACATGGAAACCCTCGACATGGCAGCCCAAATCACGGGCGAGAACGAGGGCCGTCCGCAAGGGGGCCTCCCCCGTTGCCTCATCGCCCACGACACTAAGAATGGTGCGGATGCCGGTCATCGCGATACTCCTGATCTTGATAGACCTAGAAAACGTCAGGGATCATTATGCGCCCGGAGAGAACGCAATAAAAGGATGAAGGTCAACTACTTAGCCCCAAAGCGGCCAATCCGGCGATCACCGTGTCCTTCTTGGGGCCCGATGAATCCACCCGGGCCCAGGTCACCGCCCCCAGATCGAAATCCTCTTGATTGGCGCGAACCGCCAAGGTGACATCCGAGGGATTGCGCACCCGGGTTTCGATCCGCCGCATGGCCAGATCGACGGGGGTATGCACCCACAGCCCGGCGAAGGGCACCCCGGCCTCGGCTGCGATGCGTTCGGCATTGGCCCTTTCGCCCGGTCTGGCGTGAACGCCGTCCAGCACCACCGAATGGCCGCAAGCCAAAGCCAACCGGGCCTCGGCTTCGAGCCTCTGATAGGTGCGGGCATGCATCTCTGGCGTATAGCCCTCGGGCCCCAGGCTTTGATAGGGCGACAATCCCATCAGGCGCTTGCGCAACACATCGGTGCGCAAAACCAGGGCGCCGGGGGCGCAGCCCAGATGGGGGGCGATTTCACGGGCCAGCCGCGACTTGCCGCTGCCCGATAATCCGCCCACGGCGACCATACGGGGGGACCCGGGGGTCAGATAGCCCGTGGCCTGGGCCAGATAGCGGCGGCCCTCGGCGATGAGTTTGGCGGCTTCATCACCATCGGATTGGTTGGCGGCGCCGGCGGCGGTGACAAAGGCGCGAATGGTGGCGCGCAGGGCCAGGAACAGCGGCAAGGCCGCAAGCCCCCCGGTATCGCCGGCGAATTCCATATAATGGTTGAAGGTGATCGAGGCCAGCCGGCGGTGCCCCCGGTAATCGAGATCCATCAGCAGATAGGCCAGATCATAAAGCACATCGATGCGGGCGAAGGTCTCGGTGAAATCGATGGCATCGAACAGAGCCGGGCGATTGTCCCACAGCACGATATTGCGCAAATGCAGATCGCCATGGCAGCGCCGCACCCGCCCGGCCGCCGCCCGCTCGGCCAACAGCGGCTTGAGGCGCTGATGGGCGGCGCGCAAGGCGGCCGCGACCTCGTCGCTCAGGGCCTCGCCCAGAAGCCCGCGCTGTTCGGCCAGTTCGGCCAGGGCGCCTTCCAGATTGCGGCCGAAGCCCAGGCCATGGTCATCGTCGATCCTCTCGGCCCGCTCGTGGGCGGCGAAGATCACCTCGGCCAGATCGCTCATCTGATGGCGATCCAGATGGCCCAGGGCAAGGCGGCGATCAAACAGCGCCCCTTCATCAAAGCGGTTCATGACGACCAGCCATTCCACCGGCTCCCCGGCGCCATCCAGGGCCAGGGTGCCGTCGCTCTCGCGGGTTACGGGCAGGACGCCCCGATAAAGCCCCGGCGCGCCGGGGGCGTTGATCGCCACTTCGCGCTCGCAGCAGGCTTTGCGCGCCGCCAGGGTGGTGTGATCGAGATAGGGCAGCGCCACCGCCCTCTTCAGCTTCAAAACCCGCTCGCCGGCCAGAAACAAAGCCGAAATATGGGTATGGACCTGATCGACCCGATCGACGCCCGGCCCGTGGGTTTCGGGCTTGGCGAGAAAGGTGAAAACGGCGCGTTGTGACTTCGGGATCATCGCCTGTGCCGCGGTGCGGCCGTTGTTGAGCCTGACCCAGAGTGCCACAGCCCGCCCGCCACCACCAGAGGAAGCTGAAAGACCGCGGCGGTGGCGGTCGCCAGCCCCCGAGTCGCGGCGCCGCCCGCCGCCCACCCGCCCGATAGCCGCTGATCTTCCGTCATAACGGAGCGCCGTCCGCGATAGTGGACAAGGTTTCCGCCGCCCCCGGGGGGATGTCTTGTATAGCGGAGGAAAGAGAAGGACCGCCCCCGGCGCGCCTTGTGGGCTTGTCCGGCGAGGCCTAACACGGTTGTCGAAGCGCTTGAGACACCCGTTCCAAGCGCAAAAATCGGAGAGATCTGATGATGACCACGATGCCGATGCCCACCGCCATGATGCCCCAGATGCCGCAGATGATGCCGCAAATGATGCCGATGATGGGGTCCATGATGCCCCAGATGATGGGGTCCATGATGCCGCAGATGATGCCGATGGCCGGCCAGATGCCGATGATGATGGGCGCGATGATGCCCCAGATGATGCCGATGATGACCTGTACCATGACCTGCGAAATGACCCCCACCGGCATGGTCTGCACGATGATGCCGACGGACGGCCTGTCGATGGACATGATGAAGGACTGCTGCACGCGCATGATGGCGATGATGACGGCGGGCCTGCCGATGATGATGATGTGCGGTGGCATGCCGATGATGGCCTGCATGACGGCCGCCGCCTAAAGGCCCCGTCCCCGGCCATTACGGGGGCACGCGATCCGGCTGCGCCGCCCAGCGGCGCAGCCGCAATCGAAAAAACCAATGGCGCAGCCGCAATCGAAAGAACCAATGGCGCAGCCGCAATCGACCCTACGAATGAAGTTTTATCGATCCGCTTGCGCAACCGAAAAACTGCGTATGCGGACGCAAGCCAGCCTTTTCAGGAAATCCGCCCCCGTCGCCGGGGTCAGCCAACGGTTTCCACATAAGTCATGACCAGATAGAAGACCGTGTCATCACCGCCGGGATTGCGATAGGCGTGATCGATATCGGCTTCGAACTGCAGGGCGTCGCCGGGGTCCAGCCGATGGATGCGCGGGCCGCTATCCACCTCGAGCACGCCGCGCGCCACCGTCAGCGTCTCGACCGTACCGGCGGGATGGGGGTGGGATTGGGCGATGGAATGCCCCGATAAAACCACCTCATAGAATTCGACGCGGCGCGGCGCATCGAAGGGAAACAGCGCGCGCGAGGAAAACCGCCCATCGGTCGAGGTCAGCCAACTGGCTTCCGAACGCCGCAGCACGACGGCCTTCGACAGCGCCGGCGCGGCGACGAAGGCCGAGAACGGCACATCAAGCGCCCGGGCGATCTTCCAAAGCACGGTGATCGTCGGCGCGCTGCGCCCCAGTTCGATCTGACCCAGCATGGCGCGGCTGACCCCCGACAGCTTGGCCAGCCGGTCGAGCGATAATCCGCGCCCGGTGCGCAGGCGGCGCAGATTCTCGCCGACCACCGGCATCAGATCCTCGGCCGATCGGCCAAGGTCTGCGGCGGTCGGCGGCTCGAAGGACGGGATCGTCGCCGAGGGCCTGCCCGCTTCCCTGAAGAACGGGGCGGCGTCCCGGTCAGGGAGGGCAAGGACGGCGGCCTGCGGCGAGGACGGGGCGTCCTCGTCTCGCTCGCGGACAAGGCGGCCCGTTTCGTCGGTCATCGTCCTCACCGCGCGGCGGGCATCGCCACCATCACCCAAACCGGACACCACAGCATCATCGGCATCGGCATCGCCACCGCCATCGTCGCCGGGCGCGACACCTGGGACACGGGCGCCGTGGCGGCGGCGCGACGGCGGCGAAACGCGGCGAGATCGATGACGGTGGCAGTGGTCTGGGCCATGGGATGAACACCCTGGGGCTGGGGATGGGAAAGCGTCGGCGCCGTCCGCGCAGCGGGGGGCGGGCGACGGAGAAAACTCTAGATCCCCGATCGACAACCGTCAAATATTTGTGTGATTAAGATTTAATTAACAATAAATCGCTGTAAAATATTTCCTCACAGCCTGTCGGTCTGCCCGCCGGCCTGCTTGCGCCCTCGCGAAGGGACGGTGTCGGCGTCTTCGCAATACAGGGAATGCAAGACGCGCAGAATGGCCCCGGCCTGGGGGCCGTTCAGCGAGTAATAGATGGTCTGGGCCTGCCGGCGGGTCTTGACCACGCCGTCCTTGCGCAGGCGGGCCAGATGTTGGGACAGCGCCGATTGCGACAGCCCAACCACCCGCTCTAATTCGCCGACGCTCCGCTCGCGGTGCATAAGGTGGCATAAGATCAACAAGCGATGCTCATTGCTCATGGCTTTGAGCAAAGCGCTGCCTTTTTGGGTCTGGCCTTGCAGGGCGAGAAGATCAATATCCATCGGTTTTACCTGTTTTCATCAGGCATTAAATTAGAGGAATATCGGGATACAACTCAAGTGAGACTAAAGGCGTTGATGGACTACGACCATATTTTCCCGCCGAAAGTCCCTCTTTGGTTTTATAGGCCTGATAATTTCCCCTCTAAAGCAGACGACTATCGCCCCTGGAAGGCGAAAGCGAACCCCTGCGCAACCAAGTTTTGGAAAGCCCCTTGCGTACATCAGCACTGCCTGAAATATAGGAATCGAAGGGCTGCAAAAAACTCATAACGACGCCCGGGGAGGAAGACATGACGACATTGTTGGTCTCTCATCATGCCTGTGTCGAACACGATCCCGGGGCCTTCCATCCGGAATGTCCCGACCGGTTGCGCGCCGTTCAGCGGGTCCTTGAAGCCGAGGACTTCATGCTGCTGTTGCGCGACGAAGCTCCCCATGTGACCCGCGAACAGCTGCTGCGGGTCCACCCCCTCTCGCATGTCGAATTTCTTCTCGATCACGTGCCGCGCGAGGGCACCTATCACATCGACGGCGATACGGTGATGTCGCCGGATTCGGGCGAGGCCGCCCTGCGCGCCGCCGGCGGCATGGTTCAGGCGGTGGACGCGGTGATGGACAAATCGGTCCGCAACGCCTTCGTCGCCGTCCGTCCCCCCGGTCACCACGCCGAACTGGCCACGGCCATGGGCTTCTGCCTGTTCAACAACGCCGCCATCGGCGCCTATCACGCCCGGGCGCGCTGGGGGGCCGAACGCGTCGCGGTGATCGACTGGGACGTTCACCACGGCAATGGCACCCAGCATATCTTCTGGGATGATCCGGCGATGTTCTATGCCTCGACCCACGAGGCCCACAGCTTTCCCAATACCGGCTTCGTCGATGAAACCGGCGGTCACGGCAATATCGTCAATTGCCCCCTGCGCTCGGGCGCCGACGGCCTGCGCTTTCGCGAGGCCTTCACCGAGCGGATCACCCCGGCGCTGCGCGCCTTCGCCCCCGATCTGATCATCATTTCCGCCGGCTTCGACGCCCATGTGATGGACCCGATGGCCAATCTCAACCTCAAGGTCGCCGATTTCGTCTGGGCGACCGAGCAGGTCCTCGATGTCGCCAATGACGTCTGCGACAGCCGGGTGGTGTCGGTGCTCGAAGGCGGTTACGATCTGACGGCCCTGGCCTCTTGCGTCTCGGCTCACGTCAAGACCTTGATGGAACGCTGACCCCGCCCGAAAACCGCCGGGCTTTGGCGTAAACGCGGTTTCGGTGGGCGGTGTGCGCGGGGCGGTTGCTCCGCGCCCCGCCTGTCGTTACAATCCCGCGCCTTTGCAGCAGCCGAAGGCCGTCATGTCCGACGATATCAAACACGGCGTCTCCCGCGGCCCCTCGGGCTCCGGCGCGGATGAAAATGGCATCGACATCGCCAGCCTGTCTTTCGAACAGGCTTTGACCGAACTCGAGTCCATCGTGCGCAAGCTCGAACAGGGAACGATCGAGCTTGATCAGGCGGTCGGCGCCTATGAGCGGGGGGTCGCCCTCAAGCGCCATTGCGAAGCCAAGCTCGCCGAGGCGCGGATGAAGGTCGAGCGCATTTCCCTGGGCCCCGACGGCAGCGTCGGCACCGCCCCCTTCGATGCGACGTGAAAGACCATCGGCGAGACCGGAGCATTCATGAAGTGGGGGACCTTGGGACCGTGAGTCATCTCAACGAAGTCATGGCCGCCGAAGCGCTGGCCATCAACGATCACCTGTCGCAACTGATGCCGGCGACGGACGGCCCCGAGGGGCGGGTCGTCGACGCCATGCGCTACGCCGCCCTTGAGGGCGGCAAGCGTCTGCGGCCGTTTCTGGTCTTGCAGTCGGCGCAGTTGTTTTCGGTGTCGCGGGCCTGCGCGCTGAATGTCGCCGCCGCCATCGAAATGATCCACTGCTACTCGCTGATCCACGACGACCTGCCGGCGATGGATAACGATGATCTGCGCCGGGGCCGCCCCACCGTCCATCGGCAATACGACGAGCCGACCGCCATCCTGGCCGGCGACGCCCTGTTGACCAAGGCCTTCGAGGTCATCGCCCTGCCCGGCACCCATTCCGATCCGGCGGTGCGCTGCGACTTGGTCACGGAGCTGGCGATCGCCGCCGGCGCCAAGGGCATGGTCGGCGGTCAGATGATCGATCTGATGGCCGAACGCGGCCTGATCGACGGCGCGCTCGACGTTCCGGCGATCACCCGCATGCACCAGCTCAAGACTGGGCGGCTGATCAGCTTCTCCTCGATCGCCGGGGCGATCCTGGGCAAGGCGCCGCGCTCGCAGCGTCAGGCCCTGTTCAATTACGCCCATGATCTGGGTCTGGCCTTCCAGATCGCCGACGACCTGCTCGATGTGGAGGGCGATACCGCCACCCTGGGCAAGACCGCCGGCAAGGACGAGGCCTCGGGCAAATCCACCTTCGTTTCCCTGCTTGGCCTCGAGCGCGCCCGCGATCAGGCCGACATGCTGGCCGAACAGGCCGTCAATCACCTTGACGCCTTCGACGAGAAGGCCGACCTGCTGCGCGCCGTTGCCCGTTTCGTCGTCGACCGCAAAAGCTGAAGCCCCCCGGGGGTGTTTCCCCCCGTCAAGGGACGGTTTTCATACGAGGAGAATTCCGCCGTGACATCGAGACCGATAACGCCGCTTTTGGACACGATCCGCGGTCCTTCGGACACACGGGGTCTTTCGGTGGCGCAGCTGGAGCAGCTGGCGCGCGAAGTGCGGGCGGAAATGATCGACGCGGTCTCGGTGACCGGCGGTCATCTGGGCTCGGGGCTTGGGGTGGTCGAGCTGACGGTGGCCCTCCATCACGTGTTCGACACCCCCGACGACCGCATCATCTGGGATGTCGGCCATCAGTGTTATCCCCACAAGATCCTGACCGGGCGGCGCGATCGCATCCGCACCCTGCGCCAGGGCGGCGGGCTGTCGGGCTTCACCCTGCGCGAGGAAAGCCCCTATGACCCCTTCGGCGCCGGGCATTCCTCGACCTCGATCTCGGCGGGTCTGGGCATGGCCATCGGCTCGGCCCTGGCCGGCGACGCCCGCGACGTGGTGGCGGTGATCGGCGATGGCTCGATGAGCGCGGGCATGGCCTATGAGGCGATGAACAACGCCGGGGCGGCCAAATCGCGGCTGATCGTCATCCTCAACGACAACGACATGTCGATCGCCCCGCCGGTGGGGGCGATGAGCGCCTATCTGTCGCGGCTGCTCAGTTCGAAAAGCTGGCTGTCGATCCGCACCCTGGCCAAGGAGATCGTCGCCCGCCTGCCCGACGCCCTGGAGCGCACGGCCAAGCGGGCCGAGGAATACGCCCGCGGCATGGTGACGGGCGGTGGCACGCTGTTCGAGGAGATGGGCTTTTATTACGTCGGGCCGATCGACGGCCATCGCATGGACCATCTGGTGCCGGTGCTGCGCAACGTGCGCGAGGCCGGGCGCGATGGTCCGGTGCTGATCCACGTGGTGACGCAAAAGGGCAAGGGCTATGCCCCGGCCGAGAACGCGCCCGACAAATACCACGGCGTGTCGCGCTTCAACGTGGTGACCGGGGTTCAGGAAAAGGCCAAGCCGCAGGCGCCGTCCTATACGGCGGTGTTTGGCAAGCAGCTGGTGGCGGCGGCGGCCAAGGACCACCGCATCGTCGCGGTGACGGCGGCGATGCCCGGCGGCACCGGCCTTGACAAGCTGGCGGCGGCCTATCCGCAGCGCTGCTTCGATGTCGGCATCGCCGAACAGCACGCCGTGACCTTCGCCGCCGGTCTGGCCTGCGAGGGGTTGAAGCCCTTCGTCGCCCTCTATTCCAGCTTTTTGCAGCGCGGCTATGATCAGGTGGTCCACGACGTGGTCTTGCAGAAGCTGCCGGTGCGCTTCGCCATCGACCGCGCCGGGTTCGTCGGCGCCGACGGGGCGACCCATGGCGGCGTCTTCGACATGGCCTTCCTCGGCTGCCTGCCCAATCTGGTGGTGATGTGCGCCGCCGACGAGGCCGAGCTGGCGCGCATGGTGGTGACGGCGGCCGGCCATGACAGCGGCCCGATCGCCCTGCGCTATCCGCGCGGCGAGGGCGTGGGGGTGGAGATCCCCGAGGATCCCCAACCTTTGGCGATCGGCAAGGGCCGCATCGTGCGCGAGGGCAAGGGCGTGGCCCTGCTGTCGATCGGCACCCGGCTGCAGTCGTGCCTGGAGGCCTGCGAGATCCTGGCGGCGCGCGGCCTGACGCCGACGGTGGCCGACGCCCGCTTCCTCAAACCCTTCGACGAGGAGCTGGTGGCCGATCTCGCCGCCCGCCACGAGGTGCTGATCGTCGTCGAGGAAGGCGCGATCGGCGGCTTTTGCTCCCATGTCGCCACCTGGCTGGCCAATCAGGGCCTGCTCGACGGCGGCCTCAAGCTGCGCGCCCTGCATATCCCCGACCGCTTCTTCGAGCACGACGCGCCCGAGGTCCAATGCGCCAAGGCCGGCATCGACGCCCAGGCCATCACCACCGCCGTCCTCGACGCCCTCAAGCTTGAAACCAGCGCCACCATCGACGCCGGCGCCCTGAAGGCGTGACAGGCGTGAACGACGACACGGCGGCCGATGACCGGCGCCCCCCGGGCGACAAGCGCCCGGGCAAGCTGCGCCTTGACCAGCTTCTGGTCGATCGCGGGCTGGTCGAAAGCCGGGCCAAGGCCCAGGCGGTGATTCTGGCCGGGCTGGTGTTTTCGGGCGAGCGGCGGCTGGAAAAGGCCGGCGCCCCGGTGGCCGCCGATCTGGCCATCGATGTCCGGGGCCAGCCCCATCCCTGGGTGTCACGCGGCGGTATGAAGCTTGATAAGGGGTTGGACAGCTTCGGCTTTTCCGCCGAAGGCCTGACCTGCCTCGATGTCGGCGCCTCGACCGGCGGTTTTACCGATGTTCTGCTGACCCGGGGAGCGGCCAAGGTCTATGCCGTCGATGTCGGCTATGGCCAGCTGGCCCACAAGCTGCGCACCGATGAGCGGGTTATCGTTCTGGAACGCACCAACGCCCGCCACCTTGACGCCACGCTGATCCCCGAGCCGGTGGGCGCCGTGGTCTGCGACGCCAGCTTCATCGGCCTGCGCACCGTTTTGCCCGCCGCCCTGGGCCGGGCGGCGCCGGGGGCCTTTCTGGTCGCCCTGATCAAACCGCAGTTCGAGGTCGGCCGCGAGCGCGTCGGCAAGGGCGGCGTCGTCCGCGATCCCGCCCTTCACGCCGAAGTCTGCACCACCATCACCGACTGGCTGGCCGCCCTGCCCGGCTGGAGCGTCGTCGGCCTGACCGAAAGCCCGATCAAGGGCCCGGAAGGCAACATCGAATTCCTCATCGGCGGCCGCTTCTCCGGGGTGTGAGCAAACCGGCCGCCCTTCGGCATGCCAACGGCCCGGCCGGGATTGTCCCGCCGGGCCGTTTCTTATGATCAGCGCCCGATCACCGGCATGGCCAGAGGTCCGGCCGAGGTGGCGCGCAGGCCGTCGATCGTCGGCGCAAGCTCGCTGCTCAGCCCGCTGACCAAGCCCAGCGCCGCCCGGACGCTGCGCACGCCGCCGATCTGCTCGGCGCTCATCAGGGCGCGCAACAGCCACTCCGGCCCCTCGCGCTTGGGATAGACGGTGATCGCCAGGGGGGCATGGGGGTCGAGACCGGCTTCCGTGCGGGCCAGTTCGATCGCCGTTTGCAGCCCGCCCAGGGCATCGACCAGCCCATGGGCCAGGGCATCCTCGCCGGTCCACACCCGACCGCGCGCCGCCTCTTCGATCGCTTCGGGCGACAGGCCGCGCCCGGCCGCCGCCTTGCCGGTGAAATCGGCATAGATGGCATCAAGGATCTGATCCATGCGCCGCTGCCCGGCCTCGTCGAAGGGATCGGTCAGGCTAAACAGCGCCGCGTTGCGCCCGGCCTCCACCCCGCCCCAGGCGATGCCTAGGTCCTCGCTGGCCTTGGCGATGGTGAACTTGCCAGCGACGACGCCGATCGAGCCGGTCAGGGTGCCGGGCTGGGCGACGATCTTATTGGCGCCCATCGCCATGTAATAGCCCCCCGAGGCGGCGACATCGCCCATCGAGGCGATCACCGGCAGGCCGTGCTGGCGGGCCCGGCTGACCGCGCGCCAGACCAGATCGGAGCCGACATAGGATCCCCCCGGGCTGTCGATACGCAACACGATGGCGGCCACCCCGGCATCGTCCACCGCGCTATCGATGGTGGCGGCCAGGGCGCGGGCATCGATTTCCTTGCCATCGAAGGGGCTGACCTTGCCATCGCCGGTAACGATCGGGCCGCTGGCCGCAATCAGCGCCAGACCCTTGGCTCCGGGCGCCGGCTTGGCCTTGGCCTGACGCTCGGCATACTGGCCGACGGACAGATGCTCGTCGGTTCCCGCCCGCTCGCCCATCGCCTTGCGCGCCTCGTCGGGATAGCCCAAACGGTCGATCAGGCCGCTTTCCAGGGCCTCGGCCGCCAGCAGCGGCGAGCGATCGATCAGCCCGCGCACCTGATCTTCGGACAGGCCCCGGGCCTCGGCCACGGCGCGCACCACTTGCCCGCTCCAGCCCTGGACCAGGGCGCCAAACGAGATCTCCTGCGCTGGGCTCATCCCATATTGGGTGGCGGTGGCGGCGGCGTCCTTGAATTCCTTGCGGGCGATGAACTGCGGCAGGATGCCAAGATCATCAAGCAGCTTGCGCACGAAGGGCATGCGCACGGCGAAGCCGGTGGTGCCCAGCATGCCCGAGGGCTGAAGCCAGACATCCTCGACCGCCGAAGCCAGATAATAGGGAACCGTGCCCTGACCGAACTCGCCGATGGTTTCGGCATAGGCGATCGACGGCTTGCCCGAGGCGCGGAAGGCCAGGATCGCCTGACGCAGCTCCTGGGCCTGGGCCATACCCAAAGACCCCTCGCCGATGCGCACCATCAGCCCCTTGACCGTGGGATCGCTGGCGGCGGCGATCAGCCCCTCGGTCACCGCGCGCAAGGAGGGCCGCTCACCCTCCCCCGACAGGAATCCCAGGCCGGGAAGGGCGCCGCCGTCTTCGGAAAAGGATCCGCTGGCGTCAAGATCGAGAACCAATTTGGTGGGCAGGGGCTCATCCTTGCCGATGAAGGACGAGAGCGCCACCGCGCCACTCACGATAAGAACACTCGCCAGAATGCCGACGACCGCAAAAACGACCAGCAAGGCCTTGCCGATGAACCGCATGTAGTCCTCCGAGGGGATAAGCGGCCAACAGTGTAGCCCTTTCCACCCCCGAGACAAGCCGGCCGCGCCGGGATCGGCCTATCGGCGCGGCCGCGTCCCCGGACGCCCCTTGATGCAGATTGCGAGTTTTCCGGGGCTCCGCCGCAGTGTGAGGCGCCAGGACCCCCGCATTTTGCGAGAGGACCACGGACCGATGGGGCGCAACCCCAGCGATTCCGCCGTTTTCACCGCTGGCACGGCGTTTGAAAGATAGGGAGCAGACCTCACCAGACCCCAGCGGGAGACGCCATCATGTTCGACACCTCGACCCCGACGCGCGATGACCTTGCCTATGGCGACATCGAGAGCACCGACCTGCTGCCCGAAGATGTTTTCAGCCGCGCCGCCCTGATGAGCAAGCAGTTCATGAAATGCCACGCCAAGATCATGCGGGCGATCGAAGCCGGCGATCTTGATCGCCTCTGCGCCCTGCGCAGCCAGCTCGTCGCCCTGCGCCGCCTTTACGGCCTCGCCGATCCCGTGGCCCGCAGCTGAGGCGGGGGGGGCGCCCGCCCCGCCTCACAGCCCGACGGGCAGACCGCACTGGCCGCGAAAGCGCAGAAGATGATCGGCCAGAACAACGGCGACCATGGCCTCGGCCACCGGCACCGCCCGAATGCCGACACAAGGATCATGCCGACCCTTGGTCACCACATCGACCGGCCGCCCCTGGGTATCCACGCTCTGGCGCGGGATCATGATTGAACTGGTCGGCTTGACCGCCAGTCGGGCGATGATCGTCTGCCCGGTGGAAATACCGCCCAACACGCCGCCGGCGTTATTGGACGTGAAGCGCACACCGCCCAGGCCGTTGGGCAGCATCTCGTCGGCGTTACTTTCGCCGCGCAAGCGGGCGGCTTCGAAGCCGGCGCCGATTTCAACGCCCTTGACGGCGTTGATGCTCATAAGGGCCTTGGCCAGATCCGCATCCAGCCGGTCATAAACCGGCTCGCCCAGTCCGGGCGGCACGCCTTCGGCCACAACCTCGACCACCGCCCCGACGCTGGAGCCATCCCGGCGCACCCCGTCAAGCAAGGCCTCCCACGGCGCGACCATAGCCGCATCGGGGCTGAAGAACGGATTGGCGTCGACGCTAAGCCAATCCCAATTGGCCCGCTCGATCGCCAGCCCGCCCATTTCCACCACGGCGGCGCGGATGGTCAACGGCCGGCCAAGCACGCTGGTCAAGACCTTGCGGGCGATCGCTCCGGCGGCGACGCGCACGGCGGTCTCGCGGGCGCTGGAGCGCCCCCCGCCGCGCGGATCGCGCACCCCGTATTTGACCCAATAGGTGTAATCGGCATGCCCCGGGCGGAAGCGCTGGGCGATATCGGAATAATCCTTCGAGCGCTGGTCCGTATTGCGGATCAGCACGGCGATCGGCGTGCCCGTCGTCACCCCCTCGTAAACCCCCGACAAAATCTCGGCGGCATCGTCCTCGCGGCGCTGGGTGGTGAAGCGCGACTGGCCGGGCTTGCGCCGGTCAAGGTCGTGTTGCAGATCGGCGGCGGTCAAGGGAATGCCCGGTGGCACCCCTTCGACCACGCAACCGATGGCCGGCCCGTGGCTTTCACCAAAGCTGGTGAAGCGGAAGAGCGTTCCGAAGCTGTCGCCGGCCATGGGGGCTTAATCCTTCTTGACGGTGGCGAGCAGGGCGGAAACCTCGCTGACGCTGTCCATGTTCAGCATGCCCACCAGATGATAGCCGCTATCCACGTGATGGACCTCGCCGGTCACGCCGCGCGACAGATCCGACAGCAGATACAAGCCCGAATTGCCAACCTCGTCGATGGTCACATTGCGGCGCAGCGGGCTGTTATACTCGTTCCACTTCAGGATATAGCGGAAATCGCCGATGCCCGAGGCGGCCAGGGTCTTGATCGGTCCGGCCGAAATGGCGTTGACGCGGATGCCGCGCCCGCCCAGGTCGGCGGCCAGATAGCGCACGCTGGCTTCCAGCGCCGCCTTGGCCACGCCCATGACATTGTAATGGGGCATCACGCGTTCGGCGCCGTAATAGGTCAGCGTGATCATCGCGCCGCCGTCATTCATGATTTCCGAGGCGCGACGGGCGATATCGGTGAACGAGAACACCGAAATCAGCATGGTCTGCTGAAAGTTCTCGCGCGTCGTATGCATATAGTGGCCCTTGAGCTGATCCTTATCGGAAAAGGCCACGGCGTGAACGACGAAATCGATGGTGCCCCAGGTTTCCTTCAGCGTGGCGAACACCGCGTCCAGGCTGGCTTCATCGGTCACATCGCAGGGCATCAGAAGATGACGCTCGCTCAACCCCTCGACCAGAGGCTTCACCCGCTTGAGCAAGGGGTCCCCCTGATAGGTGAAGGCGATGCTGGCCCCCGCGTCGCTGGCGGCCTTGGCGATACCCCAGGCGATCGACCGATCGTTGGCGACACCGAGAACGAGGCCCTTCTTGCCGGCAAGAAGCGCGGTGGAATTCGGCATGGGAGTCCCCTTTATGGTATTGGTAATAAGACCGGCCCGTCTGAGGGCCGGTGAAAATCGGTTGAATCCCGTCCTTAGAGGACGGAAGGGCGGCATCCTACACCAAGACCTCCAGAAGGGCCAAGACGCATGGTGGACGACGAAAACCGGCGGCGCGGGCTTTTGGGCCGCCGTTCGCACGCCCGCTCATGGCTGCCGGTGAAGCCACGACGGATCCTCGCCACCGCCGGAAGCTTCACGATTTTGGTGCTGCGCGCCCTGATCACCCATGACATTCCCCGGCTGGCGGCGTCGTTGGCCTATACCTCACTGCTCGCCCTGGTGCCGCTGATCGCCATCGCCCTGGCCATCCTGGCGGCCTTTCCCGGCTTTGGCGACGAGCGCGAGCGCATGGTCGCCTGGATCATCGAGACCTTCGTTCCCTATCGACGCACCGAGATCCTTGATCAGGTCGAGCATTTCGTCGGCGCCGCCGCCGGTCTTACCGCCCTTGGCGTCGCCGGGCTGACGCTGACGGCGATCATCTTGCTGCTGACCATCGAATCCTCGCTCAACGCCATTTTCAGGGTCGAGAAAAGCCGCCATCCCCTGGCCCGGCTGCTGGTCTATTGGTCGGTGCTGACCGGCGGGCCGCTGCTGATGGGCCTTAGTTTCTCGCTTTCGAGCTATCTGGTGGCGATCCGCCATCTGGTCGGCACCGACGTGATGAGCCCCTTTGACGCCCTGACGCCGACGCTCGGCCCGCCCCTGCTGTCGCTGACGGCGATGACCTTGCTTTATATGCTGGTGCCCAACCGGCCGGTGCCGCTTTTTCACGCCCTGGCCGGCGCCCTGGTCGCCACCCTCGCCTCGGCGCTGCTGCGCTCGGCCTTCCTGATGGTGATCACCCGCGGGCTGTCCTATGAAACCCTCTATGGGGCCCTGGCGGCGCTGCCGGCCTTTCTGGTCTGGATGTATCTATCCTGGGCCGTCGTGCTGATGGGCGCGGTGACCGCGGCCGAGATCCCCAATTGGAAAATGGCCCGTCGCCTGACCCGGGCCGGGCAGGATGAACGGGCCGCCCGTCTGCGCATCGCCGTCGAAATCATGGTCGCCGCCGCCCGCGCTTACGGCGAGGGCCAGGGCGACGGCGCCAGCCGTCGCGCCCTGTCCGCCCTGACCGCCACCCCCGACCGCCGCCAGGCCGGGGTCTTGCGCGACCTCGACAAGGCCGGCCTGTTGATCCGCGATGAGGACGGCGCCGTCCTGCCCGGACGCGATCCCCGGCGCATCACCCTGGCCGAGATCCTTCACGCCCTGACCCTGGCGCCGCCGACCGGCACCGTCGGCGGCCCGGGCTGGCCCGATCTGCTGCGCCACGCCCTGGAAACCGCCGGCGGTGATTACGACCGGGCCCTGGGGCTCAGCCTCGACGCTCTGGTCCAGGCCGAGCCGCTCGGCGCCCGGATATAAGCGGGTCGGCGATCAGACCATGCCGGCCTGTTCGCGCGGGTCGGTCTCGGGGTCCTTCAGCTTCTTGACCAGGGTCTTGAGCTTGGGGTCCACGGGATCGGGCAAGGTGATGCCCAGACGCACCAGAAGATCGCCGCGCTGGCCGTTTTCCTGGGGAATGCCCTTGCCGCGCAGGCGCAGAACCGTGCCGGTATTCGACCCCTCCGGCACGGTCACGCTGACCTTGCCCTCCAGGGTCGGCACCGTGATCTTGCCGCCAAGCACCACTTCCTGAAGCGTGACGGGCACATCGACCACGACATTGATGCCGTCGCGGCGGAAGAAGGCGTGCTCCTTGACGCCGATTTCGACCAGGGCGTCGCCCGCCGCTCCGCCATTGCTGCCATCGGCCCCCTGGCCCTTGAGGCGCAGCGACCGCCCGTCTTCGCTACCCGGCGGGATGCGCACGTCCAGGGTCTTGCGATTGGTCAGGGTGATGCGCTTGGTGCTGCCCAGGGCGGCTTCCTCGAAGGTCACCTTCAGCCGATATTGGGCATCCTGGCCGCGCACCGGCCGCGGGCCCGCTCCGGCCGCTCCGGCGGTGCCGGCGCCGGGCCCCCCCTGGCCCCGACTGGCCCGGCGGAACATTTCGGAAAAAAGATCGTCCTCGCCAAAAGTCGATTCGAAATCGAATCGGCCGAAACCGCCGCTGCGCCCGTCATTTCCCGAGGCGCCGCGATAGGCGCCGCGCGCGCCATAGGGGCCGGTGCCCGGACGAAAGCCCCGGTGCTCGTTGCCGGCGGCGTCGATCTCCCCCCGGTCGAACCGGGCCCGCTTCTGGGGATCGGAGAGCAGGTCATAGGCCCCGGAAATATCCTTGAACTTGTCCTCGGCCCCCGGGTCGTTCTGATTGACGTCCGGGTGCATGCTGCGCGCCAGTTTGCGATAGGCGCTCTTGATTTCGTCCTGACTGGCGCCACGCGCCACGCCAAGAACCGTATAGGGGTCTTTCATCTTTATGATCTCACGCCGAAAGCCGCAGCCTTCCGCCTCCCCCCGGGGGGCCTTGGTTGCCGCACGGCCTATTCCTCATGCCCGCTTGCCGACCCGCCGGGGCCGGAAGCGGATCGTACCTGCCCCGGTCCTTGTTATCCAGCGGCCATTGGCCGATGCTGGCTGAATTGACGAGCCGCGGCGGACCCCGCCGGCGGCGCCGTCGACAAGGCCCTTTTCAAGATCTGGGATCGGGGACATGATTTGTCATGAGTTCGCTTGAAGATAGAGACCCTTACGCGCTGTTTGCCGAATGGCTGGAAGAGGCCGGGACGACCGAGCCCAACGACCCCAACGCGATGGCCCTGGCGACCTGCACGCCCGAGGGGCGGCCGAGCCTGCGCATGGTGCTGCTCAAAGGCGTGATCGCCCAGGCTGACGCCGAGGGCGGCTTCATTTTCTATACCAATTTGGAAAGCCGCAAGGGCGGGGAGCTGCTGGCCAATCCCCATGCCGCCCTGTGCTTCCATTGGAAATCCCTGCGTCGGCAGGTCCGGGTCGAGGGACCGGTGGTCGCCGTCAGCGACGCCGAGGCCGACGCCTATTTCGCCTCGCGCCACCGCGACAGCCGGATCGGCGCCTGGGCGTCGATGCAGTCGCGCCCGCTCCAGGGCCGCTTCGAGCTCGAACGCCGCGTCGCCCAGTTCGCCGCCCGCTACGCCGTGGGCGCCGTCCCCCGTCCGCCCCATTGGTCGGGCTTCCGCGTGGTGCCCGAGGTTATCGAATTCTGGCACGACCGCCCCTTCCGGCTGCATGACCGGGTGGTGTATCGTAGCGAGGGAAGCGGCTGGACCCACAGCCGGCTTTATCCCTAAGGAACCTCGTATTCCCCAAAAGGTCGGGGTGCGACGGGAAAGGAAAACCCATGGGGACGCAACGATCCGACACCCGCGACCAATCGGCGCGGCTGATGCGCCGGGCCACCTACGCCTCGGTCACCGTGGCCATGACCCTGGTCGTCGCCAAGCTGGTGGCCTGGGTGCTGACGGATTCGGTCGCCCTGCTCTCGACCCTGATCGACAGCCTGATCGATGTCGGGGCCTCGCTGGTCACCTTGCTGGCCGTGCGCGAGGCCCTGACCCCGGCCGACGAGGAGCACCGCTTTGGCCATGGCAAGGCCGAACCCTTGGCCGGCCTCGGGCAGGCGGCCTTCATCGCCGGCTCGGGCATTTTCCTGGTGATCGAGGCGGCCGGGCGCCTGACCGCTCCGCTGCCGGTGCAGCGCGGCGAAATCGGCATCGCGGTGATGGTGTTTTCCATCCTGGCCACCATCGGGCTGGTCGCCTATCAGCGGCGGGTGATCGCCCAGACCAAATCGGTGGCGATCAGCGCCGATAGCCTGCATTACGCCGGCGATCTGCTGATCAACCTGTCGGTAATCGTCTCGCTGGGATTGGCGATGACCGTCGACCTGCCGATCCTCGATCCGCTGTTCGCCATCGCCATCGCCCTTTGGCTGATGAAGAACGCCTGGACCATCGGCGCCAACAGCGTGAACCTGCTGATGGACCGCGAACTGCCGCCCGAGGACCGGGTCCGCATCATCAAGCTCGCCCTGGAAAACCCCCGGGTCTTCGATATCCACGATCTGCGCACCCGCTCTTCGGGGCCGCAAACCTTCATCCAGCTCAATGTCGAACTTGATGGCGAGATGACGCTGTCGGCCTCCCACGCCATCGTCACCGAGATCGAGAACCGCCTGCGCGCCGCCTTCCCCGGGGCCGAGGTGCTAATCCACCAGGACCCGGCCGGCATTCAGGAAGACCACCACCCCGATTTTGCCTATGAAGACACCTCGGCCCTGCTTGAAGCCGATGCCGCCAGCCAGCCGCGCCGCTTATAGCGGTATCCTGATCAAGCGATCGCCGTGAAGCGGACGACGCCATCGACCTCGCTGCGCCGCAAGCGTCCCTGACCTTCCAACCAATGGGCATGGGCCAGGGCCTCGCCAAGGGCGAAGAACACCGTATTGGCGTCAAGCGGGCGCTTGAACAGCACGCCAAGCAGATCCTGGGCGCTCAGCGCCCGATCGCGGCAGGCGGCCTCCACCTCGGCTAAGCGATCGCCATGGTGGGCGGCCAGGGCTTCGATGCGGGCGTGCAGACCGTGAAACGGCCGGCCGTGACTGGGCAGAACCAGGGTCTCGGCGGGCAAGGGCGCGAAACGGCCGAGGCTTTCAAGAAAGCCCGACAAGGGATCGGCGTCGGGTTCGCTCGGCCAGACGCTGATATTGGGGCTGATGCGCGGCAGCACCTGATCGCCGCTGATCAGCACCCCGGCCTGGGCGCACCACAGGGCGGCATGTTCGGGAGCATGGCCGCGTCCGACGATCACCCGCCAGCTCCGCCCGCCGATGGCGATCTCCTCGCCATCGATGATCCGCCGCACGGTGGGCGGCGGCGGCACCACGCGTTTGGCAAAGGAGTTTCCCCGCCGGGCCACCAGTTCCAGCCCCTGGGCATCGACGCCGGCCCGGTGATAAAAGGCCTTCGAGACCGCCCCCACCGTTTCGTCGCTTTCCAGCGCCAGCATGCGCCCATAGGTCCATTCGCCCAGCGTCGCCCACAGCGCCACGTCGAAGCGGTCGGTCAACCAGCCGGCCAACCCCATATGATCGGGATGGAAATGGGTGCAGATCAGCCGCTTTACCGGCCGCCCCCCCAAGGGCCCTTCGAACACATGCGACCACAGGGCGCGGGTGGTATCATCGGCGACCCCGCTGTCAACCAGGGTCCAGCCGTCGCCGTCCTCCAGGGCCCACAGGTTGATATGATCAAGGGCGAAGGGTAAAGGCATGCGCAGCCAAAGCACCCCCGGGGCCACGGTTATCGCCTCGCCGGCCGCCGGCGGGGTCGCGAATGGAAAGTCCAGGTCATCGGCCATGGTCGAAGAAATCCCTTCAGAGCCGCGAGAGGCCCGTTTCGCCTCGAGCCCAACACTGCCCGCCGCTCACCCTCCAGGCAAGACCGCACAAGGATCGGCCGTTCTGTTTAGGGAGCCGTTAATCCGCCGACGCCCGCTTTGCCCGTTCCATTTTTTCCAAAAAGGAGTCCCGTGCCGATGACCCTACGCCTGGGATTGGATCTTGGCGGCACCAAGACCGAGATCATCGCCCTTGATGACGAAGGACGGATCCTGCTGCGCCGCCGCCGCCCCTCGCCGCGCGCGGCCTATGGCGCCACCCTCGACTGCCTCGCCGCCCTGGTGACCGAGGCCGAAGCCGAATTGGGACGGCAAGGGAGCGTCGGCGTCGCCATGCCCGGCGCCATCAGCCCGGCCAGCGGCTTGGTGAAGAACGCCAATTCCCACTGGCTGAACGGCCAGCGCCTGGACCATGACCTTGCCGAGCGCCTAGGCCGGCCGGTGCGCGTGGCCAATGACGCCGATTGTTTCGCCCTGTCGGAAGCCACCGACGGCGCGGCGGCCGGGGCGTCGAGCGTTTTCGGGGTGATCTTGGGCACCGGCGTTGGCGCCGGCATCGTCGTCAACGGCCGCCTGCTGGCCGGCCCCAATGCCATCGCCGGCGAATGGGGCCACATGCCCCTGCCCTGGCCCGGCGACGACGAACGCCCCGGCCCCGACTGCTATTGCGGGCTGAAGGGCTGCGTCGAGACCTTTTGTTCGGGCCCCGGACTGGCCGCCGATCACCAGAAAAGCACCGGCCACGCCATCGAAGGCCCCGCCCTGCTCGCCCTGGCCCAAGCCGGCGACGCCCAGGCCCAGGCCAGCCTTGATCGCCATGCCGACCGTTTGGCCCGGGCCCTGGCGGTCGTCATCAATATCCTCGATCCCCAGGTGATCGTCCTCGGCGGCGGCCTTGGGCAAATGCCCCATCTTTATCAGGCCCTGCCCCGGCTATGGACGCCCTGGGTGTTCAGCGACCGCGTCGACACCCGTCTTGTCGCCCCCCGTCATGGCGATTCCAGCGGCGTTCGCGGCGCCGCCTGGCTCTGGCCCCCCTCTTCGACACTGGAAACCGATCCCCATGCGTGATGACTACTTCTACGAGACGGCAAGCGGTCACGGCCTGCCCCATGATCCGATCAAGGCCATCGTCGCCCCGCGACCCATCGGCTGGATTTCGACCATCGATGCCGAGGGGCGGATCAATCTCGCCCCCTACAGCTATTTCAACGCCGTGTGCAACGACCCGCCGATGGTGATGTTTTCCAGCAATGGCCGCAAAGACAGCGTGCGCAACATCGAGCAGACCGGCGCCTTCGCCTGCAATCTGGTCACCCGCGATCTGGCCCAGGCGATGAATGAGACCTCGCGCAGCGTCGCCCCCGAGGTCGACGAGATGGCGATGGCCGGGCTGACCGCCGCGCCGTGCCGGCTGATCGCCGCCCCCCGGGTGGCCGAGGCCCACGCCGTGCTCGAATGCCAGACTCTGGCGATCCACGCCCTGGCCGACCTAGGCGGCCGGCCGGTCAATCAGTTCATGGTGATCGGACAGGTGGTCGGCGTCCATATCGACAAGATGTTCCTCAAGGAGGGTCTGTTCGATACGGCGGGCGCCGGCGTCATCGCCCGCTGCGGCTATGCCAGCGACTACGCCGCCGTCGATCCCTTCCAGATGAGCCGGCCCCGGTAAAAACCCGGGACGAACCATCAGTTGGGATTCTGCCAGCCGCCGTCATCGGGCTGGATGTGGCGGGCGGTGGTGCGATCGCCGCGCAGCTTGGCGGCGAGCGCGGCGGTGGCCTCGCCGGTCACCGGCAGGCCGGCGTCCTTTTGATAGCCGCGGATGGCGGCGCGCGTCCGCCCGCCCATCACCCCATCGACCGGTCCGGGATCATAGCCGCGACCGGCCAGATCACCCTGGATCTCGCGGATGACCGCCCGATCGGAAGGCGCGCCGGCGAAGGGATCGGCAAGCTTGCCCTGGCTGCAGCCGGCCAAAGACACGACCAGCGGCAAACCGACGACAAGGGCGCGCAGAACAAGACGCAACGGCTTCACGGGCGGACACCTTATACGAGAGCGAACACCAAATGGACGGCGGAAGGGGGAAATCGTTCCCCTGCCGCTCGCCGCTCCAAGCGCCGTTTTAACCGAGGCTGGCGGGCGAGATCAAGCGCCCGGCCCGCAAGCTCAGGCCGCGCGTCGCCACCCGGGCGCGAAACGACGGATCATGGGAAATCACGATCATCGCCTGGGGCAGGCCCAGCAAGATATCGCCCAGCCGCGCCGTCGTCGGCTCATCAAGCGCGTTGGTCGGCTCGTCGAGCAGCAAGACATCGGGATCCATCGCCAGCACGGTGGCCAGCGACACCAGCCGCTTTTCACCCCCCGACAGCTTATAGGTCACCCGGTCGCGCAAGGGACTCAAGCCGAGATCGGCCAGAACCCGGTCAACGATCGCCCGCGCCTCGGCCGGAGTCTTGCCCAGATTGAGCGGCCCGAAGGCCACGTCCTCGGCCACCGTTGGGCAGAAAAGCTGATCGTCGGGATCCTGGAACACATAACCCGCCCGCCGGCGAACCTCGTAGAACTCGCTCTCGACCCGCCGCTCGGCGCCAAAGGCCCAAACCCGGCCGCCCTGGGGGCGCAACAGGCCGACAAGGATCTGCAACAGGGTGCTTTTGCCCGCGCCATTGGGACCGGTGATCGCCAGACGCTCCCCCGCCTCCAGGCCCATCGTCGCGCCATCGAGCACGGCCGGGCGGCCGGGATAGGCGAAACGCAGATCCGACACCTCAAGCAAGACGGCCATGGCCAATCTCCACGACAACGATCCCGCCCAGGGCGGCGATCAACAACAGGGCGAAAAGGCCGTCGCGCCAGCTCCAGGCCAGGGTATCGAGCAAAGGCAGGCGGCCGGTGAAGCCCCGGCATGTCATCGCCCGGGCGATGCGCTCGGAACGATCAAGGGCGCGCACCAGCAACATGCCGATCAGATAACCCAGCGTGCGGTAGGTATGGCGGCTATTGGCTAGGCGGAACCCGCGGGTTTTCATCGCCCGGCGCAGGCGGCCGTATTCGGCGTTGATGACATCGATATAGCGCACGCTGAGCAGCAGAAGATGGACCAGGGTATCGGGCAGGCCCAGGCGGGCGAGCCCGTGGCCCAGCGTCGTCGGCTCCATCGATCCGACCAGGGCCATCAGGCACAAGATCACCCCATTGGCGCGCAGACCGATCACCAGGGCGCGGTCTAGCCCCTGCCAACTCGCCGGCCACCCAAACAGGCTGAAGGCCGCGTCTCCGGGGATGGTGAAGGGGATCAGCACCAGCATGGCGACGATGAAGCCGTCCATCATCGCCATGCGTTTCAGGGTGCGCCCGATCGGCAGGCCGGCGCCGATCAACAGACACAGAGCCAGGATCAGCGCCAAAGACAGGGCGACCGGGCTTTCCAGGCCGACGATGACCAAGGCGCAGAACAGCGCGCCCAGAAGGCGCCCGCGTGGATCCAGGCCGCGCACCACACCCCGGACCGCCGAAAGGAACGATGATTTGGGGGGGGATTCGGACCCTAAGAGGGTTTCCATGGACGGCTTCTTTGACACAGATGGAACAAAAGGGGCGACAGCGGGGACGGCCGATCGCCGCCCGCCGACGACGCACGATAGCCCAAGCCCGGGAGCCGCGCCTGTCCTGGGGATGACGGCGCGGGTAACTTTGGGCCTCGAAGCATGACCCATGCTATCCTACCGACAAAGGGCGTCATGTCGCGAAACGATCATTTTTCCTCCGCCATTTTGTCTTGCGCCGCTCTCGCGTCCCGAGCAGGGTCCCAAAACTTTCGGGCCATCTCATAGGACTTCGCCCATGACCCCTGAGCATAAGGACAAGGCTTTGGCCGCCGTGTCCTTCTTCGACCGCCTCCCCGCGCCGCGCCGAGCCGAGCTGGCGGCGAAAGCCGAAGCCGCCCAGTTGCCGGCGGGATTCCCTTTGGCCGAACGCGGCGTGCCCGCCACCGGCCTTCAGGTGTTGGTTGAAGGGCAGGTGCGGTTGTTTTTGCCGCCCGAGGAATCGACCATCGATATCGTCGGTCCGGGAAGCTTGCTGGGGGAATGCGCGCTGTGCGACGACGCCCGCCACCCGGTTTCGGCCCAGGCGATCAGCCCGGTGGTGATCCTCGACCTGCGCGCCGAGGATGTCTGGCCGGTGCTTTTGGCCGAAACCGACGCGACCTTGGCCTTGCTGGGGGCGATTTCGGCCAATCTCAAAGGGCTGCTGGGCCGGGTGAACGACATCAAGCTGCGCACCACCGCCCAAAGACTGGCGATGTTCCTGGTCTCCCTCGCCCGCCAGCCAAGCGCCGTCGACCGGGCGGCGAACGGGCCGGCGGAGGGGATCATCCTCACCTTGCCCTATGGCAAGAAACTAATCGCCGAACGTCTGGCGATGACGCCCGAAAGCCTGTCGCGCTCGCTCGCCCGCCTGGGCCGCGAAGGGGTGCGCGCGGTGGATCGGACAACGGTTCGGATCGACGACCTGGACGCGCTCGCCCTCTTCGCCGGGCTGCTGCCCGAGGAGGAAAACGACGACGACGCCCTTCACCGCGCCCAAGGATACTGGCGATGACCCAAACCCGCCCCTGCGAAGCGGCCGACCTCGCCCGGCTGTCCAACGCGCCGCTGTTCGCCGCCCTCGATCCGCAACGCCGCCAAACCCTCGCCCGCTGCGCCCAGGTCATGCGCACCCGGGGGCCGACCCTGCTGTTTTCCCATGGCGACCCGGCCGACGCGTTTTATGGCGTGCTTGAAGGACAGGTGCGGCTGACCACCCTGACCGCCGAAGGCGCGGAAAGCGTCATCGCCCTGATCGAACCGGGCGACACCTTCGCCGAGGCGGCGATCGTCGGCGCCTGCCGCTTCCCGGTCGCCGCCCAGGCCGAGGCGGGCAGCTTGCTGGTCCGCGTCGACGGAGCGGGCTTCCTGCGCCTGCTGCGCGACGATCCCGGCTTGCTGCGCGGCCTGCTGGCCGGGTTGATCCGCCGCCAGACCGATCTGGTCCACGAGATCCATTTCCTCAAAAGCACCTCGCCGGCCCAGCGCTTGGCGTCTTATCTGCTGAGCTTGCTGGAATCGGGCGCCTGGCCCGGCCATGGCCGCCTGCCCGTCGCCAAGCACCTGATCGCCAGCCGCATCGGCATCGAACCCGAAAGCCTGTCGCGCGCCCTCGCCCGCCTCGCCGACCAGGGCATCCTCGGCCCCGGCCCCGACCTCACCGTCGAAAACCCCCAAGCCCTGCGCGCCGCCTGCGCCGCCGGACCAAGGCTATAGCAAAAAGGCGCATCCCTCGGCCGGACATTGGTTTTTTTCCCTCAAGGCGCCAGTGTTCGACGCGGTGATTCGTCTTGTTTGCGGAGGCCTAGGGAGCGCGCCCCCGTCTTCGCCTGCTTCAGGCCCCTCTCTCCTGCTGCGACCCTCGCCCGGAAGTGCTCCAACGGCCGGCTTCCAAGGTTCGTCGCCCGTACCGTGATGTGAGACGCAGAATGCAGTACCCCCCTTTCGAGCAGGCCAGGACATGTCCCGGATCCGGACGACTCGTCGCTTTTTCCTTCGATGTTTTTGACACCTTTTTGCTCCGCCGCTGCACGACCCCCGAAGGCGTCTTTGAGCAGGCCTTTCGCCATGCCCCCCTGACCCTTCGGGGTGCGGGAAGGGCGACCAGTTATTGCCAGCACCGTCAAATGGCCGAGGGCAAGGCCCGCAAACGGGGAAAGCCCCCCGCCAAAGGCCGGGAAACGTCGATCGAAGACATCTACGCCCGCTTTGCCGTCCGTCCCTTTGGTTTGACCGCGGATGACCGCCCGGCTCTGGTCGCGGCGGAATTCGCCGCCGAACACGACCTATGCTTCGTCAATGAAAGCGTTCTGGCGCTGTACCGGGCTTTGCAGGCCGATGGCATCAAGGTTGGCTTCCTGTCCGACACCTATTGGAACGCCGAACGCCTTGGCGCCCTTCTGCGGCATTGCGTTCCCGGCCTCACCTGGGATTTCCTTTATGCGTCCTGCGATCATGGCGTTGGCAAAGCCGACGGTCTGTTTGATCGCTATTTGAAAAAGCAGGGCTGGAAGCCCACAACCGTTGCCCATATCGGCGACAATCCTCAAGCCGACATTCAGGCACCCGGGGCGCTGGGAATTCAGACGTACCATTGCCCCCAATGTCCACCGGCCGATGTCGGGCTTTTCCAGCGCGAAGACCATATCTTCGAGATGATCTGCGCCGCCGATGGCGCCAGCTTGCGCCTGGACGATGGCCTGCGGACGATCCGCCGCCAGATCACCGCCATGATCCCCCATCCCTCGCCCATGGCCCGCGTGGGCGTTTCGGTGCTCGGACCGGTTTTGAGCGGCTTTCACCATTTCGTTGCCGATCGCCTCGCCAAGATCGCCCAAGACAATCCTTCGGTCCGCGTGGCATTCCTCGCCCGCGATGGCTTGGCGCCCTACCGGCTGTGGCAAGACAGCGGCAGAGAGGCCGCCTATCTCGAGATCAACCGCCGTATCGCCTTGGTCGCCGGCACCACGGATCAAGAGTCCCTGGGCGCCCTTTTCAAGGACATGTCCCTGGTTGACGAGGCGGCGATCAGCGCCTTTTTGAAGCATTCCTCGCCCAAGATCAGCCGTTACTTCCAACGCCTTCCCAAGGGGCAATCCACGGGCCGGGCCTTCGCCGAGGCTTTGCCGAGTTTGCTGACGAGGGCCGAGACGAGGACGATTGGCCAAGCGATCCGCGCAAGGTTGATGGCCTATCTGCGCGCCGCCATTCCTGATCTTGATCACTGTGGCGATCTGGTTCTTGTCGACCTGGGCTATTCGGGAACCATTCAGAAAGGCCTGCGCACCATCTTTGACCAAGAGGGTCTTTCCGTTCGCTTGCATGGCCTTTATTTGATAACCAACGACGAGGCTTTCGACGAGCTACCCTCCCATGACAGCGCCGAAGGTTATCTTTCCAGCGGTGTGATGTCTCCCCGGACCAGTCTGGCCATTCTCAGAAACATCGCCTTGATCGAACAGTTCTGCGGCGCGCCGGAAGGCTCGGTCCGCGATTACCAAAACGCCGCCGTGGTTCGCGAACCCGACCCAAGAAGCGCCGAGCATCTCGCCCTTTGCGCCGAGGTCCGGGAGGGCGCTTTCGCTTTCGCCCAGCATTATGCGGCCTTGAGCACAAAGGGCTGGCCAAACCCTCTCGCCTCCCCCGATCTGGCGGCCCCGCACATCGCCGCCGTGCTGGCCCGCCTTCTGCTGCTGCCCAGCGATACGGATCTGGCGCTGTTTGGCGGGATAACCCTGGACGTCAATCTGGGCACCCAAGGCCAAGTGCCCTTGGTCGACAGCGGAACGACCCAATCCCTGCTGGCGAAGATGCCGATGGCGGGAACCTTCGGCACGACCGCGCAGATCATGTGGATGGCCGCCAGCGCCGCCGTGATTTCGCCCGTCCATGGCCATTTCTACGCGCTGTTCGCCGCCGGACTGATGCCGGGCGATGTCGTCGGCGATGCGCCTTGTGGCGAGGTGACGGTGACGCTGGTCACCGCCGGCGGCCTGGCACAGCTGAAGATCGCCTGCCAACGCACGGGCTTTGGCGATCTTCGCTTGCATATCCCGCTGATCACCACCAATCAGACCAGCCCCGCGATTATGCTGCCGATGAACGAGATCGGCCGGGAAGGCATCCTTCAGGGGCTGACCCTCTCCACGGGCCCGTCCATTCGCGATGCCATGGACTCCGACACCCCCCAGGATCTGTCCACCGACGCCTTGGAGGGAAGCGATCTGGTGATAACGGGAGCGGGGTATCAGGCCAGCGGCAGCGCTCCCATCCTCCTCATCAAGGTTCCGCCCGTTTCCTCTCCTTATGCGGTCCTCACGATAACGTTAACCCCGATCGGGGCCGGACGCTTATTGGCCTTACCGGCCTAATCAGAAGCGGTCGGGCTGGATTTTGGTTGCCGCGGTCTTCCTCGAAGACCGGGGTATCGATCACACCTGGGCCGTCGGATACGGCACCGCCATCATGAGGACCTCATCACATTTCCGACAGTCGCTTGCAGAACCTCAATTAAAAAAAGGAGCAGAATCATGACTTTTGGAAGTTTCATAGAACCAAACACTGATCTTGCGGAATCGGAAAGTCCGGCCAAAGATCTTGGAATCAAAATTTATTCTGGATACCAAGCGATAAAAGACTCGGATCGTTTTCGCGGAAAAAATAGAATTTTTGATGATATTTTAGAAAAATCAAAATCTTCTGATCTTGTTTACGAGGATCAGTGTTCCAGTCAGTACTATTTTGATCTCGTAAAAACTTTGAGAGATTTCAACGGCGAGTTTGATCGCGTTGTCGAAGTCGGTGTTTTCATGGGAGGGGCCTCGGCGGTTCTCGCCGGCTGCATGGAGCCGTTTGGGTTCGGCCTGGACATGGTCGATATCAATGCCAACTATTTGCACTTCGCTTACGAACGGATTCGCCGCCTATACCCTGAAACCGCACACAAAATCCGCCTGTTCCATGGCGATCTCCCCAGCTATGTTCGCGAAGTGATCCTAAAAGAAAACGCTCGCTCTATCGTCCACCATGATGCGGGACATAGCTTTAACGTCGTGGTCAAGGACATGGCGGCCCTATCCTTCGTCAAGGAGAAACTCTTCGCGATCATCGCGCAAGATACCCACCTGCGCGGCACGATCAGCAATATGAACTTTGTCGACATGGCACTTTATGCCGTTTTTGGTCTCGACCTTTCCTACGCTCCAATAGGCTTTTCTTATTCCCCACTCGATTCACGGACTGCCCCAAATATGTACGGGGGCAATTACTTCATGCCGAATGAACCCGAAGGGTTCGTTTTGCCCATGAACCAGAACGAGTTCCGCTATCCCCACCCCGACATGACGATCGACGACTTCCTGCCCCCCGCAAAAAGTTAATCCGCCCCAGGAGATCACGCGGCGCCCGGTTGGTGTCTCCGGGCGCTTCCTGGGGGGATCGGGTGGCCGGTGCCGGCGGCGGGTCGGGCCCGTCGTCGGCGCTGCAATCACCCGATAGGCGGGGAGATGCGCCGCCGTCTTTACGACCGGCCGCGTCCCTATGCGGACAATGAGGGATCGGTCTCCGCCACGATCACGGCGAACTGACTATCCGATCGTAGCGGGGTAAGACACATCCGAGCGGTTGGCACATACCCGTTCAATCTTCCGTCCCGCAACTGGTAGACCACCTGCCCACGGATCGCACTAATCTTGCGTCGACAGAGTCGAGCGAGTTTTTCCGTCATCTCCTCAAGAGTGAAATGACGGAAATGGTAGGAAAAAAGATCGGCGTTAATCTCAAATTTCAGTGTGTTTTCAAGCGGAAACGACAAGACGATCGGCCCTCGCACGGCTTGATCCAACGCGACCAGAAACGCGTCACAATCCGCGACGTGTTCGACCGATTCCAAGGACACCGCGAAATCAAGCGACCGTGAAGCCAGTTCAAACGGGAAATAGGCTTGTCGAAACACCACGCGATGGTCCGCATAGGCCTGCGATGCCTGCGCCACCGCCTCAGCCGACCCATCGACGCCAACAACCCGACAACCGGCCAGATCGGCCAGCATACGCGAACCGTAACCATTGCCGCAAAACAGATCGATGCCGGTTGTTCGATGGGCTGGCGTTAGACGATCACGCAGCCAAAGCGCTGCGAATTCGTAGCGACACCGATGATCCTCACGGATCCCCACCAGACTGGTGGCGGTCTGCCGCTCTCCGCTTGCAAGCGAAAAGTCGCGCTCGGGAGAAGGCTCAGTCATATCATGCACGAAGAGATCACCGAGCGCGTCGCGGACTCCCCCCAACCCCGGAGCGATAGCCAGGGCGCGCCAAAGATCTTCTTCCGCTTCCCCGATACGCCCCTGAGCTAACTTGATCACCCCCCGCAACATCATGCCATCGGCATCAAGGGGCGTATGGGCAAGCTCCTGATCCACGTCTCTTTCCGCCGTCGTGAAATCACTCCGCTCTAGCGAAGCAAGAACAGACTGCCATTTCATTGCGATCATGCGACAACCTTATCCATCGAGGAAAAGCCCCAATCAGCATTGAGTGCCCGCCGCAGCCGGTTGGGTCGCGGTGTCAAAGCAACCGACTCGTCTGGTTTTTCGCCACGAAGCGCACTCCAAAAATCCGGGTTGCACCAAGCGCTAGTGAGAGGGACCGCCGCCCCGAAGCGCGCATCGGCAGGGAATTCATCACCGTAGTGATAAAGCGGCGGGGCGAGCCATATCGCATCCTTGCCGAAAAGCTCCGCCTCAACCAAAACACTCGAATTCAGTGCGCAAACAGTGCTTACTTCGGGCTGAGCAAGAAGATGATAAACATTAGCATCCACCCAAGTCACAGCCCCGATTTCACTCATCACTTTATTGGTTTGCGATTGTCCGGCGGCATAAGGGTGCGGCTTGAACAAAACCATTGAAGAGTTAAGACAAAGATCGAGAAGTTGCGCGGCATAATCTTCAAGGCATCGGAATCGCCCGGTCTCACCGTCGAGAAGGGCACGATCGCCCGGGACCTGACCAAGGATCACGGTGGTTCCCGGACGCAACGGCTGCCGCAGGGGTGGCTCCATCCAGGCGGCTTTGCTTTTGAGCAATCCGGCTTGCAACAGCATCTCGGCGCGGGGCACGGCATGCTGGAGCAAAACGGCATGAATATCGGGACGATTGCTGCGCAGCGCAAAGACCACGTCATCAAGGAAACGCACCGGATAGAGGGAAATATCGATCACCGCTATCCCCGCACGATCCAACAACCGCAGCAGAAGATCAGGCATTTCATAGCCAACCACGAGGTCAGCCGCGAAGGCATCAATAAGAAGGCTTTCCACTTCCGGCGGACAGGAGGGTTGGCTCAGTAATTTTCCCCATCCCGCAATGGTTAGAGGGATCCCAAACGCCTCGTAAATAGCCGGAGTATCGATATAGATAGCAGGGGACGGGAGGCGCGGATCCCAGGAGGCCGTTGTTACCGTCCAACCGGAGAGGCGTGCCGCGGTGCCGACGATCCCGTCCAGCCAGCGTACATTCTTCCAAACGGCACTTTCATGACGCTGTCCCGACGGATACGGACGAAAAATATCCCCGGTCACTATCAGCTTTGGAACTACCACGAATTTTTCTCCAAGAGAGAGGTCCTTATTTAAAGAAATTTCCTATTAACTCTTAGAAATTACGAAAACAGGACTTAACGCACATCCATTGTCATCTTTTTCTATAGTTAATTACCACCCTATGGAAAGGGCCCCCTGAAATCCATGGGACAACAAAGCGACGTCATTGGCTTTCGAGCGGTCATCTGCAAATGCCAGGGCTCGGAATCCACCCCCTCAACGACACGTTCAATCCGTTCAAATCCAACAGCACCAATTTCGTTCTCTAATGTCGCGACCGTATAGCCCCATTGATGGGCATCGAAATCACTGCCGCCTCGTTCTTTTTCCCTCCAGCCCCAGAAGCCGGCAAAAGCATGTTCCATCTGATCACCAAATGAACTCCGGCTTACCCCAAGCAACTGACGCGCGTGGAACTCGATGTCTGGAACTATTACTACCAGCTTTCCTTCTGGCTCTAAGATATAAAACCATTTTTGCAGGGCCAATTTTGCGTATTCAGGATTAAGATGCTCTAACATATGCCTGCTATAAATTTCATGTACCGAATTTTCTTCAAAACAATCAAGATCCCAGGCATTGCTAACCAAGTGAGTCACTTTAGTTTTTCTTGCATCAACATTTATATAACCAGGCTTATCAACGTCCGCACATCCGATATTAAGCAAGACCTTCGACATCACCACCACCTTTAACTACAGAGAATATTTTATGAATTTAATAGAAACCGATATCATTTTTTATGAAGGTGACTGCGCATCCAAATTTATTTAACGAATTTTAGCTCCCTCATGACCTTTGGCGACGAACTTCTCTTTTGTATTCATTTGCGTGAAGCTTACAGACAAGCCTCGCAGGACGGCTTCCTGCAACGGAGAGGAACCGCGTCGAAACGCAAGTAAGACACCTTTATCGTTGAAAATACCTAAACAAGTTCTCTGAATGAGCATGATGACAGGGTGATGGTCCCCGTTTTTTCGGCGTCGCCAAGGGGCGCCGAATCACAAAATCGACGATCAGCGCAGCCTCCCCCCCTCCAGCAGATCGAACAGCGCCCGGGTGGTTTCCTCGGGGGCTTCCTGGGGGATGTTGTGGCCGATGCCGGGCAGCAGGCGGCGTTCATAGGGGCCGGTGAAGTGGGAGCGATCGGGGTCACGGGCGGGTGGCGGGCCGACGCCATCGTCGGCGCCGCACAACGAGATCGTCGGCACGCCGATCGCCGGCTGGGCGGCGAGGCGGGCTTCGATGGCGTCATAGGCGGGGTCGCCCTCGGCATAGCCGTAGCGGTGGCGATAGGACTGGATAACGACCGCGACGAAATCCGGGTTCTCGAAGGAAACCGCCGTTCGCGCGAAGGTCTGCGGATCGAAATCCCAGCTTGGCGACCACAGCCGCCATAACAAGTCGCAAAAGGCCGCCCGATGGGCGGTCAGCCCGGCTTGGCCGCGCGGCGTGTGGAAGTAATACTGATACCAGAAACGATATTCATCCTCGGGGGCGAGCGGCTGGGCGAAGCCCTTGATATCCTGGATGTTATAGCCATCACCCGTCACCAGGGCGCGCACCCGCTCGGGCCAGAGGGCGGCGGCGATGCAGGCCGCCCGGCCGCCCCAGTCATAGCCGACCAGGGCGGCGCGGCCGATCGCCAGCCCGTCAAGCAGATCGCGCAGATCGGCGGCCAGGGCGCCTTGCTGTCCCGAGCGCGGGGTGTCGTCCGACAGGAACCGCGTCGGCCCGTAGCCCCGCAAATAGGGCACGATCACCCGGTAGCCGCGCGCCGCCACCCGCGCCGCCATCTGGTCATAACAGCGCGGGTCATAGGGAAAGCCGTGGAGAAGAACCACCGCTTCGCCGCCGGCCGGCCCAAATTCGTGATAGGCGATGTCAAGAACCGGCGTGCGCAGCCGGTGGAGGGTCGTCTCGTCGTCGGCCATCCCCGTCCTCCCCTGTCCATCGAGGCCACAAGGGTATCCGACCTTGGCGCTGCGATCACGCGCGAAGCGCCGCCTTATCGGCGAGTGGCCGGTCGATCGATCCACCGTAAGGTGTCATCAAACAACCGCCAAGCTGTCACGGAACGGGAACGGGGCGCTGATAGGCTGGGTGGGCCAAGCCCCGTTCCCTGCCGGAGACGCCCGATGACTTTTTTCCGCCCGCTTTTCGCCCTTTCCTTGGTGCTTGCCGGCCTGCCCCTCACCCTGCCCGCAAGCGCCGCCGAGAACGACCCCGCCGTCCAACTCGGCCCCCGGCCGTTCTATCTGGTCGACGCCATGGCGCCCGGGGCTTTGAAGGACAAGCTCGAGTCCTGCAAGACCGGCCCGTTCTATAAATCGACCTTTTCGATCGGCCATCGCGGCGCCCCTTTGCAGTTCCCCGAGCACACCCGCGAATCCTATGTGGCGGCGGCGCGCATGGGGGCGGGCATCGTCGAATGCGACGTGACCTTCACCAAGGACCGTCAGTTGGTTTGTCGCCATTCCCAATGCGATCTGCACACGACCACCGATATCCTCGCCCATCCCGATCTGGCGCAAAAATGCACAGAGCCCTTCACCCCGGCCGATGCGGCGAGCGGCAAGAAGGCCTCGGCCAAATGCTGCACCAGCGATATCACCCTGGCCGAATTCAAAACGCTGTCGGGCAAGATGGACGCCAGCGATCCGACGGCGACCACCATCGCCGCTTACATGAACGCCACGCCGAAATGGCGCACCGATCTTTACGCCACCCACGGCACGTTGATGACCCATGCCGAAAGCATCGCCCTGTTCAAGTCTCTGGGCGTCGGCTTCACGCCCGAACTGAAAAGCCCCAGCGTGGCGATGCCGTTTGAGGGCAGCTATAGCCAAAGCGATTACGCCAGCCAGATGATCAACGATTATAGTGCCGCCGGCATCGATCCGGCCCAGGTTCACGCCCAGTCCTTCGATGAAAACGACGTCTATTTCTGGGCCGAAAAATTCCCCGATTTCGCCCGCAACGCCGTTTATCTTGATGACCGCGACGAGACCAAGGGCTTCAGCCCGATGGATCCGGCCAGTTGGTCGCCGACCATGGAAGAGCTGGTCGCCAAGGGGGTCAAGGTCATCGGGCCGCCGCTGTGGTATTTGGTAACCCTTGACGCCGATAACCGCATCGTTCCCTCGGTCTATGCCAAACGGGCGCGCGAGGCCGGGTTGGCCATCGTCACCTGGAGCCTGGAGCGCTCCGGCCCGCTGGCGACCGGCGGCGGCTGGTATTATTCCTCGATCACCAAGGCGGTAAACAGCGATGGCGCGATGATGACCCTTCTCGATGTGCTGGCCAAGGATGTCGGCGTCATCGGCGTCTTCTCCGACTGGCCGGCGACCACCACCTATTACGCCTCGTGCATGGGCCTGAAATAGCCCCCGGCTTTTTTAGCGAACTTAACCATCCTCAAGGCGGGCGCCCCCCGCCCGGACCAAGGTCGCCCTCACAGCCATTCCCTGAGGGCGACCTTTTGATGGACGACGACACCTCCCCCGATCTGGATCTGCGCGGCCTCGCGCCCCCGGCGCCGATGGTCGCCATTCTCACCCGCATCGACGAGGGCCGGGCCACCGCGCCCTTCACCGTGACCCTGCCCCATTATCCGGCGCCACTGTTTGAAGAACTCGAACGCCGGGGCTGGGACGCCGATGTGCTGTCGGTCGGCCTTGATGGCGCCCGGCTGCGGCTTTTTCCCGCGCGCAGGCGATGAGCATCGGTCTCGCCCTGGGCGAAGCCAATCGTCGGCTGGTCGCCCCGCTGATTCCGGCCTGCATCCTGACCGTGGTCTGCCTGTCGCTGGGCGCCGCCTGGGGCCTGCTCGCCCTGACGCCAACGGCCCTGTTGACCTGGGGCGGTCCGGGCCCCGGGGTGGCCGCCCTTCACCTGCTTGGCATCGGCGTGCTGCTGGCCACCGTCGCCCTGGTGGTGCCGCAGATCCTGCCGGTCATCACCTTGCAAGACGCCCCCCCGGCCCCCGTCCTGACGACGATCCTTGGCCTGCTGGTCGCCGGGCTTGGGTTGCTGGCGGCGGGCTTTGCCGGCTACGACAGCCAAATCGCCCAATGGGGCACCCGGCTGCTGGCGACGGCGGTGGCCGGCTTCCTCGGCCTGTGGCTGCGCCTGCTCTGGCGCGGCCGGCGCTCGGGGCTGGCCGATGTGCTGTTGGCCAATGTGTTGGCTCTGGGCTTTCTCGGGCTGGCCGGGGGGATGGGGGCCCTGCTCGGCGCCGATTACGGCGAAGGCCTGCTGGCCGATCATCAAGCCTTTGCCCATGCCCATGGCATTATCGCCGCCTTTGGCTTCATGGGTCAGGTGGGCTTGGGGTTTTCCGGGGTGCTGGTGCCGATGCTCGCCATCGCCGATCCGCCCGCCCGCGCCGCCACCCGCCCGGCCCTGCTGCTCGGCGCCCTGGCGGTGCTTCTGGCCGCCGGCGGCTTGGTCTTTTCTGTGCCCGCCCTGGTCTGGGCCGGGCTGGCGGCCGGCGGCGTCACCTGCTTGGCCCATCTGCGGCTGATGGCGCAGATCATGGGCCGACGCCTGCGCCCGCGCCTGGATCCGGCCTTCTGGCTGATCCGCCTGTCTTGGGGGCTGCTGCCCGCCGCCCTGGTCGCCGGAGCCGGCGCCCTGGCCGGCATCGTTTCCCCGCTGGTCATGGGCGTCTTACTGCTGCCGGGCTGGCTGCTCACCCTGCTGCTCGGCGTGCTTCAGCGCATCGTGCCCTTCCTCACCTCGATGCATACGGTCAATAGCTGCGCCCGGCCGATCGCCATCACCCGGCTGTCCTGGCCGGCGGCCCTACCCGTCCTCGCCCTGCTCCACGTCCTGGCCTTGGCCCTGTTGCTGATCGGTGTCGGGGTCGAAGCCGCGCTGCCCATCCGGCTGGCCGGGCTGGCTGGCCTCGCCGATAGCGCGGTGCTCGGCGCGTTCTTCGCCACCATCGCCGTCCGCGCCCTGGCCCATCGCCGCGCCGTCGGCCCCAAGCGTCCCCCTTCTCCCCCCCACCAAGGATGACCCCCATGAGCGGCTTTTTCTCTGGCACCGCCACCGGCAGCGGCCTGCACGACGACCATCAGTCCACCCTCAAGGCGCTCGGCGCGCTCGAGGTCGTGCTGACCCCGCGCAAGCCCCCGGTGCTCGATGAAGCCATCCGCGCCGTGCTCGGCGAAACCGCCCGCGTGCTCGAAGAGGATGTCACCCTGCATTTCGCCTTCGAGGAAACCCACCTGTTCCCGCGCATCGCCGCCAGCGGATCGTGTGGCATGGTCGAGATCCTGAGGAGCGAGCACGACGACATCCGGCCGATGGCCATCGATTTGCGCGCCCGCATCCTGGGCGTCCTCGAGGCTGGCGTCATCGGGGAGGCCGCGTGGCAGGATCTGCGCCTGCGGGCCGGCGAACTGATCGCGCGCGAGGTTTTCCATATCCAGAAAGAGGAAATGGGCCTGCTTGCCGCCCTCGCCCAGGTCTTGGACGACTCCGACGATCAGGCCCTGGCCGCCCTTCGCGGCGCGGCGCGGGGTTAGCTTCCCCAATCCCGGCCGCGCCTTCTGCCCTAACCCCAGGGGGTGGGCGATTAACGGCCGTCGCGGGTGAGGATGGTCGCCGTGGGATGCAGGGCGTGGAAGGCGAAGGCGAAGGGCACGGTGTGCTCAACCTCGCTCAGGGCGCCATCGGCGCCGCGGCGCGAGACGATGGCCCCGCCCACGGCGTGGCTTTTGGCGATCAGCGGCGCATCGACAGCGCTCTGCTGACCGGGCGCCCAGTCGATCACCAGATCGCCGTCTTCGATCCGCCCCTTTTCGCTCAGCAGGTCCAGCGCCCAGGCGCGCTCGCCCACCGCCACCACCCGGGCCAGCGGCGCAATGCCGTCGGGCAAGGGGCCCTCGCTGAACATCGGTTTGTCGGCGCGGTCATAGCCCCAATAGGGATTGGCGCCGTATTGGCGCTTGGACGGCTGGCCGGGAATGACGACCATCGCCCCCTCGCCCGCCCGCGCCTTGAAGGCGGCGAAGCTTTCCAGGCGGGCCGGCAGGGCGCGCAGGGTTTCATCGGCATAGAGGCCCGAAACCGCCCGGGCGCTGGCCTGTTCCCACCACGACTCGCTTTGGCGATCAAACAGCATCTGGCAGGAATGGCGCAAACGCCCGGTGGCGGCGAAATCAAGAACGGCCTCGCCGACCCGCCGATCGAAAACCCGGGTGATATTGCACAGCGGCGAATAGGTGACGGCGATGGGCAGGCCGCCCAGGGTATCGTTGATCACCTCGTGCCAGATCAGCACCGACAGCGGATAGGCGCGCATTTCGCCATTCAGGCTGACTCCGATCACCGGCTCGGCCTCGCCGATCTGCAGCGGGCGAATGGCCTTGGCGGCGCGCAGGGTCGGAGCGTCGATGGCCGGAATGCCGCCGCGCACCGGTCCGCCCGACGCCATCTCGGCCGGATCGATGCGCAACCGCGACCAATCGGCCTTGGGAAACTCCTGGGTCCAGTCATAGGGGACCTTGGTACTCGACGCGTCCCGCGTCGGGTCATTCATTGACGCGTCCCGCGTCGGGTCGGTCATCGACGCGTCCCGCGTCGTCACAGGTGTTGACGCGTCCCGCGTCGTCACCACTAAAGGCGCCTCCCGCGCCGCCACCGGGCCAGCGACCAGACCCACCAAAGCGCCAGATCCCAAAAGCGTGCGGAGGAAACGGGGCATCGATCGGATCTCCCAAGGCGTGGACGACAGGGCGGCTTGTCATTGGCGCGCGGTTGGGTTTGCATGGGCCGCGCAACGGTGGTCACTTAAGCCACGTCAGCGACAGGGGGGCAAGGAAGCCGAATGAGCGAAGCCGTCGATTGCGTCGTTATCGGGGCCGGGGTGGTCGGGCTGGCCGTCGCCCGGGCCCTGGCGCGGGCCGGGCGCGAGGTGATGATCCTCGAGCAGGCACCCTCCTTTGGTACCGCCACCTCCTCGCGCAACAGCGAGGTCATCCATGCCGGTCTCTATTACGCTCCGGGCAGCCTGAAGGCCCGCCTCTGCGTGGAAGGCCGGACCAAGCTTCTGGCCTTCTGCGCCGAGGCCGGGGTCACCGCCCTGATCTGCGGCAAGCTGATCGTCGCCTCGGAAGAAGGCGGAGAGGCCGAGCTGGAGCGCTTGCGGGCGATCCGCGCCCGCGCCGAAAGCGCCGGGGTCACCCTTGATTGGCTGACCGCCGCCGAAGCCCGGGCGATGGAACCGGCGCTCCGCTGCACCGCCGCCCTGCACTCGCCGGGCACCGGCATCATCGACAGCCACGCCCTGATGCTGGCCCTGCTTGGCGAGGCCGAGGCGCGGGGCGCCCTGCTTGTCACCCAGGCTCCGGTGACCGGCGGCCGGGTCTTGGCGGGTGGCCTTGCCCTGGAGGTCGGCGGCGCCGAGCCGATGACCCTGGAGGCGCGCACGGTGATCAATTGCGCCGGCCATGGCGCCTCGGCGCTGTCGCGGGCCCTGATCGGCCTCGATCCCGCCCGCGTTCCCCCCCACCATGTCTGCAAGGGATCGTATTTCAGCCTGAGCGGTCGCCCGCCCTTCCAGCGCCTGATCTATCCGACCCCGGGCGAGGCCTCGCTCGGCCTGCATTACACCCGCGATCTGGCCGGGCGCGGCCGCTTCGGCCCCGATGCTGTTTGGCTTGACGATCCCGATCCCGGGCGATTCGACTATCGGGTCGCCGCCGACGGCGCCCTGGCTTTCGTCGAAGCGATCCGCCGCTATTGGCCCGAGCTGACGGCCGAGCGCCTCACCCCCGATTATTCGGGCATGCGCCCGAAAATCCAGGCCGCCGGCGAACCGGCCCATGATTTCGTCATCCATGGCCCTTCGGCGACCGGCGTTAACGGTTACATAGCCCTCTACGGAATAGAATCGCCCGGATTGACATCCTGTCTGGCAATCGCCGATCTGGTGGCGGAGGAAGCCCGGTGCGTCTGAGATTTATTTCATCCCACGTGGCCGGGCACCTCGCCGGCGGCTGCTTGGTTTTCGCCCTGGGGCTGGCGCTGTGCGCGCCGCTCCAGGCCCAGGACACCCACCGTCCCCGGGTGATCCTTGACGGTCGCGATCTGACCGAGCAGGTCTATGACGAGCCGCCGATCGACGTCGCCCCCGAAGACATTCCCAATTACCGCGAGATGATGCGCGAGATCATCAGCAAGCTGGCCGAATACGGCAAGGCCCGCGATCCGGCCTTCCGGGTGCTGGTGCGCGGCGGCACCATGCTGGCGACCCAGTCCAAGCGCGAGCGTGACCTGTCGATCCTCAAGATCCCGCCCGGCGTGCCGCTGTCCCAGGAAGCGTTGCTGCCGATTGGCGCCCTCCACCGGCGCTTCGCCCGGGCCATCGATGGTTTCGTCCTGGATCGTCGCTACTGCGATCCCAACGCCCTGGTGACCACCGACGAGATCGCCCTGCTCAAGCGCGAGGGCTTCTTTTTCATATCCCTCGAACCCTGCGCCGACGAGGCCCAGGCCCGCGCCGCCGTCAGCGCCGGTCAGAAGGACGGGGTGATGGTGGCGACCACCACCGAGCCCGACGGGGTGTTCGCCCCCACCGCCAAGATCCCGCCGGCCCAGGAAAGCCCGGGGCCGATCACCAGCCTGGGTCAGGCGCGCAATCTGCTGGTCGGCCTGAGCACCCGGCGGTTTGAGACCAAGGATGCCTGGGTCGCCGCCCTTGATCGCACCAATTACGACCTGCTGCTCATCGATCCGTTTTTCCGGAACATCGACCCGCTGACCGCCCCCCAGGTCAAGGCGTTGAAGACCAAGGCCGTCGGCGCCCGCCGGCTGGTGCTGGCGCGTCTGACCATCGGGCTGGCCGATGACACCCGTTATTACTGGAAGCCGGAATGGACCGTGGGCAATCCGCCGTGGATCGTCGGCTTCGTGCCGGGCGAGGATGGCGTTTACTGGATCAACTACACCCATCCCGACTGGCTGACCCTGGTGGGGGCGGCCTTCGCCGGATTGATGGATCTGGGCTACGACGGCATCGTGCTTGACGGGGTGACCGCCCTGATGCGCGACGAGGCCCTGATGCCCTTGTGAAAAAACTACTCCCGGGGGACGGATCCGCCCCCCGGGAGGTCAAGAAAGACGATGTGGAGAGGGTTTATGGGCCGATCGGCCGAGCCGGAAAACCACCGGCGACGCCCCGCCCTATGCGGCTTCGACCAGCGGCTTGACCTCGGTGATAACGAAGCCATCGGCCGGTGGGAAGATCCGCGCCGCTAGGCGCCGGGCCTGGGCCGCGTCCTCGGCGATCACCTCCTGGTGCTGAATATCAGCCCAATGGGCGTCGAACTGACCGTGTACAACGCGGTCCTGAGTCAAAGCCCGGACGGTGGCGTTATAAACGGCGATACTGAAACGCGTTCCCTGCGGCCGGGTCAAAGCCCCGCCCGTTGTTCCGTTGCCTGACATGTCCATTCTCCCTGGTCCGCCGTTGCGGCCCCTGCGTTATCCATCCGAATTTTATCGGAAAGATTTTCCTTCCCTGTGTCGACCCGACCTGCGGCAAGGACCCATTCGGGTTCGTTTACCGGGGTGGGGAGAAACACGGACAAGACCAACCTTTACTGGTTGGCCCCTGCCGTGTTCTCCAAATGATCTTGGCACAGGAGAGATCCCGAATAAACCCGTGATTTGCTGTTTCACTCAAAAAATTCTTAAGAATATCAAGAGCTTCTTGTTGCAACGCGGCATTTTCGGAGAGCTTTCGCGTCGCCGGATGCCGCTCCAGCCAACAAGCCTTTGGTATATAGCAAGACAATGGTGACAGTGGGATGAAATCAATGAGGTAAGATTATGACCGAAAGCCCGTTGACAGCGATCACTCCGCACCAATAAACGCTTTGGATTTAATGTTTTTCATTTCAAGGTCATCCGGGCCAGGGCGGCGCTTAGGCGATCGCGCGCCGCTTGCGTGCCGGGCAGACCAAAGCGCAAGGCGCGCTCGGCCTCGGCGAAGGGACGGACCAGGATCCCCTGGGCGGCCAACCCCTCGAACCAGTCCAGGGCGCGGGTGCCGGCGGGAACCTCGACCAGCCGGAACAGATCGGTGCCGCCCAGTCCCACCAAGCCAGCGCGACTCAGAACCCCATCCAGTTTGAGCGCCAGACGCGCCAGCCTGCGCCGCTGGCCGGCCCGCCAAAGCTCATCGGCCTCGGCCCGCGCGCCCAGGGCCAGCGCCGGGCCGGAAACCGCCCAGGGGCCGAGACGCCGGGCCAAGGGCTCGACCACCTCGGGCGGCCCGGCCAGCCATCCCAGGCGCAGACCGGGCAATCCGAAAAACTTGCCAAAGGAGCGCAGCACCAGCAGCCCCGGCCGGCCGCTGTCAGCCAGAACGCTGAGATCGGGGGTGACTTCGCCAAACGCCTCGTCAACGATCAGCCAGCCGCCCGCCGCCGCCTGGGCCGCGGCGGCGGCCAGCAGCGACTCCGCCGACCAGCGCCGGCCGCTGGGGTTGTTGGGGTTGATGACCACGATAACGCCGCCCTCGCCGGCCGTCTCCAGCGGATCGGCGCAATCGTGAACACAGCGGCCGGCCGCCGCCCAGGCCTCGGCGTGGCCGCGATAGCCCGGCTTGGGCACGCGGACCGCGCCGCTGGGGGCGTCGCACAGCGGCAGCAGGCCGAGGATGGCCTGTTCTCCGGCGATCGGCAGAACCGCCGCCGCCGTCGGCAGGTGGTGGGCGGCGCGCACGGCGCCGATAAAGGCCTCGGCAAGATCGCTATCGGGCAGGCGGGTCCAGGCCTGCGCCGGCAGGCGGCTGTATGGATAGGCGACGGGGGCTATCCCCGTTGACAGATCAAGCCAGCCTTGCGGGCCGGGATCGCCAAAGCGCTCCCGGGCGGCGGCGATGGCGCCGCCGTGCCACAGAAAAGGGAGGGTCACCGGGTCACGCGGCCGAAGGCGTGGTCAAGGCCAGTTCGGCCAGCAAATGGGCCCCCCGGGTTCCGCCATCGCCGCGCAGGCGATTGCCCAGAACCGCCCTCATCGTTTCAAGATACAGGGAAAGCCGCGCCAGTTGCCCCGCCGACAAGGGCACCTCCAGGATTTCAAGATAACGGCACAGATTATTGCCGATCCGGCTCATCAGATCATAGCCGAAGCTGCCGCCCTGGCCCTTGATGTCATGGGAAAGACGAAAAATCTCGGGAAGCAGCACGTCGTGGCGATCGGGATCGGCCTCCATCTCGTGGAGGATCGCCGCCATGACCACCAGATCGTCGGCGGCCCCGCGCAGGTATTCATCGGCCAGCCGCGCGCTCACGGCCTCGATCACCCCGTCGCCGTCGGCGACCGTTTCTTGTCGCGACCCCATGGTCCACCCCCGCTCTCCGGCCCAATTTCGGGCCAACGCCCCCCAACCGGTAAAACAGTCCGCAAGGGGCAGGGCGCGCGCCCCCCGTCAACACGCGGGAAGCGGTGATGTCCCCTTTGGTCATCCTACCGAGAGGGCCGGTCTTTGACCGGACGGACGCTCTCTGTTCCTTGTTATTTGCGTGCGCCGCCGCCAAGGTCAAGCCCTTTGCCGCCCGGCTGGGGCCAGGGGGCCGCCTTGTCGGCGCAAGGACCCCGCCCTGTCAGCGCAAGGGATCGAACAGCACGACGTTCTCGTCGGCAAGCCGGTGCCCGCCCCGGGCGGCGAACAGCTCGAGCAAGGCCGGATCGTCGAGTCCCTGGCCGGCTTCCCCGCCCGAGCCGGGAAAGCCCAGAAGCAGACGCCCCCCCGGCACCAGATGGTTCAGCTTCAGGTCATCGAGAAGGAACCGCCATTCGCGCAGGGTGAACACGCCGCCGTCGGGTTTGCGGTTGAAGGTGATATCAAGGGCCACGACCAGATCGAAATACCAGGGAAACTCGGGCAGCACCTTGTTTTCGCGCAGGCGATGGGACACCGGACGCATGCCGATCCATCGGCACAACTCGTCGAGCAGGGGATTGCCCGGCGGATTGATCGCCTGACAGGAATGGCCGAGCCAGCGGGCGAGCTGCGGGAAATGGCCACCCCAGGTGCCAAGATCCAAGATCGCCCGCGGCGGCGCGTGATCCAGGCCAAGCAGGGTGATGATCCGCCAACGCGCACGAAACCAGCGATCGGCATCGCCATAGGCGGCGCCGGGATAGGCCGGCCCATAGAAGCCGACGATGCGCTCCAGGGCCTGATAATCCAGGGTCTCGTGGGCATAGGCGATCAGATCATCCAGACCGGGACCGCCGGGATCGAGCGCCATGGGAATTTCCTTGCTTCACGAAGAATGAGGATGGAAAGGACGCGATGGGCCCCTCCCTCGGGGACGAAAGACCCGATAAGACCCGACCTTCCCACGAAAGCCAAGCCAGCCGAGCCGGCCCGTCCATTGAAGGTAGAAGAATGTTCGTTTCTTGTCTCTTTTTTGGCGATTTTCAGGCAGGGCTCTCCATCGTGCTCTATAGGCTGGGCTTTTGGCTGAATCCCGGCTGGTCGGGGGCGGCGACCGGGGTGACCCGCAGATCATCGACCCGGGCGCTGGGCGGGCCGCCGCGACAGGCGATCAGCATCGCCTCGACCGCCGCTTCGGGGCCATGGAACAGGGCCTCCACCGTGCCATCGGCCCGGTTCCTCACCCAGCCGGCCAGTCCCAACCCCTTGGCGGTCTCCACCGTCCATCCCCGGTACCAGACGCCCTGAACCTTGCCCGAAATGCGGACCAGAAGGGTCTTCATTTTCCAGCCTCCCCTTTTCTTCGCCGGGCGCCGCCGCTATAACCCCAAGTCATGAACCAATTCTCCAAACTGGCCCTGGAAGCGGGGCCGCTGATCATCTTCTTCGTCGCCAATGCGACGACGAATCTGATCACCGCCACCGCGATCTTCGTTGCGGCGACCCTGGCCTCGCTGGCCCTGTCGTGGGCGTTGCTGCGCAAGGTGCCGGTGATGCCGCTGGTCGGCGGCGTGTTCGTCGTCGTCTTCGGTGGCCTGACGGTGTTTCTTGGCGATGATCTGTTCATCAAGATCAAGCCGACCATCGTCAATCTGCTGTTCGCCGCCATCTTGTTCGTCGGACTGGCCACCGGCCGCCTGTTCATCAAGCTGGTGCTCGAAAGCGCCCTGGCGATGTCCGAAGCCGGCTGGCGGGCGCTGACCTGGCGCTGGGCGATCTTTTTCGTCGTTCTGGCGATCATCAATGAAGCGGTCTGGCGGAACTTCAGTTCCGATACCTGGGTCGCTTTCAAGGTCTGGGGCATGATGCCTTTGACCATCGTCTTCAGCGCCGCCCAGATCCCTTTGCTGCTGCGCCACCAACTTCCCGCTCCGCCGGCCGGCCCCGAGGGCGACGGCCGGGCCTGACCGGGGAAAGCCGCCAAGCGCGCCTCACCCGCGATCAAGCAGGACCAGAAACCGCCCGACCGCCAGAATCTCGTCGCGCAGATGGTCGCGCCGCGCCACGGCCTCGGCGTCCTCGCCCCATTGTTCCATTTGATAACTGTCATCAAGGAACGCCAGGGTGAAGGCCTCTTCGGCGCTGATCCGGCCTTCGATCAGGGCCAGGGCCAGCACCAACGATCCGCAGGCCGCCGTCGCCGCCTGGACGGCCGTCAACGTCCAGTCGTCATAGGCCCTGACCAGCCGCCCCAGGGCCTCCAGCGCCGTCTCGGGCTGGTCGATGGGCATCAGGCCACTGGTCACCACCAAATCCGCCCCCGCATGGGCGGCCAGCCAGTCGAGGGCGGGCTGCCAGGCCCGGTGCTGGCGCTCGACCAGCTCCCGTGGCCGCTCGGCCCGATAACACAGCAGATCCGACCCGCCATAGCGCAGCAGATCCTCCTCAAGCGCCGGCCGGGCGGCGGCCATGCGATCGATCGCCGTATTGGCAAGTTGGGTCAGCGGCATCGAATCGGGTTCGATGGTCTCTCCCTGCCCCGCCCATTCGCCAGCCATCGCCTCGGCCAAGCCTTTCGTCGGCACCACCAGCGGGCGTTTGCCCGGGGTGTGGACCGCCTTGCCATCAAGCAACAGGGTAAAGCCGCCCTCGGCCGCCCCGACCGTCGCGGTGGTATAGAACCTTCTGCGCAGTTGCGCCGACAGCGGCTTGTCGATCTCCCTGGCGGGAACGGCCATCGGGGCCTTGGGGGGGCTTGTCGCCATCGGTACTCTCCGAGACATCGTGGTCAGGATAAAAAAGGGCCGGCATCCGTGGCGCGGCGGCGACGGATGCCGGGTATAAGGTCTTGCCCGCAGGCGGTTACTGCCTCTTGAACAATCCGTCCAGCGTGTTCTTCAGGGTTTCCGCTGGCTGGGTCGTGCCCTCCCCGCTCTCCCCCTTGCCGATCACCGAGTCAAGCACGCCGCGCAGGGCTTCGGCCGGCGTGCCGGGCGTCGCCTGGGAGGCCGCCTTGGGCGGAGCCTTCTGGCCGAGAGCGGTCAGGCAGGGCGCCGGGTCGTCCTCCTCGACGCCAAGCAGGCTGCCGGCGATCTGACCGAGGGCCACCGATCCGCCCATGGTCGCCGCCGCCGCCCCCAACGAAGCCGCCGTCCCCACCGCCTGGGTCAGGGCCTGGGCGACATCGACATCGACATAGGGCTTGGCGAAGGTTCCGCTGACCCGGAAAAGCTGGGTGATCCGGCCCAGGCCGGTTTCCAAGCCAACCCCGTCCCGGGGACGGGGACGCACCCCGACATCCAGGGTTTCCGGGCCAAGGGCGACGCTGCCGGTGCTCGCCACCGTCATGCGGTCGGTTTCCAGCGCCAAGTGGCGATCCCAGGTTAGGACCCCGGCCTTGACTGGAACATTGAACACGGCGCAGCGCAGGCCGGTGGTCGATTGCTTGGCGGCGAAGGGGTTGATCAGGCCGTTGACCTGACTGAGCACGTCGCCGCCGATCAGATCGACCAGGGCGTTGTTGATCCTGCCCGGACCGACATCAAGCAGGATCGTTCCGTTCAGCCTTTGGGCGATGGCATGGGGCGAGGCGCCGCTTCCCGCCAAATCGACCGACAGCCGCAAGGGCGCCTCTTCCACCAGATCCGACTTGCCAAGGTCGCGGGCCAGGGCGCCAAGAACGATGCGCTCGCCTTTCAGGCTCAGGGCCAGGGAGGGCGCCGCCCCCGCCGCATCCAGGCTGACCACCCCGGCAAGGACGCCGCCGCCCAGGGCGGTCGAGAAATCGGCCGGACCGATCTTGCCGGGCGCCACCCGGGCCCTCAGGGCCACCTTGTCAAGCACGATGCCATTGGGCAACACCAGCTTGTCGATGGTGATCGGCACATCGGCGCGCAACGGCAGCCCGACCAGGGCCGACACATCGATCGGCGTATCGGGAATGACCGTGGCGGCCCGCCCCGAAGAAGTCCCCGGGGCGCCCGCCCCGCCGCCACCGCCCGACAGGGCCGGGCGCTTGGGCAAAAGCTCGGCCAGATCAAGCAACGGCGCAGCAAGAACGCCGGTCACCGCCAGCGGCTTGGCCGCCGGATCGATGCGCAGCGCCCCGCTCACGGAACTCGCCCCCAGGCGCAGGGCCAGATCGCCCAGGCGATAGGCCGCGCCGTCCTGGGTGATCCGCGTCGACAGATCAAGGGGCAGCGCGGCCACGCTATTGCCGGCCAGATCGCTGAGATCGGCCGCCCTGGCCACCACCGCCAGATCCAGGCCCTTGCCCTTGAGCGGCTCGGCGACGCTCCCCTTCACCGTACCGCTCAGACCATCGGTCTCGAAGGCCAGATCAACGGCCATCGGCTGTCCGGCCAGGATGGTATCGATCGCCCCCAGCTTACCCGAGAGCCCCAGCAGGCGCGCGCCCAAGGCCCCTTGCAGATCGACATCAAGGGGTTGACCAGCGCCTTCGGAAAGCAGGGTCAGGGATTTCAGGGTCAGGGTCGTTGGCGGGCCACCGGCCTTGCCGTCCTTATAGGTCAGCAGGGCGTCGGTGATCGTCACGGAGCGGATATCAAACGACACCGGGGCCGCCGCCGTCGATTGGGCCGCGGCCGGATCGGGCGTCGGTTCGGGCGTCGGTTCGGATTTGGACGCGGCGGGCGGCGTCTGCGCCGCCGGCTTGGCCGCCGGGGTTAGGGCCCAGTTGCCCTGGCCCGCCGCATTGGTCGCCAGAAGAATGCGCGGCGCGTCAAGCTCCAGGCTATCGATGCTAACGATCCCCGAAAGCAGCGGCACCACCGCGATCTTGGCTTCCAGGCGATCGACGGCGACCATCGGCTCGCTGCCCGCCCAGGCGGCATTGCCCAGGGTCACGCCTTCGACGGCGATCGTCGGCGTCAGGCTGAGCGCCAGCCCGATGTCGCCGGCGATGGTCACTTCGCGCCCGGTCAACCGGCCAAGCTCGGCGGCAAGGCGCCCCTTATAGGCATTGAGATCGAAGGTCGCGACCAGCACCACCACCGCCACGACAAGCACGACGGCCAAGCCGAACACGACCTTCAGGATTGTTCCACCCCTCACCATGGATACTCCTTGTTCAGGAGGCCGCGGGCAGGGTCGCTCCTTCCCAACAGGTGTCGAGCGCCGCCGCGACCTGACCGAACTCCTGAACGATCAGGGTCGCCCCCGCCGCCCGGAGATCGGCTTGCGCATGGTAGCCCCAGGCCACGCCCACCGCGTGGATACCGGCCCGAACCGCCATTTCCACATCATATGTGGTATCGCCGACCATCGCGGTCGACCCCGCATCACAGCCCAGCGTCGCAAGAATATCGTTCAGCATCCAGGGATCAGGCTTGCCCGGCCCGTCATCGGCGGTGCGCACGGCGTCGAACAGCCCTTCCAGGCCATGGCGTTCTAGAAACACATCGACGCCGCGACGCGACTTGCCCGTCGCCAAAGCCAGCACCACGCCGCGCGCCGCCAAATCGCGCACGGCCTCGGCCGCCCCGGGGAAAAGCTGCTCGGTATAGGCCGGTCCCATGCGCCGGGTGACGAAAGCCTGCTTATAGGATTGGGCCACGACGGCGACCTGATCGGGCGGGGCCTCGGGCAGAACCCGGGCCACCGCTTCGACCAGCGACAAACCGATGATGGCGCGCACCGCCGCCGGATCGGGATCGGCCAGCCCATGGGCGCGGAAGGCGTCGGTCATGGCGCCGACGATATTGTGCTGACTATCGGCCAGCGTCCCGTCGACATCGAAAATCGCCAGCCGCAGCGGCGGCGCGGAAAGAATCGCGGTCATTGTTTAGTCCACATCCCAGCCTTCAAACGGATTGGGGGCGTCCGACAGGGCGAAGCCCAGGGTCTTCAGCGACTCGACGAAATGCGGCGGCGGCGGCGCGATGATTTCCAAAACGCCCCCCGCCGGATGGGGCAGCGCCAGGGCGCGGGCGTGCAGATGCATGCGCTTGGGCAGTTCGGTGCCTTCCAGGAAAGCCCCGGGGCCGCCGTATTTGCCATCGCCCAGGATCGGCGTGCCCATTTCCAGGCAGTGGACGCGCAGCTGGTGGGTGCGACCGGTGCGCGGGTGCAGTTCGACCCAGGCGCAGGCCTTGGCCGCCTGATCGACCACCCGGAAGTCGGTTACGGCGCGCTTGCCCTCTTCCTCGTTGATCTCCATGCGCTCGCCGCGCCCGCCGGCGACCTTGGCCAGGGCGCCCTTGATCGTGCCCTGAAGCATCGGCGGCCGACCGACGACGATCGCCCAATACACCTTCAGCGCCTCGCGCGAGCGAAAGGCCGAGGTCAGGGCGCGGGCGGCGGCCTGGGTGCGGGCCAGCACCAGAACGCCGCTGGTATCCTTGTCCAGGCGATGGACAAGGCGCGGCGTTTCGCCGCCATCGGCCAGGGATTCGAGCATGCCATCAAGATGATGGGGGGTGCCGGTGCCGCCCTGGACCGCCAGCCCGGCTTCCTTGTTGATGACGATCAGATGGGCGTCTTCGTGCAAGATCGCCCGGCGCAGGGCGCGGATCTCGCCCTCGGCCGCCGGCCGGGGAACGGCGTGGCCCGACGATGACGGCGACGGCGCCTCGTCGCCAAGCGGCGGCACCCGCACCTGCTGGCCCGCCTCCAGGCGTTCGCCGCTTTTCACCCGCTTGCCGTCCACCCGGATCTGACCGGTACGCAACAGCTTTTCCAACCGGCCATGGGTCAGGGCCGGATAGCGCCGCTTGAACCAGCGATCCAGCCGGCTTCCGTCCTCGTCTTGGGTGACGGCGACCGTCTCCACGCTCATGGTGCTTCTCCGTCTCTTCCGCCACAGGCGGGATTAGCTTTGCTCTTCCGCCACAGGCGGAATTAGCTTTGATCGTCGTCCCCGGGCTCGGCGGCGCGGCGCTCACGGCGCAATTTATCCCACCACGCCAGACGTTTGCGCACTTCGCGCTCGAAACCGCGTTCGGGGGGATTGTAGAAGCGCTGACGCGCCATGCCGTCTGGAAAATAGTTCTGGCCGCTAAAGCCATCCGGGGCGTCATGGTCGTAAGCGTATCCTTGGGAATAGCCAAGCTCTTTCATCATCTTGGTCGGGGCGTTCAGGATATGCAGGGGCGGCATCAGCGATCCGGTCTGCTTGGCCGCCCGCATCGCCGCGCCATAGGCCTTATAGGCGGCGTTGGATTTGGGCGCCGTGCCCAGATAGATCACCAGATTGGCCAGGGCCAGTTCGCCCTCGGGCGAGCCCAGGCGTTCATAGGTGTCCCAGGCCGCCACGGCGTGGCGCAGGGCGTCGGGATCGGCCAGACCGATATCCTCGACGGCGAAGCGGGTCAGCCGGCGCAGCAGATACAGCGGATCCTCGCCGCCGGCCAGCATCCGCCCCATCCAATAGAGCGCCGCGTCGGTATCCGACCCGCGCAGCGCCTTGTGCAGGGCGCTGATCAGGTTGTAATGGCCCTCGCGGTCCTTGTCGTATTGCGGCGCCCGGCGCTGAACGACGCGGGCCAGACCGGCGGCGTCAAGCAGCGGCTCGGCCGGCAGGGCGATCAGTTCCTCGGCAAGATTAAGCAGATAGCGCCCGTCGCCATCGGCCAGGGCGCGCAGGGTCTCGCGGCCCTCGGCGCTCAACGGCAGGCTGCGGCCGCATTCGGCCTCGGCGCGGGCGATCAGGGTTTCCAGGGCCGCATCGTCCAGCCGACGCAGCACCAGCACCTGACAGCGCGACAACAAGGCGGCGTTCAGTTCGAAGGACGGGTTCTCGGTGGTCGCGCCGACCAGCACCACCGTACCGTCCTCGACATAGGGCAGGAAGCCATCCTGCTGGGCGCGGTTGAAGCGATGGATCTCGTCGATGAACAGCAAGGTGCCGCGCCCCACCGTCCGCCGCTCACGCGCGGCGGTGAAGATCTTGCGCAGATCGGCGACCCCGGCGAAGACCGCCGACAGCGGTTCGAAATGAAGATCGGTGCTATCGGCGAGCAGGCGGGCGATGGTGGTCTTGCCACAGCCCGGCGGTCCCCACAGCACGACCGAGGCCAACCGATGCGCCGCCGTCATCCGCCCCAGCGGTCCGTCCGGCCCGACCAGATGATCTTGTCCGACCACCTCGGCAAGCTGGCGGGGACGCAGGCGGTCGGCCAAAGGCCGGGGGGCGGCCTCGTCGAACAATCCCTTGGTCATCCCTTTAAACCCTTCCGCCCGGCTGCCTCAAGGGCGCAGCAAACCCCGCCCGGCCGCCGAGATCAAGCGGGATCGGTCGGGGCGACGACCAGGACATTGCGGCCGCCGCGCTTGGCGGCGTAAAGCTGCTCATCGGCGCGACTGATCAAGGTCTTGGGCAGGGTGGCCTCACCGCGAAGCACCGCCAGACCGGCGCTCAGCGTGATGACGCCAAAGGGGCTGGCCGGATGGGGAATGGCCAGGGCCGCCACCTCATCGACGATGCGCCGGGCGACACCGACGGCGCCGTCGGCCCCGGCGCCACCGATCAGCACGGCCATCTCCTCGCCGCCATAGCGATAGATGGTATCACCGGGGCGCAGGATGGAAAGCAGGCGTTGGGCGACCTTGCGCAAGGCGTCGTCGCCGGCCAGATGCCCCTCGGCGTCGTTATAGGCTTTGAAATAATCGATATCGACCATGATCAGGGCCACGGCCCCGCCGCCGCCGCGCGCCAGGGCGCAGTGGCCGGCCAGATCGCGATCCAGGGCGCGACGATTGAACAGCCCGGTCAGACCATCGGTCTCGCTCAACGAATGCAGACGGCGGTTCGCCTCTTCCAAGGCCCCCGTCCGATTGGCGATCTCGCGTTCCAGAATAACCTCGTGATCGCGCACCCGCATCGCCATCTCGCGGAAGGCCCGGGCCAGCACACCGATTTCGTTGCGCTCGCCGATCGGCAGGTCAAGCCCGCCACTGGCCACCAGAGCGGTCTGTCCGGTACCCACCGCGCCGGCCGCCCGCGCCAATTGGGCCAGCGGCCGCGCCACCCGCCGCCGCATCACCAGTTGCACCATGGCGACCAGCAGGAACGACAAGACCACCCCGCCGATCACCACCTGATTGGCCGCCCGCCGGGCGCGATCGGCGATGACCTCCTTGGGGTAGGAAATCACGTACCACCAGCCCGGTCCCGACAGCTCCGTGGCCGCCAACCAGGCGTGGTCCTCGCGATCCTCGACCATCCACACGCCGTCGCCCCCCCTCTGACCAACGGCGGCGACCAGCAGCCGATAGCGCCGAAGCAGCGCCGGATCGCCCAGGGTCTCCAGATCGATCTGGGTACCGATATGGGCCATGCGCTCCTCGCTGCCGGCATGGGCGATCAGGCTGCCATCGGCGCCCAGCAAAAAGCTGCTGGCCCCCGGCGGATGGTCGGAGGCCAGCCGGTTGAGCATGGCGTTGAGCAGCAGGTCATGGCCGAAGGTGACAAGATGACGTCCGTCCTCGTCGATCGGACGCTGATAGGTCACTGTCCAGGCATCGGCGGTCAGATCGTGATACAGCGCCGTCCAGACCGGGCGCCGCTGCGGATTATGCTCGACCAAGGTCGAGGCGATGACCGATCCCTCGGCCGGGCGCAAATCGGCGGCGGCCTCCAGCCCCCAGGGCACCCCCGGCCAATAAAGCAGGCTGCCGTTTTCCGGCGTCGAAATCGTGGAATTGGCGAAAGCCCCGCTCCACGCCGGGCCAAGACGCCCCAACAAGCGCATCGACACGACCAGCCGGCGGGCGTGATCGGGCGCCACCGCTCCGCGACCGGCGGCGATGAAGCCCGAGACCCCGGCGATGAGCCCGCCTTCCCGGTCGCGCAGGCCGTGATAGAACTCCGGCCGCGTTCGCCAGGGGCCGTCCGTGCCGTCTTGCTGGAAATAGCGGCCGAATTCGGCCTCATCAAGGGGCGGAGCGCCGTGATAGTCGTCCAGGAACAGCGCGTGGAACCGCTCGCCGTTGCGCTGGGCCTCGTCAAACAGGGTGTTTTCCAGGGCACGGCGTTGGACCAGGAAATCGCTCAGCCGCTCAAGGGCCTGCGTCTTGTCCCAGTCGAAAACGAAAAAATAGCCGACGAGACTGACCAGCCCAACGATCAGCAGCCCAAGCACACTCAGACGAGCCGCCGCCTGGGCCGCCATCGAGGGAGTGTCCGCGTCGTCGAGCGAAGCGCCCTCCGCCCCCATGACCGACCTATCCCTGTTCGAAAGGACCGACCCTATCCCAGGGACGGTCAATCCGAAAGGCCTGAATGAAGCCCAAAGACCTAAAGACGACGCCGCCCTCAGCCGCCGAGCACCAGCCGCACCGCCCGACCGTCGCGATCGACCACCACCTGCCACACCCGGCTGGGTTTGCTGATCGCCGCCTTCAGGTCCCTAACCGCGTCAATGGCCTTGCCGTTGACCTCGATGACCCGGTCCCCGGGGCGGATGCCGATCCGCGCGGCGACGCCATCGCCCAGGCCGGTGACCGTCACCCCCCGGGAGGCCTTCTCCAACCCCAGTTCTTCGGCCAGGGCCGGATTCATATTGGAAACCTCCGCCCCGTCGAACGGATGGGAGCCTTTGAGCAAGGTGGTATCGCGCGGCGGATCCTCCGGCGGCGCCTCCAGGGTGACGGCCAGGGTGGTATCTTTGCCGTCGCGGCGGATCCCCAACACCACCTTGTCGCCGGGGCGGTGGGTGGCGATGCGATAGCGCAGGGTTTCCCCCTCGAACACCGGCCGGCCATCAAGCGCCAGGATGACATCGCCTTCGGCAAGCCCGGCCTTGGCCGCCGGCCCGCCCTTGGCCACATCGGTGATGGCGACGCCCAGCGGGCGATCCAAGCCCATGTGGCTTGCCAGTTCGGTCGTCACCGACTGGCCATCGGCGCCCAGCCAGGGGTGGCGGACCTTGCCGTCTTCCAAGATCCCCTCGACCACCGAGCGCACCATTTCGACCGGAATGGCGAAGCCGATGCCGACGCTGCCGCCGTCGCGCGAATAAATGGCGGTGTTGATGCCGACCAGCCGGCCGCTCAGATCGACCAGGGCGCCGCCGGAATTGCCGGGGTTGATCGCCGCGTCGGTCTGAATGAAGAAGCGGTAATCGGAAATTCCCGCCGTGGTCCGCGCCTGGGCCGAAACGATGCCGCTGGTGACCGTTTGACCGACGCCAAAGGGATTGCCGATGGCCAAAACCAGATCGCCAACCTCGGGCGGCTCGCCGTCGGCCAGGGCCAGCGACGGCAGCGGCGTATCGGATTTGATCCGCAGCACCGCCAGATCGGCCCGCGGATCAAGCCCGACCAGTTCGGCGGGGAATTCCCGGCGATCGTTGAGGGCCACGGTGATTTCGCTCGCGCCATTGACCACATGGGCATTGGTCACCACCACGCCCTCGGAGCGCAAGATCACCCCCGAGCCCAAGGACCGCTGAACCCGCTCGCGCGGCTTGCCCAGCATGCCGCGCTCCTCGAGGAAGCGGCGGAACAGCGGGTCGGCGAACATCGGCGGAACTTGCGACTCGGTGATGACGCGCTGGCTGAAGATATTGACCACCGCCGGAGCGACGGCGCGGACCACCGGCGCGAAGGTCAGCTTGATCTCGGCCGCCGCCATCGGCACCTGTTCGGCCGTCCCGGCCCCTGGCACCTGTTCGGCCGCCCCCGCCGCCGGTCCCCCGAACGCCAGCAAGACCGCGACGCTCGCCCCGGCCAGAACGCCCCTGGCCCACCGCCCCGATTGGTCCATCCGGTCCTCCCCCGCTTTGATCATGTCGCCCTCCTCCGCCAACCGGCCCCGATGCCCGGGCATCGCCGGTCTCTCTGAAAATAAAACCACCTCGCCCAAAGGAAAGGGGCGCCTCTCCTCGCGGAAGGGCGCCCCTCGTGTCGTTGGCGACGGAAAGAACCGCGCCCTATTCTTCGCTGTCGTCGTCGTTGGCTTCGGCGGTCGGACCGGAATCGAGGCCCTTGGCCGCCGGATCGCGATCAACCAGCTCGATCACCGCCATCGGCGCGGCGTCGCCATAGCGGAAGCCGGCCTTGAGGATGCGGCTGTAGCCACCCTGACGGTCCTTGTAACGCGGGCCGAGAACGGCGAACAGCTTGGCCACCACGGCGTCATCACGCAAGATGGCATGGGCCTGACGGCGATCATGCAGGGTGCCGCCCTTGCCCAGGGTGATCAGCTTTTCGGCGATCGGACGAAGATCCTTGGCCTTGGGCAGGGTCGTCTTGATCTGCTCGTGCTTGAGCAGGGAAGCGGCCATATTGGCAAACATCGCCTTACGGTGGCTGCTGGTGCGGTTAAGCTTGCGGCCCGACATTCCATGACGCATGGACGTGCTCCTTCTTTTCGCCTGGTTTCGCGCGCGAAACCGATTGTGGGCGTTCGAACCTCCCGGAAAGGGTTCCGGTCAAGCATTCGAACGACGACCCGCCCTATCGCGGGTCGCTTTCAGGCCGATCCCTGGCGATCTCCAGGGACCCGGCTTGGATCAGCTGATCAGTAGGGCTCTTCCAGCTTCTTGGCCAGATCCTCGATATTCTCGGGCGGCCAGTTGGAAATTTCCATGCCCAGGTGCAGCCCCATCTGGGCCAGCACTTCCTTGATCTCGTTGAGCGACTTGCGGCCGAAATTCGGCGTCCGCAGCATCTCGGCCTCGGTCTTCTGAACCAGATCGCCGATATAGATGATGTTGTCGTTCTTCAGGCAGTTCGCCGAACGGACCGAAAGCTCCAGTTCGTCGACCTTGCGCAGCAGGTTCTTGTTGAACGGCAGCTCGTCGTCCTTCTTCTCCTCAGAAACCGCCTGGGGCTCCTCGAAGTTGATGAACAGCTGAAGCTGGTCCTGGAGAATGCGCGCGGCCAAAGCCACCGCGTCCTCGGGACCGACCGAACCATCGGTCT